>JAAENB010001344.1 GCA_024224995.1 bacterium | reverse complement strand
ATTAGAAGTAAAAAGCATCACCCGTGATTTTTCTGTATTGTACCAAAAAATATGTGACCGGTTATTTCCTGATGCTTATGATTGTATAGAAATCTTCACCTATGTCCTTTTCGTCAATGGCTATTTTTTTTGCCAAAATTAGACCCCTCATAAATAGGGACTTCAATAGTCCTCTGCTTGCCGGAGCTTTCAGTCTTTATATCATTTTTGTGCACACTTGGACCACCGCCCTGCGCATAAAAGCTTAATACATCCCTATACCATTTATATATTGTACCGCCCTTGATCCGTAATGCTTTCCCAAAGCTTGTTATATTCAGGCGGTCGGAGTCCAAGATCCTCTTTTAAAAAATCACCAAATTCATTGGTGGGCCACATCCCTTGGCGGTGCAGGTTGTATGTGTTGTGAAAGCTCTTGTCCGTTTTGCCACGCTCTTTCCAGCGCCTACGTTTTTTTGATAAATATACCGCCTTGTCCTTAACGGAAATGTCTGGAGATCTACAGGATTTTGGATACCATCCAGTACGGCATCCTTTTCTTTAAGCCCTTGAGGGATCAGGTTGCCCTTCTCTTCAAATAATATGGTTATAGATTCCCTTTTTTCAT
>JAAENB010001343.1 GCA_024224995.1 bacterium | reverse complement strand
TATTGTACAGACGTTTTTTCACAAGAACCCATAGATAAAGATTACCTGTTGCTGAATAGCGACAAAACGATATTATCTCCTCATGTAGCGTGGGCAACTGAAGAAACTATGAAAAAAGCATATGGCGTGTGGTTTAACCAAACGATCATTTAATAAATTTAGTAAAATGATTTAAACAGAAGAGCCGAATAAGAGGTGATTATGGAAGAAAAAAGCTTAAGTTGGTGGGGCGATGTAACAACAAGTAATAAGGAAGAAATAATTAAAAAAAATAAAGAAATAATTGGTGAGAGATTAGAATTATTTAAGATAATTAAAAAAATTTTGGAGGAAGCTGGTATTGAATTTTTTATAGAGGGTGGAACCTTGTTGGGTGCATACAGAAACGGTCAGTTCATTTATCATGATAATGATATAGATACGGGTTGTGTGAACAAAGAGTTTGTCAAGGTGGGAAAAGCATTGGACAGCAAATTACCGGATAAATATACCTATAGCCTGAGAACAAAAGTTGGGGATTATAGCACAAATACATTTGGCTGCTTTCCTAAAGACGGAGAAAAATATGTTGATGCTTATGGTCAGGAATGGCCACTGAATATGATAGATATTTACAATTACATTTATAGTGAAGAAGAAAAATCTTATCGGTTAGACCACGATAAAGCAGGGCGTGATGCAAAAGGAAATCCCAAATGGATACCAGAAGATCTAATTTTCCCATTAGGTACCATTCTATTTGAAGGTATAACATGTCCCTGCCCGAATAATCCAAAGGCGTTTGCAGAACTTGAACAAGGTTATTTAGGAGATGATTTCGAGTTTGATCAGGAAACTCAGCTGTTTATTAAAAGCCATCAAGGGGGACAGGCAAAGCATACGCTATAAACAGTCCGATCTGGATTACCTCTACACAAACCACGCCGTGGACATCGAAAACGGCATGTCTTTTTTCATCGCAACTGACGGTTTCCCGAATCAACTCGACGGAGAAAAGCAAAAACCGCTGGGTACCAAAACTTTCAAAAAACTGCTCATCGAAACAAGCCGCAAACCTTTTCAGATGCAGCAACATTCCGCTCATTGAGGCGTTCGAGGGTTACCGGGGAGAATATGAGAGAATCAATGATGTGACGGTTATTGGGTTCGGAACCGGGAGATAAACGACGGCTTCCGGATCGAAGACATGATTTGATGGAGATGTTAACGGCGTCGTCAAAATGCAGTAAAATGGCGTTTTAAAAATGTTCTTTCAAAAAGAAGGCGTCGCGTTCTCATTTTGGCTGCGATGCCTCTGTTTTTATCCGTCAGGATTCAATCCTGTCCTTCATTCGGTAGCTCTTTCCCTCGATCACAACCGTTTCCGCATGATGCAAGATGCGGTCGAGGATAGCCGATGTCAGTGTGCTGTCATTGTTGAATATTTCGGGCCAATCCTTATACGCTCTGTTTGACGTTATAATCATGGAACCGCGTTCATAACGCTGGCTGATCACCTGGAAAAGCAGGTCGGCCCCGGTTTTATCAATCGGCAGGTAACCTATCTCGTCCAAAATAAGCACGTTCGGTTTGGCATACTTGCTCAATTCGTATTTCAAACGGCCTGTCGATTGCGCGGCGGAAAGGTTGTTGATCACATCCACTGCCGTTGTAAAAAGCACGGAATGCGTTTTCAGGCACGCCGTATAACCAAGAGCGACGGCGAGATGAGTTTTGCCGAGTCCGACGCCGCCCAGGAGAATCACGTTGGCCTTTTCTCCTATAAACTTGTGGCGGAACAAATTTTGTACCTGCATTCGATTGATTTTTTTCGGCCAGTTCCAGCGAAACTGGTCCAGGGTTTTGATTTGCGGGAAGCGGGCAAGGCCGATGCGCCGTTGAATGGAACGGTCCATTCGCAATTGTGCTTCCCCCCGGACGAGAGCATCGAGGTAATTCGTGTAGGTCCAGTTTTTTTGCGCGGCAACAGCGGCAAGCGATTCCTGGTTTTCCAGCATGAACCGAAGTTTCAGGTATTTCAGCCGGTCGTCGAGACCCTCCGGCGGCGGTTTTATTTCAACAGGCATGTTTAAAAATCTCCCTTGGTATTATAAATAGTCATATCCGGTTTCTCGATTTCAATGTCCAAAAGGTCTTCCCTCCGCGTCACATGGAGAGCGCCTGGTTCCGGCGTTTTCCGGCCGCGTTGTTCCAGCAGGTTGGCGATGTATTCGCAGGAAAAAGCCTGGAAAACGAAAGCGTCTTCCATTGCCCGCGCAACCGCTTCGACGCCGTATATTTCGCTCAACCCGACGATTTTTATGATGTGATGCCTGGGATTCATGCGGCGTTGTGAAAGCTCGCTGTAATACGAATTCGCCTTCGGAGACAGCGTTAGAAAACGCATGTATATCTTCTGATCGCGCGCTTTTCTTCGCTGGGCAAGCAATTCTTTCGGATGATCTGGATTTTCAAAGTCCTTGTACCGGTCGTAAGACCGGACGTGCCGGGCAACCAGCTTTTCCCGATCATACACGCAAAGCCGGTCCGGATACGCTTTCATCGTGAGTTTCGCGCCAGAGTTTTCAGCCGGAACGGAGTAGCGGTTCGTATCGAGCGTGACGCGAAACTGCCGTGTTGCCCTTACCTGCGAGACCGTCGCGATATCGTATGGATACGGTGGCAACGGAATGAGATCCGCTTTTTCTTCCTCGAACATGTCAACCGGCCGCTTTCGGGTTTCCCCGTGCATGCGGACATTGGCCGTCTCTTCCAGCCAATGCGAGGATGCGGGTGCAAGGGCTGTAAAATCCGGGATGGAAAGACCGGCGAGCAGGTTTTTCTTTACGTAACCGACGCCGTTTTCCACCCGGCCTTTTTCGTTCCCCTTGCCAACGCCGCATGGTACGATGTCGAAGCCATGGTGGCGCGCAAAATCCAGGTACTTTGGATTAAAAACCGGATCCTGGCCAGTGACGCGCCTGATTACCGCGGACTTGAGATTATCGACCATTATTTTCCGGGTGACCCCGCCGAAAAATTCGAACGCTTTTTGATGGCAGCCGAGAAAATGTTCCATGGTTTGCGAGACGGTAAACTCCACGTACATCATCCTGCTATGGCAAAGCACCATGACAAAGAAGCTGAGCCTTCGGCGGGTCGAACCGGCATTGACCGACCCGAACGATCCCCAGTCCACCTGGGCGCATTCGCCAGGCGCAAAGGAAAGTTTTAGAAAAGCCTTCGCTCTTTTGGGCCGGATTTTCCGCACATACTCCTTGACGATGGTGTAGCCGCCTTCGAAGCCACCTTCGCGAATATTCCGGAGTATCTGCGTGGCCGTATACGGATGAAGCTCCAATTCCCGGATGATATCATCCTTGAACGGATCGAGTTTGCTCGGCCGCTCCCCGATTTTTCTCGGCTTGAACCTTTCTTCCTCAAGCCACTTTTTCACGGTGCGGCCATCCAGATTCAGCTCTCTGGCGATCTGTCCTTCGTTCAACCCGCACTGCTCGTGGTATTTTTTGATTTGCAAAAATGTTTCATAATCGATCATGAGCCGCCCTCCATTGCCTGCTTGAAAATTTCTCCCAGTGAAACCGGCGAGCCTGCTTTTCTCGCGGCAACGGTTTGTTTCGGCCTGTCCAGGTCCAGGATCTGGTAAATCGGATTTTTATAGGCGGCCAGTTCGACGCGGATCAGATCGTCTCGCGCCGTTTGCAGGGTGTCGCCGTCCATGGAAAGCCGTTTTCCGATGGACGCGTCCGAATAATAACTCAATCCCAGTTTGTCGCCGACGGTGACCAGAAACAAATAAAGCGCCGCCGCTTCACAGCTCAAGGATTCGATATACCCTTCACGGACCAGACGGTGATCCACCCAACTGAACTGTTTTGGTATCTTGCGGATGCGTTCCGGGCGGATCGGATACTTTTTCACCATTTTGACCCCCTTCGTTAAAAATTGAACCGTTGTTGAGAATATCCATGCCCAATTGTTGCACACTCCGGAGGAAAGTTGCGATGTCATCTTGTAACGCCGATCCGGTAATGCTTGCGATCAGCCCAATTAAAACAGGTTGCGCCAGGCAGATATCTTGTAACGCATCGGACATACCGGGGCTTTTCGAAACAAAGTTGGTATTAACCTGATGATTTTCCTTCAAATTTTGCGAGCAGTGATCTTGTAACGTATCTTGTTCCTTGCGCGAATAGCCCGGATGCGCCTTTCGCCATTCTTGTACTCGTTGTACGTTTAGCGGGCCTTTGAAATGATCCTGGTTCTCCGGTTTTCGAAGCCACCGCCGTTGGCTTTCTTTTTTGGACGCGTTGCGGCATTCAGGTTTCCCACAGAATTTCTGATGCTTTACGTTCCGATAGTCCGGAAGAAAATGTTCCCGGCAGTGGCGGCATTTACGTTTTCTGATTCTCGACATAGCCTGATAACTCCTCAGGCCAAAGATAAGAAAAAAAAGATAGAAGAAAAGAAGAAGAAGGAAAATGAAGAAAAGATTTTAAAATTGAATACTTAAAGAAGAACATACAGGAAGAAAACTAACATTTTCAAAACGCCGGATTTCATACAATTTCAGGATGACGCTGACAATGTCAGTGAGAAAGAGATATTCGACATATTCACCATGCTGCTCGATTTGGAGGATGCCTTTCGTTCGATGAAGTCCGAGCTTGGACTCAGACCCGTGCATCATCAAACCGAATTTCGGTGTGAAGGCCACCTGTTTATTA
>JAAENB010001342.1 GCA_024224995.1 bacterium | reverse complement strand
TACTCTCCCGTCTCCTGTGTTGTCCTTCAGCCCGTGCTTTAAACAATTTTCCAGTATGGGCTGGATCGTAAGGGGCGGAATAAACACTCCGTCAAAATCACCATCCAGGGTCATTTCCGTCGACAATATATCATCAAACTGCAGTTCCTCAAGTTCCAGATAATTCTTAACAAACTCCCATTCCTCATCAAAAGGGATCACCGATTTCAATACCTGGTCCATTAAAAAACGGTAATTATGAGCAAGTTTCAACAGCGCGCTGTTAGCTGTTTTCACATCCCGGTACATTAACGCGTGGATGGTATTCAGGGCATTAAACAAAAAATGAGGGCTCATGCGGTCTTGCAGCAGTTTATACTTCGCTTCCTTGTGCTCCGACACGGTCCGTTTCAGTGTCACCAGGGTATTCACCCGTACCAGGAGCTCGCTCTTTGTTAAGGGCTTGGTTAAATAGTCATTGGCTCCGGCATCAAAACCGGCAACCAGGTCCGGTATGGTATTACGGGCCGTGAGGATTATTACCGGAAGCTCATACAGGGAAAACTGCTCACGAATAACCCGGCACACTTCATATCCCGACATCCCGGGCATCATTATATCGAGCAGTACCAGGTCGTAATCCGACTCTTTCAGCAGGTCAAGGGCCTGGGGACCGCTTGAGGCCAGGGTTAAATCATATTTTTTTGCCGCATCCCCGGTTGATAAATAATTATTTATTACCTGCAAATTAACCAGGTCATCGTCTACTGCCAGGATACGGCCCCTTTTTCCCCTGCCTTTCTTTAAAGAGCGCCTTTCCCCGGCCGAGGCAACCTCCTCCACTGAGAGGTCCCGTACCCGGGAAGCCTGTTCAAGACTTCGGGAAATATTCTCCAGGCGCGCCTTCCCTTCGGCGGCAGGGACCGTGAAGAAAAAAGACGATCCCGCTCCTTCCGCGGACACAAGCCCCACTTCCCCTCCGTGCAGTTCCACAAGCTGTTTAACAATAGAGAGCCCTATTCCGGTTCCACCGTATTGCCTCGCGATTGAACCATCCACCTGCTCAAACGATTTAAATACATCATCCTGCTTACCCGGAGAAATCCCAATCCCCGTATCCGACACGGTAATGCGAATAAACCGGCCCTTCGCGTTACCGGCCTCTACTACTTCTGCCGTTATACGAACTTCTCCCGACTCCGTGAACTTGATGCTGTTGCCCACAAGGTTAAACAAAATCTGCTGAAGACGGTTTTCATCTCCATTCACTGCCGGGATCCCGGCATCAATAGCGTTTACCAGTTCCAGATCCTTTTGCCGGGTAAGGGGTCGTGAAAGATCTATCACCACATCCGTTAATGACTTAATATCCACGGGCACGGGATTGAGCCCTATATCCCGGTTCTTGAGCTTTGAAAAATCAAGTATATCATTTACCAGGTTGGCCAGGCGTCTGCCGCTTGAGACAATAAGGGACAGGTCTCTCCCGTTTTCCTCATCAAATTTATTCTGCTCTATCATGGAATCGGCAATTCCAATTATCCCGTTCAGAGGAGTGCGAAGCTCGTGTGAGGTGTTTGCCAGGAATTCATCTTTTAGTTTATCCAGTTCAATAAGCTTCTCATTCTTTTGCTCAAGATTCTCATACAACCGCGCGTTATCAATAGAGATGGCAACCTGCGATGAAATGACCTTCAAGACTGCCAGGCGCTCCGGAGTAAAGGCTCCTGAGATGAGATCATTTTCCAGGTATAACATACCCGTGATTTTTCCCTGGCTCACAATGGGCATACACAGGACCGATTTGGGCTTTTGTTCAAGCACATAGGGGTCACGGGTAAACTCTCCTTCATTTGAAGCATCGCTTAATATGAGGGACTCTTTCATTCGTTCAACATAATTGACCATGGCAGAGGAAAGCCCGCGGTGAAGCTCTACCGGCACCGATTCCAGTACCCGAACCCCGGAATTCCCCACTTCACCTTCCGCTTCAACAAAAATCTTTCCCTCTTTTTCAAGCAGGAGACAGCCCTTCTCCGCTCCCGCGTTCTCCAGGGTC
>JAAENB010001341.1 GCA_024224995.1 bacterium | reverse complement strand
TTATCGCAATAGAGGTCCACCACGCCATTTCCATTGGTATCCCCGGTAGCATCGGTTTCATCCGGCGTACTCGGTTCTGTTAAATGGACTACGACAAAACGGTCGTCGTAAATAGTCTCCGGCCGGTCGTAGCTGTAAATGGTTACCGGTTCTGCCGCGAGGTTCTCGTTAGTTCCGTAATACATGGTGATATACAGGTTGGAAATATCCATGCTCTCCTTACCGGTACTCCGCAGTTTTAATTCTACCCAGTCTCCGTTTGTGGCGCCG
This sequence comes from bacterium, assembly GCA_024224995.1. The sequence continues at coordinate 17,515 of JAAENB010001341.1, read as the reverse complement.
CAAACCACTTCATTTATTACCAGGGGAATATTCCCTTCGCTTTCCCCGGCTTGCGCGGCTGCCGATATACAAATTAGCAGTATAAGTACATATACATTTTTCATAAAATGCCTCCGTATGTTTTGATTTAATAGATTGTTTTCGGGATATTTTTTAAGGTTGGTTTCGATGTAAATTTGATTAAGAAAAACAAGTCCCTATTAATAGGACGAATGGGAAGGCCTTTTGATTAAATTTTTTTTTGATTTTTTTCGATTTTTTTGATTTTTTTTTGATTTTGCTGATTTTGGGGGTAATTCGCTTAATTAATGTATAGGGGAACGTCAAAAAACACTTGCCCATATCTACCGTTACGAATAAATCAGAAAAACGAATAATAATGAAGTTACGTCGCTCGGCGGGAAGAATTCTATGAAAATTGACAAGATCAAATACCGTATATATGAAATTATTGAAGACAAATCAGTAATTGATATCCCTTCAAAAATATTCAATTTTTCGATTATTGCCTTAATCCTCTTAAACGTTCTGGCAATTATACTGGAATCTTTTCAAGAATTAAACGCGGCATATTTAAAATACTTCAAATGGTTTGAGATATTTTCCGTAATAATATTTTCCATAGAGTACCTGCTCAGAGTGTGGATCTCAAAATATAGAGACCCGGACAAAAGCTTCATATCATCAGTAATAAAATATATTTTCACTCCAATGGCAATGATAGACCTTTTTGCGATTATCCCTTTTTATTTACCCATGATAATTACCATTGATCTCCGTTTTTTAAGAATTTTAAGATTAACCCGCTTATTCAGGATTTTTAAACTCAACAGGCACACGAACTCTTTAAAATTAATTGGCAGAGTTTTAAAAAAACAAAAAGAAGAATTATTTATTACGATATTTATCACCTTTCTATTACTGCTTATCGCTTCTACATTAATGTACTATATCGAAAACGAAGCTCAACCAAAAGCCTTTCCCGATATTTTATCATCATTCTGGTGGGCTATCGCAACATTAACTACTGTTGGATACGGGGATGTTTTTCCGGTTACGGGTTTAGGAAAATTTTTAAGCGGCATTATAGCCCTTCTGGGCGTTGGAATAGTTGCCCTGCCTACGGGAATTATCAGTTCGGGATTTATGGATGAGATAAACAGCAAAAAGAAACAAGAAGAAATTGATAATAAAATTAATAATGAAACAAACGAGAAAAAGATGAAATTCTGCCCTTATTGCGGGGAGAAGATCAATGAATAATCCGGAAGAAAAATGCCCGGTTGTTATTAAAAACATAAACGGAAGCAGTCACTCATGCAGCCATACTCTTTATAAAGACCATGACTGCTGTATATTTCATAGCCCAAAAATAAAAGAAAAAAAAGAATGGAAAAATAATACTTCACGATGAAACCCTGATTCAGCATCCGGAAACCGGTACAACAATAGAAGAAGTTGAGCGGCTATACCGGCAGCTTAAAACAAAATTCATTGCTCAGAAAAATTTCAAATTTGCAGACAATTTTCTCTATGATGAACTTGAATTAAGGCGGATGAAACAAAAGAAAAAAATTACCTGGGAAACATTGTATAAATGGACTTCCAATTACGGAATGAGCTTTACCCTGCCGCTTGTATGGATCACCATTATACTGCTATCTTTTAGCGCGGTAACAATTCTCGAATGGATCGTAATTAAAAACACTATTAAGATCAAAGGAAAATTTTTAGAGAACGGGCCAATTGCTCATATCTTAAGCGCGATCTACTATAACATATGTGATACTTTTTTTGTGAATCAGCCTTTTGTCGCAGTTACGGGATTTTTAACAGTCACACTAGCAAAAATAAAAACAGCGCTCGTTTCCATGCTTTTTATCCTTTCCGGTTTTGCCGTGAGGAGAAAATTCAGAACCTGACCGGACATTGCATTATATCAGAAAACCTGCCGGAAAAATAAAACTCCGGCAGGCCTTAAAATTAATATTTAATTATATACATCACACTTTTATTTTTAGCCCTTGTTTCATTGCCGCCTTCGGTGTCAGTATCTCCGGAAAATTCATGTTCATGGCTACCGTTGTCTCTCAACTTGAAAACTTCTCCAACACTGTTAGAAAAAGTATTACGGCCGGTACCAGCCCTGTTAACCGATACATAAAATCGATCAACACTGTCTAATAGATTATAGCAGAGACTTCCGTACACGTACCACTTATGAGTATGACTCCCGGCAGTTTCTGTTTCAGCACTATAGGAATGGCTGTGTCCTTTTATGTTATCATCCTGAATTGTGCCCACTCTATCTCCGGTTGTTCCATCGCCCCTGTTTGTCCTGGTTCCCGCATCAGGATCACTTCCCGCACCATTATTCCACCCTCGAAGAAAATATCCCCGGTAATCGGGTACATTAAAGGTCGATGCCCCATTGCCGGAACCATACATTGTTCCAACAGCATTAAATAAACCAGTGTACTCTTCCCTGGACACAGCTTGTCCATCACACAATAACCAGCCGTCAGGTACATTCTCTCCGGCAAAGGCTGTAACACTGCCGGCAGGTGTAGTCTCTTTTCTTAATTGTGTTGATTCTTCTTCCAGGGCAGCTATCCGGCTATACAAATCTGAGAAACTAAATCCCTCGCCCGAACCACTGTTTGAATCACTGCCTACAGTAAGGCCTTGCTCGCATCCGGCAAAAGCAAAGAGACAAATACATATCATCGAAACAGCACTTAAGTATAATTTTTTTTTCATAATTCACTCCATAATATTTAATTTTTTAAAAAATTTTTTGCCAATAATATAAAATCATGTTATAAGTTTTGTCAAATTCTGACAAGAAAAACCCTAATCATCGCTGCACCGCGCCCCTTTAACATCCCCAACCCCAAAAAGCAGAGATCGAGATATTCAGTTGCGGGGTGATTATTAATAAGCGAAACAAGTCCATTATCGGGAGAGGTAAAATAAATGCCAATATTCGGTGTGGGGGAAACTGTTCCGGAAGTTTGAACGTGAACAGTAAAACAGGATTCGAAAACCAATAAGACCGCGGCTGCGGAGATGATAATTGAGTGAAGTCCCTTGACCTTCACGCCGCAAGAAATCTATTTTAAACCGGCATACCGTTTAAAAAATTTTCTATCATCATCATTAAAATCAAGCTCGGAATCTTTTAATCCCTTCATTGCCAGGGTCTTCACTTCTTTTTTAGATAAGGTTAAATCTCCGGGAAAATGGTTTACGGTTATCATCAGAGCTTCTTTCCGAACCGCTTTATTACTATCATTACACGCTTTTAGAATAAAACCGCTAATCTCCTTTTTACTCGACCGGTCTAAATTGCCGCTATAGGCGAAAAGGAACGATCCAATGGTAGAAACGGATTCGTAGCGGATTAATCCGTCTTCATGATTCAATCCAATTGACAGCAGCAATGGAAGAAGTTTTAGCAGGTGATTCTTTTTATCAAATGAACCGGCCTTTCTATGAAAATCAGCTATGGCGTCAAAGATAAGCCCTTTTCTAAAAGAAATGGTACGGATAATATCAAAAGCATTGAGCAGCTCTTCTTCTTCCCCGTCAAGAGCCAGCACGTTATTAAAAATCTTTGTTGATCCCGCTTCGATTGTATTAAATTCAGCTAATTGGTTTTTAAAAACTTTTTTAGTTCCTTTTTCAAGATAGATTCCCCTGGAAATATTTTTGATATAATCCATTAAATAGCCTTTCGCTCTTTTGCCGGTATCATTATCGATCAGGCCGATTTTAGTGATTAATTCAAAATCTTTTTTCGCAATCGCTTTTTGCAGGTCATCTTCAGAGTATTTTGAACAGCCTGAAATAAATAATGCGATTATAAGTATAACTGTTATGTTTCGAATGTGCTTCATAATCTTTTTTCCCCGGTCGGTTGTTTTAGATACCATCAAAATAGCAGCTTATATCGATATTGGTTTTTTTCAAGCAAAAAAATGATTTTTACTCTTGTTTTATCTCTTTTGGCACAAATCTTGCGTATATATTAATCGATATTCAGGAGCCCGGTTCGCCCTGGGCAGGCATTCACCAGGCCGGTACCGCTCAAGAGGATTCTGGGCGCGATGTTGCCGTAGACAACGATGGGTCCGGCAAACCGGAACCGACAACTACGACGACGGGCTTTCTGCTGCCCTGGACAGGAACGAAAACATTTTTATTACAGGAAGAACCCTGGGCAGTATCGAAGGTACTAATGCCGGAGACTGGGATGTATTCCTCATGATGTTTGATCCGGAAAATGGCGCTATCACTCTAAAAGAACAGTTTGGTTCCGCAGGTGTAGATTACGGTATTGATATAGCGATAGACGACAATGACTCTATTTATAATTGAATGGAAAAAACAAATGGGTTCTCCCAGTAATGATTGTACACAGGCTATAGACCTGGACAGTAGTGGCAATATTCATATAACGGGATATACCGCACACAGCTTTGATGGCGAATCGGACTTACTATATTATAAATATAGTACAACCGGAGAGATACAAAACGCGCAACAGCTTACTGCTCCGGATAATGACGCGGGATATGGTTTAACAATTGATACCAATGATTATGTTTATATTACCGGGCATACATCAAGCAGTCTTGAAGGAAACACCAATGCCGGGGGATCTGACATGCTCCTGATGAAACTTTTTTCATCGGGAAAGCTTCCTTAGATGATCAATAGATGATAAAAAACTATAAAAACCTGCCGGAAAGAGAGCTCCGGCAGGACAATTTTATTCCAGTTCACTCTCATTCTTATAAATTTTAAAAAACTTATCCAATGTTCCCAGTTTTAGCAGGTTAAGCAAGTCCTCATGCACGTTGAGCAGCGCAAATTGCCCATTATTGGCTTTCATCTTTTTATGAGCAGAAACCAGGGTACCAATTCCCGAAGAATCAATGAATTCTACGTCTTTCATATCAACAATTACACTGGGATATTGCCCGCTGTCGGCTATGGTAAACAAATTCTTTTTAAACTCAAGCAGATTGTAGTGATTAATATCGCCAACAACTTCAAAAACCAGGTGATCATTGATTTCTTTCAAATTGATATCCATGTAAACCTCCTCAAAACGATTAACCTTATTTATTTCATAGATAGCTTAGAACTATAATTTATCTTTGTAAAGCAGAAAATAAAAAAGCTCCTGTCTCACACATCTTTTGAGCAGGAACTCCTTATTGTCAATTACTTAAAGAAAACTGTGCGATAATCAAAAAAAAATGAGATATTTTCCAAAAAATTAAAAAAATTTTTAGTATTTTGGCCCTCCCATTCGTCTATATTATATACACCTTTTAAGGAGAATCATAATGGACCTTGTTTATACTACTTTCAACACCAGCATGAAGAATTTTGAGAAGCTGCAGTCTTCCGCTAAAACCATGAAAATCGCCAGGAGTCGACTCGTTGAACTCCTTGTGCGCCGGGTTATAGAGGAAGAACCCTTTGAACTTGCTTTATTTAGTACGGTGAAATACCAGCTTAGTTCCGGGGAGGATGAATGGTATCACTGCCATGTTGTGTTCAATTCCACAACCTATGAGAATTGTCAGGATCTGCGAAAGATCTACAAGCTGTCGGTTTCTGCCATCATTGCCCACGCAATCGCAACTTACCTGGACGAGCTCTTACTTTTAAAGAATCCAAAGAGTCATGTTGATAACTATCATCACGCATACCTCTTCAGTGAGGCAAAACCTGACGGTATAAAGACTTTTGTCTTCTTTTGGGGAGTACCCGGGCAGGATACACTGCAAAAATACCTGTTATAGGCAAACAAAACGGAAAAAGCTCCGGAAAGAAACAAATTTTTTTAAACGACCGCCGGTCACCGCCCGACAAATCCCCTAACAAAATCCAGGTTTTGTACAGAATACAACCGACTGGCCGGAACACACAAAACAGAAAGTCAAACCTATAAAGTGAACAAAGAGGTAGAGCGGGTATGTTATAACAACTGCCATAAAGAAAGAATAGGATGCAACACCGAAACAGTATGTGAACGAGTGTGTGAATAAAATAAGAGATTTTATTCCCGGCGTTTATTTATATAGACGCCGGGAATCCAATAAAAATCCGCTTATTCTTCGCTATACAGAAAATCGAGATCCACACCATCCTGGACCTGCATCAGAGTAATGGGAGCGACAAAGGATTTCCCCATATCGGGTTTATCAAGGATCTCCAGGTCAATATCAACCGAATTATCAACAAATTTCGGATGCCGGGCAACCATTTTTAATGGAACATTTGGACCGGTTCCCATAACATTTTCCAGGTAGACAGGCCAAAAATGATAGTGCCCCATTGTAGCCTTATTGGTGGAATAGGGATTCTTCCAGGTGGGATCTACCATACCAACAGGGGTATCCCCAAAATACAGGGAAACTTCCACACCGGGAATAACGGTAAGAGTTGTCTCTTCCAGTATTTCACCAATAACATGAGGAAAACAATGAGTTCCCAGCTGGTTAGCGCCTGCTCCCGTGGAAATTTCAGAAGCCCTGCCATTCATAATAACTTTAGCAGCCTCAAAAACCAGCATAAGAATATCGGTTTTCTGCTGAATCTCAAACTTGGTCTCGAGTTTGCCATGCAGAATGCCTCTTTCACTGGTACTATACTTGGGAGGAACACGATTTAACACATAGGCAATAATATCATCTTCATTGCTGCTGAGCTGCGCGAACTCCTTATTGTTTTTAACAACCTTGTCAGTCACACTTTTGACTATGTCTTCCATCAAGTTAACTATAGCCATTGCTTTCTCCTGATAATATTTTTTTTTGTAGACTCCCTCCCCCTGCGAGGGCTGGGGTGAGGGCACGTAAAATTTTTTCTATTTTTTCTTTTTCTTAAAGGCAATGTCAATCACCTTTTCTATTTCATCGACCTGGTAGAAGGTTAATCCTTTTTTAACATAATCCGGAATATCTTCCAGGTCTTTGCCATTCTCTTTTGGGATAATGATCTCTTTTAGATTGGCTCTTTTTGCCGCAATGACTTTCTCTTTAACGCCGCCAACAGGGAACACCCTGCCAGCCAGGGTCAGTTCTCCGGTCATTGCGAGGCCGCGTTTAATAACACTACCCGTAATAATGGAATAGAGAGCCGAAGCAATAGTAATACCGGCAGAAGGCCCATCTTTTGGAGTAGCACCTGCCGGAACATGGATGTGAATGATATTATCCTCAAAAAAGGTCTTGGCCTCTTCATTGTCGGCAAGGAGATGCTGAACATAGGTATACGCGATATTGGCCGATTCTGTCATAACCGCGCCCAGTTGGCCGGTTAATTTAAGACCACCGCCCTTTTTGCTGAAGACGCCAATAGACTCAATTACCAGGGTAGCGCCGCCCATTGAGGTCCAGGCGAGTCCAATAGCCAGTCCCGGCTTGGTGATCTTCATAATTTCCTCATCGGAAAAAACTTCCGCTCCCAGGTATTGCCGGATTAATTTATTATCCAGGGGTTTGGCCGGAAGCCTCTTCCCCTTGGCCTTGACAGTAGTCAATTTCCGGCAGATCTTTTCTATCTGTCTCTCAAGATTTCTTACTCCTGCTTCACGAGCCCAGCCATTGATAATATACAGAAACTCACTCTTGTTGATCTTGATACTGCCGCGCGGCAGACCATGCTGTTTAATCTGTTTTGGCAGCAGGTAGCGCCGGGCAATTTCAAATTTTTCCATGGCAATATAGCCCGAAAGCCGGATGATCTCCATCCTGTCCGCAAGAACTGCCGGAATAGTATCGAGAGTATTGGCAGTGGTAATAAACAGCACATCGGAAAGGTTAAAAGGCAGATCGAGATAATAATCCCGAAAATCCACATTCTGTTCCGGGTCCAGCACCTCAAGCAAGGCAGATGCGGGATCGCCTTGATAGCTCTGTCCCAGTTTATCGATCTCATCAAGCATAAAGACCGGGTTATTCGACTTGCAGATCTTTATACCCTGAATAATTTTTCCGGGCATAGCGCCGATATACGTTCTCCGGTGTCCTTTAATTTCCGCTTCATCCCGCATACCGCCCAGGGAAACACGAAAGAATTTCCTGTTCAAAGCAGCAGCAATAGATTTACCAAGCGAGGTTTTACCCACACCAGGAGGGCCAACCAGGCAAATGATAGAACCTTTTGAATCGGGTTTGATCTTTTTAACAGCCAGGAATTCCAGAATCCTTTTTTTGACATCATCCAGACCATAGTGGTCTTTATGCAGGATTTTCTCAGCTTTATCCAGGTCTATGGTATCTTCTGTCCTGGTATTCCAGGGAAGGGAAAGTATGGTGTCGATATAATTCTTGGTAACTGAATATTCCGAAGAAGCAGGGTCCATAAGAGAAACTTTTTCAATCTCATCTTCAACTTTCTCTTTAACCTCATCCTTCAGCTCAAGTTCCTCAATCTTTTTCTTCATTTCCTTGAGCTCACGGGACTTTTCATCCTCATCAATCCCAAGCTCTTGCTTAATGGCCTTTAATTGCTCCCGCAGGAAGAATTCCTTCTGCTGTTTGTCTATTTTTTCGTTAATTTGCCCCTGGATCTTCTTCTGAACGGCCATAACTTCCATCTCTTTATGAAGAAGGCTTAAAACCTTTATGAGCCGCTCTTTAACATTCAGGGTTTCCAGGATATCCTGGTATTCGTCTTTTTCAATATTCAAAATAGAGGTAACAAAATCGGCGATTTTGCCGGGCTCATCCACATTAAGCATGGTAAGTTTCATCTCTTCAGTAAAAAGAGGATTATTCTCCGAAAGCAGCTTTAACTGCCCTAAGACCTCCCTGGTAAGAGCTTTAATTTCAATGGTATTCTTCTTATTTATCTTGTCATCGAGATAGGTGACCTCAGCGATAAGATATTTTTTCTCCGAAATAATTTTATCGATCCTGAAGCGTTTAACACTGTTGATTAAAACATTAACGCCTCCATCGGGGAGATTTATCTTTTTTAAAATCTTGGCTGCCGTACCGTAAGTGAACAGGTCATCGGATTCTATTTCATCTTTATCCTCATCTTTTATAAGCACAAGCCCTATTGTCCTTGATTCGTTCAACACTTTGTCAATCGCTTCGGTAAACCTGCCCTGTGAAATAATCAATGGGGTTACGATACCCGGAAAAATAGGTCTATAGCGAATAGGAATTATATGTATCCTTGTTGGTAAAATATGATCAATAGATATAAGATCACTTTCAAAAAGATCCGAATCAATCGAAAGATCACCATTATCCATTATAATGTCATCAAACTCCATTATACCCTCTGCATTTATTTTTTTATAATCGTTTTTATACTAACCCGGATGGGTTAATTTGTCAATGGTAAAGTTCTTTAAATTACAAAAAAGAAAACTCAATAATAGAGCTTTCGCGAACAAAATGACTATTTTGTTTACTATAATTTTATCTTGACAATTTATCTTGACAAAGATAGGTTTTATTATTATTTGTCTTCAATTCATATAATTTATCGCAATGTACAGTATGTAAAGAATTATATAATTAGAGGTTTTTTCATACTTTCAAATATTAAACGGAGGTTTTCTATTCGTGGGAAAGCAATACAATAACAGAGAAAAGAGAAAAAGAGCCAAGAAACAAATCAAAAGAAAGAAAAAAGAGCTCAAAGAGAAACTTGCCAAGAGGATATAATACAAAGATCCGGCAAAGTCTTTCAAACGCACTTATTCCGGAGAAGTGAGGCAAGTACTGTTTTTGCGCTATTTGCCTCTCTCCTTTGGAAAATTATTTTTTTATTGAGATACCGTAATATTCTGAAATTCGATTTTTTTTAGATCCATGCAGAATTTAAGGAATTCCCCATAATCGGCCGGTTCTATTTTTCTTTGTAATAGCCCAATCTTCCTGGTTATTTTCAATTCATTCGATCCTTTATTCTTAGTAAATTCAAAATCAGCGTACCCAAACCTGTTTTTAAGCTTATACTGTTTTTGTATCACCTGGTTATGGTATGCTTCCGGAAGTGTATACCGGTATTCTTCATTCTCATCAAGAGAAGAGAGAATTACCAATGGCAGCTCCCTTTTAGGGTAACGGATGTACCGGTATATGGAACTCTTTTTTAATACGGGTTGAAAAATAATCTTTTTTGCTCCCGTAATAGCCAGTCCCAGGCTGCTCCCTTCCAGGGTAATTGAGAAATCCTTATTATAATCTTCAAGGTTCTCCAGTTTATAGGTATCCACATTTAATAACGAAATCCTTCTGCCGTAAAAGGAGTTAATTATATCATCATTATATATTTTATTGTCAAAATATTTCCTGATAATGCCGCGGCGTCCCTGGAAATAATTCATTATTTTAAATTGCGCGTTACCCTTATTATCAAAACGAATATGATACGTTCCTTTTTTTTGCTGCGATTCTTTTCTAACAACCTTTTTTATTTCAAAATTCTTTTTTAGCAGGATATGGGCTTTTGATCCCTCAATTCCACCGGTTACCATTCCGCACCGGTAATACTTGCTTGAAAAATCAATCCACAAGCTGTTTTCCAGATCAAGGGGCACATACAAAAGGATATTAGAAAAGACATAGGGTGATATAAACCCGTTAAAATCGGGCCAGTACTGTTTCCCGGTAAAGGCAATATACGAGCGAATGCCCAGGGATTCAAGAATTGCTTTTGCCAGGATAGCTTTATCCTCAACAGTTCCTCTTTTTTTAGCCAGAACATTGTGGGGCCGTTCGGGATAATACAGAACATTCTTTTGCAAATCAATCTCTCTGGAAACAAAATCATAGACTTTTTTTATTACTTCCAGGGTACTGGTGCTTTGATCTTTTATAATTTCTTTTTTTAACGTTTCAACGAGTTCCCGCGTCAATGGCATATCTTTTCCGCGAAGCAGTCCATTATACCAGGTTATGAAATCCTTAAAAGTATTCATTGTGGTAAAAGAAAAATTCGGCAGCGCGGTTAAACTGCTTCCAATAAAACTTTCACGATCTATGGCCTTTAATCCTGATAATTCAATTGAATATATCATTTTCCCCTCTTCCGGTACCGCCCGCACCTGCCATCCCCCGGTCTTTTTTTCACGATCCAGCTCCGCAGCCCTCATAATTTCCGGTTTCGCAGCGCTGCTCCCTTTTAAATAAAAAGAAAGATTTGTTTTTTCCGGCGCCACAACTTTAATTAAAATCTTTTCCACCGGTTCATTATAGTTCTGTAAATAGGTAAAGGGTATGGAAAAAAACAATGATTTCCGGGGACTCTTTACGGGATTATTTACAACATATGAAATATGAATTATGGAATCTTTTTTTAATGAACTGAGATTTAAATAGGTCACCCCATCGATCTTTTGCATTCCATAGGAATCGGAATACCTGCCGTCTTTATGATATACCCGCACCCGTATAGGGTAAAATTTTCCCTTATAGGGAATGCGATATTCTCCCCACTGGTCAACACCGCGCTCATTTGCCAGGTATATTATATCCTCACAATAAACCCTGTTCGACCCCCATTCTTGAAGCAAAAATATTCTATTCTTGTAAAGAACTGTTGCCGGGTACGCGGGATCTATTTTTTTACTGTTAAACAGGTTTTGCGGAGTCAGTGTTTTTTTGGATTCATCAATATACCGGGCAAAGGGCTGAGTTATTTCCCTGGTTGACAAATAACTCACATATTCGGACAGGTCAAATAGAGAAGGATTCAGAGCCAGCACCTTTTGCCAGTACATCAGGGGATCGGACTTTTTCAGGGAATCAATAAGCCCCAGCTTGTAATATAATGACGGCAGCGATGTTCTGCTGACCCGCTGTAAAACCAGTTTCCGGGCTTTGGAATAATCGCCTTTTTTAATATGATTATCAACAATATTCCCCGTAAACTCATTATTATAGTTATACCGGGTAAACAGGGACGCGCTCCCGCTATAATTTCCCTGCCAGGCATAGGCCTGCCCCAGTTTTTTTATTATTGAAGGACTTATCTTCAGGGTTCGCGTCTTTTCCAATACCGCAATATATCTTTTTCGGTCCCTTGTTTTACAATACCGGGCTTCGGCATATAAGGGATATACGGAATGAGGAAACTTTTTTTTAAAGAGCGCGAGGTATTCCTCAAATTCCTTTTCATAATCAAGTTCTTCCAAAAAATCAAGGAAATCAATATACCCAAGCAGGTAATTGGGTGATTGTTCGATAAGCCGTTCCCCCTCCCGGTATGCCTTTACCGGGTTCTTATTTTCCACGAGTTTTAAAAACCGTGAATACCGGGCAGGCACAAAGTCCGGGGCTTTATTATATATCTCATTTATAATTCGCCATCCTTCAATATAGTAGGCAGAACTCCGGTCTTCGTTGCCCAGGTCGAGCATTGTGGAAGATAGATAATACAAATTAATTATGCTTCTTTTTTTTGCCAGCGCTTTCCGGTGCCAGGCGATGGCTTCCTCACTTTCCAGCTCATTAAAATAAATACCCCGGTAAAGATATGACTGGTAGGGATCGTTCTTTTCCAGTCCGGAAAACCAGGCATGGGGATAGGGATTTTCCTCTTTATAAGAAGCGGCGTTATGATATGCTTTTTTAAACAAAACCCGCGACGTCCGGGGCACGTCACTATCATCAGTTACCAGTACCCTGAATGTTGCGCTCTTTGAGGCGTCGAGCTTTATCATGAGGCTGATTCCTTTTGTACCTGCAACCCTGATTACCCGCTGGTTCCTGAAATTCTGCTCCAGGTTTTGTGCCGCTTCCCTGCCGTTAATATAAATCTTATAATAGGAATGTGAATAGATCCGTATTTTCACCGGACCGCTCACGGGGAAAGAGGCTGTCGCGTAAGCCACCCCATTATAGGGATAGAGCTCTTTTTTTATATCCACTGTTCCGTCATAATTTTTAACAACTACCTTTTTCCGCTTTTGCCCGGTACCCGCGCCAGAGCTGCCGCGCAAAGCAGCATCATCCGAAATAATTTCGGGTAAATAGGAATGAATCATATCTCCGGGGCCGTATGTGTTATAACAGCCCGTTAGTATCCATTTCCTCACGGGTTTCAGCTCCTGCGAAATTTTCTTAGCCCTTTCCGGCGCGTACCGGTAGAGCAGTTTTTCCAACTGCAGTTTCAGCTGCAATAAATGGATATTCTTCTTTTCATTTGCTGCCGGGTTTTTCTCTTCAACGGTTTTTATGAGTTTCGTGAGGCTCTCTTCGATCTTTTTGTTGCCGTGAGCCTCTGCCAGGCGCACCAGGTCGGGATAATATAATGTCGATACCGGGTGTAAAGGATATCGTGTTACAAAAGACTCTATATCGCTATATAATTTGTTATAGTCTCCTTGTGAGAGATCTTTCATTATTTGCTCTTCATGGGAATACAGTTCCCGCAGCACGCCCGGGTCTTCGGCTGTTATGGCTCTTTGAGATAATATTCCGGTAATAAGTATGACTAAAAAAAAAATTCTCTTTATTGCTGTTTTGGGCATTATTTTATCCTGAGTTTGGAGTATCTCTTAAGATATGGGGGATCTTTTTAGCGGTCAAGGATTTATTTTAAACCGGGTAGCAGACCGTTTAATTTAAATATTTATATTTTCTTGTAATTTAAATAACATTCTTGACTTAAGAATATTAATATAATAGATTATTTTAATTAATTTAAAAAACAAATTGAGAGGGAAATATAATAAGCTGTTTATTTTCTTGAGTTTAATTATTTAAAATTGTCGATATATACAACATAGCGACATAATACTATAATTCAAGTCCGGTAAACAGAAAGAGACTTTTTTATAAAAATTACTAAAAAAATATTGACATAGAAACAACCATTGTTGATATTTTCAATGTTAAATTATAAACAAAAACATAAATATGAGCATATATTTATATGAAATATTATGGAACCTGAAAAAATAGAATCATTAAAAAACTTTTTAAACAATTATTTAGTTAATCAATTTTATAGATCACTAGCAATTGAAAACTGGCGTGCAACAGATTTTGATGAGGGACCACATCGTATAATTGAAAATTTTGATAATTTTTTATCCTTAATTGCTGGAGAAAATGTTGATACTAACGCAATTGATAATGCTTTTAATGATTTAAATAAAGGGGTAATAGATAATTATAATAAATATATTAAATCCTTATTTAAAAAGTTTCTCAAACAAAATAATTTAGAAATTCAGGATGATACTATTGAGGGAAAATATGATGAATTAAAATCTATTCTCTCAGATGACCATATAGAGTTACTTGCTATTGAAAAATTAAGAGAGTTAGAAGAAGAATTATTGGAGGTAAAAAATGAATGACATAATTGATGATTTAATTAATGATTTTGAAAGAATCGATAAGGCTTTAGATAAAGTATGCAATGCAAGCGAAGAAGCTATTAATGAGCATTTTAATTCATGGTCTCAGAGAGGAGTTCAAATGGTTCATTTTAACGATATTTTCGGGAAATTACCTTCCAATAGAACAACCTGGCAAATTGATATTGATAAAGAAATAAAGCGATATGGATAATATTGATAAACTACTTTCTCTACTTTCTCATTATATTACAATACTAAAAAAATTTGAATACTGTGTGGAAAAAAAATTAAAGTTACAAACCACAAATTCACCATATTTTAATTTTCGAGATGCACTATTCCATTTAAGAAAAGTGCTAAATGAGGATGATAACACTGAACAAGAAAAGCAATTATTGCATTTAGTTGACCATCTACAGCGTGGTTTTAAAGACATGCTCATTTATCTATGTTGGGTAACTGGGTATAGGCTGCATGCAACCATTGTTCAAGACAATATCAATAATAATCAAAAGATGAAATTGCAAAAATTTTTACACAAATTTCGTAATATTTTATTAAATACTCGAAAAAGAGGTTCGGATATAAGCAGGTTCAATGCAGATGATTTTGAACAAGTAATAGAAAAAATTGATCTGCTAATGCAATATTTAGATTCAATTGATAAAAAAATATTATTTAATAAAATCAATCCATTTACAGCAGAGAAGGAAGTTATTGTAGAAAAAAATACTATTATCTGACTAAAAACTCTACAGGGTCTATTACCCGGTAAAAATAGCCCGAGCCGTTTAGATCATTTGTGGCTCCTGCCGGTGTGATTAAAACTTTTTGAATGGTCTTATTGCCGAATTTTTCCTGCAAAATGTTAACTTTTCTTTCCACTTCTTCTATTATGCTTATTCCTACCGGCGCTAACGAATATTTCATCTCACACAGGGTAATAACATTATCTTTCCTGTCGAACAGCAGATCTATTTGTACTCCGGATCTATCTTTTGCCGGTGAGCTATAATATGGGCCATAGGAGAATTCAATTCCGGAAAAGCCAAGTATTTTACAGATTATTCCCGCGTGATGTATACACAGGTACTCAAACGACCGCCCCATCCACACACTAAAAGCTCCGGACTGGCTAATCTTCGCGAACAGCCCTTCATAAATTCCTGATTTGATCTTTTTCAGGTTGGGCTGTATGAATGAAAAATAGAAGCGTAAATAAGGATCGGAGAGGTAATACTTCAACAGCTTTGAGTTGTATCCTTTATGAAATGGCGTCGTGGATGAAATAAACCCCGCCGATTCCAGGTTCCTCAGGTGTGTGGTTAAACCGCTGCCCTGGTCAACTTCGGCATACCCGGCTATTTGTTTGCGAAACAGTCCATAAGGATGTTCGGCAAGTACCCGCACTATTCTTTCGTATTCGGGATTCTTTCCAAAATGGCTCAGGAAAATGCGGTCATATTCATTGGTAAAATAACCGGTTTCGGTAAAGGCAAGTTCTTCCATACCTATGCGTATTGAAGGTTTTAATCGTACCAGGTTGAGGTATTTGGGCACTCCGCCAAAAAGCATCTGTGCTTCCAATACCTCCAGGATGCCCTTTCCGGCCAGGAGTTCTTTTGTTTCCGGAAGCAGGAATTCTTTCAGGTGGATTACCAGGTCGGTGCGGCCGTACAGGGCTGTGGACTTTATAACCTTTGTTGTCATAAAAGATGCGATGGACCCGCATAGTATGAGCGTACTACCGGGAAGCCGGGACATATAAAGATCCCAGACCATTTTCAGATCCGTGACTATTTCATGACGATAATTGGCCATCCACTGAAATTCATCTAATACGATATGAGCAGGAGCAGTCTGTACTTCTTCGTACAACAGTATAAAAGCTTCCCGCCAGGTTTTTATTTTTTTTGTGCTGTATTCTTTTTTTACCTGGTAAGAAAGCTGGAAGATAAAATTTTCTATTTGCTCTTCTTTGGACCTGTTTTCCGCCCCCTCGAAAAACAATACGTTTTTGTTCTCAAATGCCTTTCTGATCAGTTCACTCTTTCCTATTCGACGCCTGCCGAAAAGAACCCCAATAGTCGCTTGTTCTGTGTCGATTATTTTATTGAGTGACTCTATTTCTTTATTTCTGCCTATGAACATTGTTCTAATAAAACAGCAAATTGCCCTCTGGTCAAGAATAATTCTCCCTATCATTACAAAATTTTCCATGATAGGGAGAATTATTTGTAATATTTTCATCAATACCGATTTGATTATTGCCGAAAGGCTTTCTGCCACGCTGCATAAGCTCGCATTCGGACAAATTCTCCCTATCTTGACAAAATTTTACAAGATAGGGAGAATTTACCCCACAATTTTCCCAGAGATATGTAGTATTTAATTGTAGAGATGCTGCATAAGCTCATGTTCGGGAAAAATCTCCCTATCTTGATAAAATTTCACATGATAGGGAGATTTTTATATTTTACCTTGCTTTTAAAAAAATCAAGACTTTAGCTCTTATAAAGAGCTCTGAGAAGTTTATGCCCCCACAAAAAAAACTTGTTTTTTTTGACACGTTTATTTTAGTGTCCTTAAAATCCGATAATAATTCTCCAACAACAGGTGTAAATAATGTATAAACTATCAACATTCCCACTAAAAAACATCATATGTCTGCTCCTCACCCTGACCATACTCACCCTGGCGGGCACAATGGGGTATACGGACGAAAAGGAACCGGATGATCTTCCTGTTCCGTTTGAGCCCACCCACCCTAAAGTTGTCGCAACCATGTTGGAATTGGCAAAAATACAAAAAGACGATATCATTATCGATCCTGGTTGTGGCGACGGGCGTATACTTATTAAGGCAGCGCTCAAATACGGAGCAAAAAGCGTTTGTATGGATATCAGTCCTCAGCGAATATCGGAAGCCAGGGAAAAGGCGGTAGATTATGGTGTGGGGGATAAAATCAAGTTCATAGTAGGCGATTCCCTGAAACAGGATTTCAGCGAGGCATCGGTGATAATGCTCTACATGCTCGAAGACTTTAACGTTCAACTGCGTCCCATTTTTTTTAAGCAGCTGAAACCGGGAACCCGGGTTGTGGCTCATGGATTTCACATGGGAGACTGGGAGCCGGACCAGGAGATTTATCATAAGAAAGCC
>JAAENB010001340.1 GCA_024224995.1 bacterium | reverse complement strand
GACTCTGAGGAGGGATGCGACCCCTGCGAGGGGATGCGGTACGCGTACGGGCACGGCGCGCCGTGCCCGTACACGGTGTTTATTTGGGGTTTAACCCCTCCGTGGTGTTGACCCGGGCAATATCTTCGGAAACAGGCCCGTAGAGGCGTTGCACTGCAACGTCTCTGAAACCAACCCGTAAAGGCGTTGCATGCAACGTCTCTCCTCACGAGGAGTGTCACCTCCGCACGGAGAATATCTCTCCGTACGGAGTAAAGACTTTACTTGATGTTCTCAATAAGGACAGCAGCACCCATGCCGCCGCCAACACAAAGAGAAGCAATGCCGTATTTGGCGTCTCTCTTTTTCAGTTCATACATCAATGAAATAATAAGACGGGCGCCCGTACATCCAACAGGATGACCAAGAGCAATACCGGAACCGTTTACATTAACCTTTGACCGGTCAAGTTTAAGCCCTTTTTCACAGGCAATATACTGCGCGGCAAAAGCTTCGTTTATTTCAAAAAGGTCAATGTCGCTGAGGCTAAGGCCGGTCTTTTTTAAGATTTTTTCAATAGCAGGAACAGGACCGTATCCCATGAGCTCGGGCTCACAACCGGTAATGGCATTGGCAACGATCTTAGCCATGGGTTTAGCGCCAATTTCCTGTGCTTTTTCAGCAGAGGTGATAACCATAGCAGCGGCACCGTCGTTGATACCGGAAGCGTTGGCAGCAGTCACTGTACCATTTTTTTTATCAAAAATCGGTTTTAACGCGGCAAGGGATTCCAGGGTGATATCTCTTCTCGCGTGTTCGTCGGTGTCGAATATTATGGGGTCTTTTTTTCTGCGGGGAATTGAAACAGGGATGATTTCGTCGTCAAATCTACCGGAATCGATAGCGGCAATAGCCTTGGAATGACTTTCAAAAGCAACCTGGTCCTGTTCTTCCCGGGAAATATCATATTTTTTAGCAAGATTTTCAGCAGTCTGGCCCATAATAAAGGGCTCGCCAAGAAGACCGCTTCCTGAGTGAAGGAGTTCCCACATCGCATCGGTCATTTCACCATGCTGAAGACGGGCACCCCAACGGGCATTTTTGAGTACGTACGGAGCATTACTCATAGATTCAGTTCCGCCAACAAGAACGAATTCCGAGTCATCCGCGATTATTTGCTGTGAACCGAAGATAGTAGCCTGCATGCCTGAGGCACACTGCCGCTGGATAGTTGTAGCCGGAACTTCTTGTGGAATACCCGCTTTAAGCGCGGCAGTCCGGGCGGTATTTGCCTCTTCCGAAGTCTGGATACAGTCGCCAAAAATAACATCGCCAAGCTTATCTCCCGAAACATTGGCTCTTTTGAGAGCTTCGCCCATTACGAGAGCGCCAAGCTCATATGCCTTAACATTTTTTAAAGATTGTCCGAAACTGCCTATTGGAGTTCTACACCCCGATAAAATTACTACTTCCTTATTAGCCATTCTGGTTCTCCTGTTATTTAAATTTAAGCAACCACTCAAAAAAAGCTCGATTTTTTGTATTTGTCATTAAGCGGCTACGGGAATTCTCACATAATCAAAGAGGGTAACCTTTTAGAGAAATTCCATAAACAGGTACCACAAAAATATATACCGGGTAATATTTCAATAGAAAAACGGGAATTTAATCCGGGTCATTATACCCGCACCCTTCATAGGGACTCAAAGGCTCGTCCCTGTCCAGGTGCTCCACTTCCTCATAATAGGGAAAACCACTACACATCCGGGGACGGATGGGGTGAATGGAACAGGTTGGCGTGCCCTCTTCATCATGGGTAAAATGCTTGCACCGGTAGTGATAGGGCAAGTCCTCTTCGGGGTTTTCAAATTTGAATTCCAGCATGGGATAAATGAGATAAATTTCCGAAAAATTCGGGTCTATTTGTTTACTCTTTTTCCAATAATTATAGGCGGTTTCAAGCATATCGGGCGCTTCAGCAAGCATTACATCCTGGCAGCAATATCCCCGTCTTTTACAGTGTCCCATAGTCTATTTACCCCTTCGGAATCGCTTATTTTTTCTTTGTTGCTTGACAAAATGGGTTGCAAAATAACAATCCCCAAATCTAAAATTGTAATTTAATAATCGCGCAATATAGTACAAAATATACGCTTTTGAAGCAAAAATTATTTGTTTGCGCATTATTTGCAATTATTTTATTAATAATATATATGGACAAAAGGGTAAACCCTTCAATGCCAGAGGAGTATAATATGAATAAAGACGGATATTCAGCTGAAGAGCTCTTTACCCAACCAACAGGACTCGCGTATAACGATTTTATCATCCTGCCGGGATATATCGATTTTGCCCCGGATGACGTTATTTTAGAGTCAAATTTAACCAGAAATATTAGATTAAAGAGTCCCCTGGTTTCGAGTCCAATGGATACGGTAACAGAGGCCAATATGGCTATTGCTCTTGCTCTTATGGGCGGTATTGGAATTATTCATTATAATAATACAATAGAAGTCCAGGCCGAAGAAGTAATGAAAGTAAAACGCTACGAAAACGGGTTTATTCTGGACCCCATGGTTTTATCAAGGGACCATACCATTGCCGATATAGACAATATTAAAGAAAAATACGGATTTTCCGGTATTCCTATAACGGAGTCCGGAAAACTAAAGTCAAAGCTCCTTGGAATTGTTACAAACAGGGACACCGATTTTGAGTCAAACCGGACAAAAAAGCTGTCGGAAGTTATGACAACGGACCTTCTTACGGCTCCAAAAGGAGTTTCTCTTTCCGAAGCAAACGACATTCTCAGAAAATCAAAAAGAGGCAAATTGCCGATAGTTGACGATAACGGGCATCTTGTTGCCCTTATGTGCAGGAACGACCTTGTTAAAAACAGGGAATATCCCATGGCTTCAAAAGATTCCCAGAAACAATTAATGGTTGGTGCCGCAATATCAACAAAAGATGAAGCAAAAGAAAGACTTGATGCCCTTGTAAAAGCGGGGATCAATGTAGTTATTATCGACTCCGCCCAGGGGAATTCAATCTACCAGCTCGATATGATAAAATACATCAAAAAAGAATACCCCCAGCTCGACATTATCGGGGGAAATGTTGTTACTGAAGAACAATGCGCGAAACTCATTGAGGCCGGTGCCGACGGCCTCAGGATTGGTATGGGTCCGGGATCTATTTGCACCACTCAGACCACCATGTCTGTTGGTAGAGCCCAGGCCACTGCCGTATTCAGGACCGCGCGATACGCTCGAAAACATTCCGTTCCCATTATCGCGGACGGCGGAATCGCGAACATCGGCCACATAGCCAAGGCGCTGGCTCTTGGCGCTTCTACCGTAATGATGGGCTCCATGTTCGCAGGCACTTCCGAAGCTCCGGGCGAATACTTTTACGAAAACGGTATCCGGCTTAAGCGCTACCGGGGTATGGCTTCACAGGAAGCGCTGGAAGCAGGCGGCTCTAAGCGATATTTCGCGGAAGACGCAAAGATCATGGTTGCCCAGGGCGTTTCCGGTGCTGTTGTAGACAAAGGCTCCCTCTTCGATTATATCCCCTATCTCATACAGGGATTAAAGCACTCTTTACAGGATATGGGCACTGTTAATATGGATCTGTTACACAGCACCAACGCTTCCGGCAACCTGCGGTTTGAGATCCGGTCTCCGTCGGCACAGATGGAAGGCGGTGTCCATGATATGTATTCTTATAAAGAACCGAAGTATATGTGAGGTTTTGCGAGCCCCCCAACCCCCAGAGGGGGCGCAAGAGTGTATTGACGGTTCGATTTCTGTGTCCAGGAAAATATTTCTTACGCCCCCTCTGGGGGATGGGGGGCTCGCGGTTATAATATTTAGAGAGGGGTATTTCTGTGGAATTTAAAGAGTTGATTAAGAAGAACCGGAGTTACCGGCGGTTTTATGAAGATGTTCCTGTTGAGCTTGATACCTTGAAAGAGCTTGTTGATATTGCAAGGCTTACGCCTTCCGCAAATAATATGCAGCCCCTGAAGTATATTCTTTCTGCCGATCCCCAAAAAAACAGTCTCATATTTCCCTGCCTGGCCTGGGCCGGGTACTTAAAAGAATGGAGCGGGCCTGTTGAAGGTGAACGGCCTGCTGCCTATGTTATTATTCTTGGGGACACTGAAATTAGAAAAAGCATTAAATGGGACCACAGCATTGCTGCCCTCAGTATTCTCCTGGGTGCGGCGGAAAAAGACCTGGGCGGCTGCATCATGGGTGCCATTGACAAAGTACAGCTGGCCCATGCCCTTAAGATTTCTTCCCGGTACGAGATCCTCCTGACGATCTCCCTGGGCAAGCCCCGGGAAACCGTTATTCTAGACGATGTTGGTAAAGACGAGGATATTAAATACTGGCGCGACAAGGATGATGTTCACCATGTTCCCAAACGGCCGCTTGATGAGATAATTCTTGATTTGTAAACAAGTTGACCACTTTTCGCTAAAGTGCTCGCAGAATACGGGCGCACCCTTCGGGCCGGGCTCCTCCGGGCTCCGCTTCGCTCCGGTCCCGACACCTTTTGATTTCCAATTACTGTCAAAGGGGTTCCTATCCATTGAAAAAATCAAAAGGTGCCGGGACTAAACCCTCCATATCCCTTGCGCATCCTGGTGGGGTCACTGATTTACATTATTTAGAGTCCTCATCTTTGCTTTCAGTGATTGAAAGATATGGTTCACTTGTATATTTTATATATGTGTATGGAGTCCCTTCGTCTAAACTCCTGTAGTCTTCTTCTGTTTTATTTCCATCTAAATCAGTACCGGATATATTGACTAGTGGCGAATCACCAGTAATAACAAATTTAATTGAGTGTTCATCCGCTAATTCACAACTAAAAAAAATGATAGACTCAAAAGTATAATAATTGCAGTCGGCTTAATTTTCTTATAGTCGCACCTCGCTTATTCCTAAATTTTCACCTATTAATAAAAGAAACTCAGATTTTTCTTCATCATCTTTATATTCATTTGCCATTAAAGAACACACTTCTAAAAAATTCTTTATTCCTTTCTCATCCATCTTTTGAAGGGTTGAAGCAATATGTTCCATCTGTTCAACAGATGTATCTGGATGGACACTATCTTCATCACTAAATTCTAAAAACAAAATGACTTCAATTAATGCTCTTGAAACTGCTTCTTGTATATTCACTCTTTTACCACCTTTACTGTGATATTTTTTATTTTTAACTCTTCTAACATTTTCTTTGCTCTATTTGCTTGAGCTTGATTAGGGACTTCCCATCTACCTGTGAGGTTATTCTCACTCAAAGCTTGCGATTGACGTAAAGCTTGATTTTTAGCCTTTGTTGTAGTTACAACTGATAACTTTCTATCTATTAAAACTCTGTTATTAATATCAATTCCATCAAACCTAACGCCTTTATTTGAACCATCTTCTAATATACGTGTAATCTGTGGAGCTTGTCCTTTTTGTGTTACTGTATTTGAACGAGCCCCTTGAGCTGAATCATTATACAATCTAGCGCGATTACTCATATAAGCATTTTCATCTACAAACTTAACAGGATTTTTATCAACTGTTTTTTTGACAAGTCCTTTACGAATTTTTATAACATCTTCCGCCTTACCAATCAACTTTTTCAGGAACCCAAGACCGAGCCTATCAAGAATAGCCTGAAACTTTGCTGTTTTGGCCAGCTTTGCGAGTTTGGTAATCTTTGAAAGCTTCCCTATTTTAAGCAGGCCCTTTCCGCCAACAACAGCCCCTATAATTTCACCAACCAGCACTCCGGATAAAAAACCTATCTCATAGCCCTGATCTTTTGGTGTTTTATTCTTCTCTACCCACTGTTTTAAAAAAGCGGCAATTTTTTTATCAATAACCCCATTGACCATTTCCAGAATCTCATCCTGGATACCGGGATCATTTTTAATAGCCTTGAAAGCTTTATGAAGAACCTTGTAAAAACTTTTATAGCTTGATATAGTATATTCCGTATCTCTCTTGAAAGTCCCTACCGGATCGTCCCATATCTCTGCAAATTTATTTTTATAAGCAGGGCCTGCCACTTTTAGCAGTTCCCAAATATCCAGGAGGGTATTCAACAATCCTTGCCCAATACCGGGGCCAAACCCTTTAAGCCTGCCTAAATAGTAACTCCTTATATTGTCGGGATTATCTTTATACGGTATAATAAATTTGGTAAAGATCTCCGGCTCCATGTGCAAATAACAAACACTAAAATGTTTCATTAAGTCCAGGTCAGTATTATTCTTAGCTTGCACCTTATGAGCCATTAATCTATCAATACCGGCTTTTTGCTGTACAACATGAGTCAACTCATGGGCAATGAGCTTCTTACCCTCTCTACCGGCCGGGTTATACTCCCCTTTTGCAAAAAAAATATCATTTCCCGTTGTAAAAGCTCTGGCATTTATGGCCCGGGCCAGTTCATTTGCCCTGCTCCCGGTGTGAATACGGACATGATCAAAATCCCTGTTAAACCGGGCTTTGTAATACCTGCCTGTGGAATCCGGGAGAGGCTGTCCGCCTCCTTTCATACTACGGATGCCCGATTCTACGCCGAAATCAACAACAGCTGCCCCTCCTGTATTTTCTTTGGTTTGAATGTCAAGGTTAACACTTTGTCGCTGTACATCGAAATCACTCATATTTACGACCTTTTCAGCTACCCGGTCCGCTTCCTGTTCGAATAGATCTCCGGGGCTGCTTACCTCAAGTTTGGGCTGTAAATGCGGATACAGACCTTGTTTGTACAGGTCGCGAAAAACTTCCGGATTCTTTTCAGCAACAAGAGACGCAAGAGCTGTTTTAGCTTCATGCGCTGAAGTTTTCCCGGCGTTCATAAGCGGTTCAATGGCCCCGCTTTGAATAAGCTGCTCAACCCCTTTGTTTCCCACAGTCCTCTGTAAATACAGGATATAGTCTGTAGTGGGTTCCGGGTGCCGGGGCTGCCCTTTGGGTTTCTGCTTTTTCTCAGGACCGGACTTTTTCCTCCGGACCCGGATCTTTTCAGGAGGGGACTCTTTGTGATATTTATATTTTGTCATATACGGCCCCGTTGATTAATAACTAACCTGTGTGCTGAGTACATTACTTCGCGCGTCTCGAAATTGTAAATAAAGCATGCCGGAAGTTTCTTCATCCACTACCGAAAAGTTAAACGGTAATAAATACGGCATCCACGCGGACCAACTGCCGTC
>JAAENB010001339.1 GCA_024224995.1 bacterium | reverse complement strand
ATTGCGAGCTGCATCTGGCCTGGAAGTAGTATGGGCTCTTTGGGTTGGGAGGACTGTTTGAGCAAAGCGAGTTCCGGAGCAATCCAAAGAGCCCATACTACTTCCAGGCCCGCTTACAAGCAAAATTTAGTTTTTTAGAGGTACACAAAATGGAAAAAATATTTCGTTTCTTTGCTGAACGCCATTTACTGGCTACTATCTTTACGCTGATGATCCTTATTCTTGGTATTGTTACTACCATGACCATACGGCGGGATCTCTTTCCCCGGGTGGAGCTGGATCAGGCTCTTATTACTACCGTTTACCCGGGAGCCTCTCCCGAAGATGTTGAACTCAATGTTACCAATAAAATTGAAACTCGGCTTAAATCGGTTAGCGGCATTAAAGAACTTACTTCCATATCTATTGAAGATATGTCCATTATATTTGTCATCCCCGATCCCGATCTTTCCAAAAACGCTATTGATAATGTTATTCAGGATATTCGGGAGTCCGTGAGCCAGGTTCCCCGGCTGCCGAAAGGTCTGCTTAGCCCGCCTGTTGTTTCCCGGGAAAAAATGAGCGAGATCCCCATTCTGGAAGTTGGTATTGCTTCGGATAAAATGAACTACTCTGAACTCCGTGAATCTGCCAGAATTATGGAAAAAAAACTTAAAGAAATTAATGGTGTTTCTAAAATTGAAAAATACGGCTACCTGGCAAGGGAAATTAAAATTGAAATTGATCCTAAAAAACTGGAAAAATTCGAGGTTCCCCTGCGGGAAATTATTTACGCGATTCAAAGCAGGAATATTCGCAGCACCGGCGGCACCCTGGAATCCTATACCGGTGAAAAAAATATCGTTGCCCTTGCCCAGTTCCGCGATCCCGCTGAAGTTGGTGAGGTTATTGTTAGAAGCAACTTTGAAGGTTATGCCCTTAAAGTTAAAAACCTGGCTTCCATTAAAGATGGTTTCAAAAAAGAGGACGTTGTTTCCCGGATCAACGGTAAAAAAATGATTACCTTCAGTATTAATAAACGGGAATCGGCCGATATTGTCTCTACGGTGAACAGGATTAAAGACTTTCTTGAAAAAGAAAAAATGGACCTGCCTTCTCATCTTGAAATCCATTATTCCAATGACCTGTCACGGTACGTTACTGCCAGTTTTGATGTTGTTTTTAAAAACGGGCTTATGGGCTTTTTCCTGGTCCTCATTATCCTTACTATTTTTCTCAGTTTCAGAACTTCGTTCTGGGTTGCCCTGGGCATCCCGGTTTCCCTGCTGGGCTCCATTGCCCTCCTTCCCCTGTTCGGCGTTGGCCTTGATGTTATTACCCTTACCGCTATGATCCTGGTTCTGGGCATTATTGTCGATGACGCCATTATTATTTCCGAAACGATTTACCAGCGCTGGGAAGCCGGTGACTCGCCTGTTGACGCCGCTGTTAACGGCCTAAAACGGGTTTTCCTGCCCGTTGTTACTACTATCCTTACTACCTTCCTGGCCTTTATTCCCATGTTCTTCATTAAAGGCGAGCTGGGTAAATTTATCTATGTTATTCCCCTGGTGATTACCCTTGCCCTGTCTATTTCTCTTCTCGAAGGGATTATTGCCCTGCCTGCTCATGTTGCCAATGCTATGGAGAAACCTGGAAAAAAATCCCTGGTTGATAGATTGGGCTGGGGCTGGCTTCTGCTTCTCAAGGATAAATACCGGCTCTTTCTTGAAAAAATCGTTAAACCTAAAGAGAAAAAACAAGACGGCACCAGGGACTGGTTTTCCAGTATTCGTTCTAAATACGAAGGGTTTATGCATTCAGTTCTTAAACGGCGTTATTATCTTGCGAGCATATTCATTGCACTGTTAGTCGGTTCTATTATCTACGCTGTTGCCGGTTTAAAAATTATCGTCTTCCCTTCGGAAGGGGCGGAAGAGTTTGTTGCCTATATGGAAACTCCCATTGGTACTCCTGTTGATAAAACGTCCCTGGCCGTTAAAAAGGTTGAGGATATTGTGAATACTCTTTCCAGAGATGAAGTTTCCTCTTACATGACGCTCATTGGGAACCAGGAAGGCGCTGTTAGCCAATCGCATATCGCCATGATCCGTATTA
This sequence comes from bacterium, assembly GCA_024224995.1. The sequence continues at coordinate 365 of JAAENB010001339.1, read as the reverse complement.
ACCTTACTCCTTTTTCCACCCGGTCCAGGAACGCTGAGGAAATCGCGAATGAACTCAGGGAAAAATCCTTGCATCTTAAAGACTTCTCCTCCTTCCGGTTTGATGTTAAAGAGTCCGGGCCCTCTCCGGAAAAACCGGTTTCCATTCGTATTATTGGTTCCAACAATGAACTCAGGAAAAAACTCGCGAACGATGTTGAGGTTTATTTAAAATCCATTTCCGGCGTTCGGGATGTTACCCGTGATGACAAAGATGGGAAAGAACAGGTCGAGATCCTGTTCGATTATGCCGCCCTTGCCCGCATGGGTATGACCGTTATTGATGCCGCTCAAACCATTCGTGTTGCCTATGACGGGGAAGTTGTT
>JAAENB010001338.1 GCA_024224995.1 bacterium | reverse complement strand
TTGGTTCAATGCTGACCCAAGACAGAATAGCCCCAGCGGGGCGACGTGTTGTAGCTCGGGGTTTCAACCCCGTGAAACAGAGCATGGCCCCGGGATAAAATCTTCGGGAACCGGCCCTATTTAAAAAGAGTTTCTTGAGAGTGCGAATCCTGTCGAACGGGGAAAAACACGAAAGAAACCGTGGTGATACCGGGGCCTATTTTGCGAAGATGCTCCGGGCAAGGCGTGCGACCCCTGCGAGGGGTTCGGTACGTGTAGGGGCACGGCGTGCCGTGCCCTACGCGGTGTTTATTTGGGATTCCCCCTCTGTGGTGGCTGGTGTTGACCCGGGACAACATCCCCCGCAAACCGGCCCTACTTAAAAAGAGTTTCTTGAGAGAGAAAGACGCCTCTTACGATCCCCAATAAATCTATTGACACTTGATTTTTTTTTGATAGGATATAGTTCTAAAAAAATGAACCTATATAGAGGTGATCATGAAAAAAAATATCATTTTTCTTATTACATTTATTTTACTGTATTCTTTTATCATCCCTCATTCTTCATTTTCCCGGGGCGGAAAAAGGCGGAACGCTGCTGCCGGAATGGCGGCATATAAAAAAACATCCGTTACTACACTTGAGGGAACAATTATATCCGTCAATACTGTTTTTAACAGGTTCCAAAAAGAATACGGACTGCACCTCACGATAGAAACTTCATCGGGAAATTACATTGTTCATGTGTGTCCCAAATGGTACGCGGACCAACAAAATCTTAATTTTGAAGAGGGGGAATCCCTTACGGTTACGGGCGCAACGTTCATTAGAAAAAGCAAGAAAAATATTTATGCCGCTACGATTGTTCGAAGTTCTTCACAGGTTTTGAAACTGCGGAATGTCGATACCGGGAAGGGTTTGTGGAGCGGGCGGTATAAAAAAGAAAGGATGAAAAAACGGCGTCTAAAAAGAAAATGGAAGTAAAAAAACCGGTTCCCCTCGTGAGAAGAGGGAAGGGAACCGGTTTCAGGAGAGAGCTAAGATTAACGTTTGTAGTGATACCCCATGTCTATCAGGGGAGCAGTATCTGCAGCATTGCTGATATTAGTAGTTCTTTCCGTTAAGATGTCAAGAATTAGACTCGCCAAAGCCGAGCTTCCCGCATCAACGCAGGGGCTGGGAGTGCTGTTATCAAGATAATAACTATCATCACCTTTAGTAACGAAAAGAGGCTCATGACTGGAATCTTCGCCGATGTTTCCAGTCCCGGCATACCCGCCTTGAATACAGGAATAGGTCACCTCAATGGAACCTCTTGTTCCGGACGCGTCAAAAGATATTTCATCACCCACGTTGCCCCATATAATTGAATTTATCACCTTTATGGCATTCCCTGCTACAATGTTATCACTATCTTTATGATTAAAGATACCGCTGCCTGACCCGCCAACGGCATTATTCAAGCTCATGGTACAATTGTAAATTGACGGATTTGAAGACTCAGCATTATACAGAGCACCGCCATTTTGTGTAGCGATGTTTCCAATAAAAATGGAATTAATAATCTCCGGAGATCCTTTAACATAAATAGCACCGCCCTCTCCCGCAGTGGAATAATCTGTTTCATAACCGGCGTTTGTTGCACTGTTCTCCACAAAGGAACAATTTCTTACGGAAGCCACATTCCCGGCACCAATATATATACCGGCGCCATAGAGAGATTCATTGAGACTAAAAGAACAGTCAATAATGGAAGCGATTCCTATAGTATGAATAGCACCGCCATACCCATTCCCAACAGCAGAACCGGTGTCAGGGACATAGGGCTTTGCATTATTCAATGAAAAGGTTGACCCGCTAACATACAGGACTCCAAGGCTATTGTTAAAAATCGCCCCGCCGCCATAATTGGTATCCATTGATATGGACTTGTTTTCGGAAAAGGTACAGTTTTCAATCATGGTTTTGTTTGTTGAATTCTCATTATTGAAAATGGCTCCACCGGATATGGCACTATTTTTATTAAACGCGCACCCCGTAATTATCACTTCATTTGAAAGATCACAATATATTGCTCCCCCCATGGAGCCACCGTTGTTTTCAAACTGACAATCTTCTATACGCATTGAACCTTTCTCGGAATAAATTGCTCCGCCTTTGGAACCGTTACTATTCTTAAAACTGGAATCACTAATCTGTAGCGCGCTTTCGGAAGAGTAGATAGCTCCGCCATTTTCGAAAACAGCTGAATTATCAATAAATGTACAGTGACTCACCGTCATCTCAATATTTGTTTCACTTGTATCGCCTGAATCTTTTGAAATAGAGAGCCCCCTTCTGGAAGAAAAATCAACCGGGTCCATACCCTCCAAGTTATCCATGTCTATTATTATTTCTCCCCCGCTAATGGTGAATCCCTCAAGAGTTGACAAATGAGCCCCGGTAACAACAGCGCTTACCTCTTTATTTCCATCCAGCTTCGCGACATTTATGGAAAAATCCCGGTCATCGTTCCGTTGATGTTCATTGCCGGAAAAACCGCCATATATTCCCACCTCATCTCTCATATCAACTACAGCAAGATCATTTGTATTCCTTCTATTATAGGTTCCGGCAGCTACCCATATTTCATTTCCCGCTGACGCGGCCTCCATAGCATCCTGTGGATGAATAAAAGCGTTTTGCCATAATTTCCCGTCTCCTGTTCCAGCCGCGTCCGGTTTAACCAGGATAACACCGCCAGGAAACACTTCAATAGAAACCGTTGCGGAAGCCCCTGTCCAGGTACCGTATTTGACAGTATAACTGAAAGTATCAGTGCCCAAATAACCGGTAGCAGGTTCATAGGTACATGAAGCCCCGGTACAGTTGATATCTCCATGAGCAGTAGGAATAACAACAGTATACTCAAGAGAAAACCCATCGGGATTATCTACCGTTAAATCAAAATTTACGGAATTATGATCAGCAGCTAAAGGATTAGAGTCTGCCCTGACTGCTTGTGTAATATCGGGAACAGGTTGATCCACAAGAGCTGCCACTGCGATTGTGACCGTTGCGGAGTCACTATTTATAGTACCGTCATTAACATGATACGTAAAGGTGTCGGCCGGCAGTCCGGAATCCTCGGAATTATAATTTGCATTCGGTGTGTATATAAGTGATGATTCTCCATCAACATGAGTAAGAGTACCATAAGCGGGCGATTCATCAATATGATACGTCAATGCATCTCTATCTTCGTCCGTTCCCGTCAGGATAATCGAAAGATCATTATCTTCAAGTCCTCCGGTTGGATTCAGCGCGTCTGCTACAGGCGTATCATTTCCCGGGTTAACGGTAATGGTTATTGTTGCGGGACTACTCCTGATACTATCTTCGTTCTCTACATAGTAAGTAAAAGTGGTTACCCCGTTAAAATGTTCAGTAGGAATAAATGTACATACTTCCCCCACGTGAGAAAGAGTTCCATCAGGATTACCCTCACTCACATGATACGTTAAAGCCGTTTTTTTGGGATCCTTTCCTTTTAATTCGAATGTTTTACTCGTATCTTCGTCTGTTACGACATCATCAATATCAAAGGCAAAGGGAACGTTATTTAAAAAACCAACGTCAATAACCACAGTTGAGATATTACTCATGAGCCCGTTAACAGCAAAAAAACGAAAATTGTCCAGGCCGTCATGATCATCATTGGGAGTATACCGCCAGACCGCGCCATCAATCTGTTCAACTGCTCCATGCTGCGGCTGCCGGTCTATTCTATACTCAAGACTGTTATCCCTGGGATTTGTAGCCGTCAATTCAATATCAATGTATACTCCCATAGGTGTCTCTACCCAGGCATCGCTTGTGACAGGTTTCATACTTGCGGCAGGAGCGGGATCTCCCGGGTCACCGCTTGTGCCCCTATTTCCAAAACATCCCGTCAACGCGACAGCAAGCAGAAGCATTAAAATTAATTGTGATATTCTATTGTAATTAAATATATTTCTTTTTATCATAATTATCTTCCTTATCATAATTATAGAGTTTGTTCTTTTAGAGCCACCACTGCCATCCGGCTGCCCTTACGGGAAAACCGTTTATCGCCCCGGTAGCCGTGTTTATTTTAACAATCGCGCTGGTTTGGTTCCCCGCTGTATCTGTTGCAATAACTTTTAAATAAACATCCTGCCACCACCAGGTAAAGACTGCTGTGGCACCATAAAAACCATTAGCATCAGGATAAACCGTTGTACCATTGACTGTAACAGTGGCTATTCCCCTGTTGTCACCCAGTTTAAAAGGTCTTGTATGGAATCCATTATAGTCGATTACCGAACCGGAAAGAGAATCAACAATAAACCATGGAGCACTATCATCATACAATATGACCGAATACGTCGATGAAGACTGGTTGCTTGATGAATCTGCTGCAGTTATAATTAAATCGTTCGGACCATCAGCGAGGGTGTTGGTAAGAATACTGCAACTGGCCGAATACGTACTCCCGTCCGGATTTAAGGTTACCTCATAAAATTGGGTGCCAATTACTGCGGTAACAGTATCAATCCCCCTGCTCTCTTCTACCGTAAAATTAAAAGTAAACATATTTTGATTTGTTCCAATTGCTGAATTAGCCGTACTGGGCAAAGCCACTTCAATCACTGGTAAAATATCATCAATGGTAATAACACTAACAACTTGTGTGGAAAAGTTCCCCGTAGCACCAGGACCATCATACGCGGTAATGGAAATAGCGTTTAGCCCCAGGCTAAGATCTCCCACAGGAATTTCAAAGCTATAGGTCCCGTTAACCGGTACTGTTACAACATATGGAATAGCGTTAGCAAGGACTTGAACGGAAGCAACATTCCTATTGTCCTTAGCGGCTACCGTAAGAACAAGCGGCCCTTTGCTTTCCGCAATAACATCAGTAACACTGATATTTTCAATTACCGGAGGAACATCGTCTCCGGTATCGGAATCTGCCAGGTCTTTACGGAAAGTATTATCGACAGAAGCTTCATCATTATCCGCGATCCCATTAGCAGAAACCTTGAGTACTCCGGTTTTTGTTTCAGAACCAGGCGCGGAAACCTCATAGACATATCCCTGGTCAATATCCGTGAGTTCCTGCCCCTGGGTAAGAAGAAAAACCGGCTGGCTCTTTTCATCTATTGACACTGTTGCAACAACTTTATCATTTAAACTAAATTGTACCCGGGTACCGGCAATAACTTCCTGGGATTCCGTACCTTGAACTGTCACCGCTATTGCTGTTTGGCAACTCGAGTCAACGGTGCCAATTTCTCCGTTCCCTTCCTGGTACAGATCTATTGACAATGAACTATTATGCTCTTCCACAGTAAGAATACCGCTTCCGGCGTAAATATCAACAAGGCTGTCTATCCGGTGACGGATCAATTTCATGGAAACAGTCTTGCTTCCAATGGGAAGACGCAGCCGAACGGCACCGCCCGGAATCAGGTCCCGGTACAGGTAAACGGCGGATGTTCCATCAATATTATCTCCACTAACTTTTATAATACCGGTCCAGTCTCCGAAAGTTTCTCCCATGAGCCTGTTTAATTCTTGTTCGCTAAACTGGCTAAAATTAAAACGGAGATCCATATCCGCCATGGCTGCTCCATTGGAAGCCGGAATCATTATTTGATAGGTTTGCATTTTTTCTTCAAATGCATCTGCCATCTCTGCTTCTTCTTTACCGCAGCCGGTAAAGAGCAATATAAAAAAACTTAAGATACAAATCGATTTTTTCATTTTATTAACCTCGTTATTATTAATTATCTGTTGCTGCAGAATATTCATAGGCTCCCATTGACCACCCCGTAGTACTCATGTCAATGGGTGAACGGAAAATGCCTTCCCTGTCTACAATGAATCCCCAGTTCCTTTCGGGGTGAACTCCGTTTAAACCGCCTTCCAGCAGCATCAGTGGAGATTCCGCCGTAAGATGCCAATCATTGTCGTCCATTGAGCTAAGATCGTCATCGGCTCCGTCAATATCAACAAAACTCATATTCATCTCAGTATTGCCGCTCGCGCTATTATAAGCGAACGAATTAAGAGCCGTTTCCATGTTCTTAACTAAAAAACAGTTTGTAAAATGCCCGGAGCTATCTTCATATTTTATTATTTTCCAGGGATCACCACTGATATGATAAAAATTATTGTTATGCATATGCAGTTGATTGTTAACACCATTTCCCATATAGACTCCCCCTCCCGTTGTATTGTTCGCTGAAAAAATAATATTGTTTTCAATCGTAAGCCGGTCATTATTTCCAAGATCGTGGTAAATGGAATAGCCGCCGGAATAAACAGTATTGTTCCGGATTACGGGAGAACCGCCGGAATTGAGAATCGCGTCACTCTCCGCAAAGAGTATATTATTATAAATCATAGGCGAGGAAGAGCCGGAACTGCCAATCGCAGGATTCGATCCTCGACTCAGTATCATGTTATTCTGTATAACCGGAGAGGAAGAGGCGCTGTTGGCTATAGCAGTCCCAATATCGCCGCGTATGGTAAACCCGTCAATAACCGTATCACTGCTTATGCCGGACTTTCCCCAAAAACCGGACGCTGAAGCATTATTATTGACCTGGATTGTCGAAAAATAGAGAGCAGGATTTCTTTTTTCCCAATTACCGAATTCATACCCTCCATAGATAGAAACACCGTCTTTAAGTTCCACAACATAATTGGAATTGACATTTTCATAATAGCCTTCCGAAACAAGAACAGCCATGCCGGAAGAGGCGCTGTCTACGGCTTCCTGGATCGTCGCTTTAGGACTCTCCTTTGAACCGTCATTCGAGTCATCACCGCCGGAGTTACTTACATATAAAACATCCCACACAATATGATACACAAGAACAATAGTTTCAACTTTATTGCCATAGGTATCGGCACAATCCAATATGAGGGTTTTTCCCGGTCCGATATTACAGGAGCTGGAATCGCAGATAGTATTGGGAGTTATAACAAGTCTATCGCCATCTCCCGACCATTCAATACCGGCTCCGTCAAAAGCAATATCTCCCTCTAATTTAAGAGAACCGGTGTTCATCGATTTATTAAAGCTGATATCGATTTTACTGGTACCCTGGTTAATGGTAACGGGAGAACCGTTTTTGGGGCTAATCGTAGCGACAGGCTGCAGGAAATCATTAACCGAATACCGGTCAAAACTTCCCGAGCACCCGGTTGCAGCAAGCGCGAATAATAAAAACAGGGCTGCGATTATTGCAAATTTTAGTGATTTGAACTTCCCTATTATCATCAATCTCCTCCTCTATAAAAAAAATTTCAAAAACAGACAAATATGTTTCCGTATTTACTAGAGAAGTGTCGGTTTTACCAAAAACCGGCAAAAAAAGTTGTTATTTTGATCAAAAAAGTGGATTAATATGAAAATCAGGGGGAAGGGAGAGCCTGCCGGAGTTTCATTTTACTCCGGCAGCGAGAGAACCGTTACTTGATCCTCATTATCCAGACTACCGACATATTTGAGGGTCTGGTTTCGTCACTTCCGGCTTCGGTTGTTGGTTTGGGAGTAGCTGCGGTACCAACGTTTGCCCTTCTGGGCCCCCCACCAAACATTGCAGGCCCTGAAGCTGCTTCCGTGTACGTATAAGTGTGAGAATGGAGTTCAAAGGTATCTTCTTCAAACAGACCGGACTGGGTATATCCCCTGAGAAACATGCCTTTTGAATTCCCGGAGTACACAGGAGAATTAAGATTGGGAGCGGCAAGCCCATTGTAGACAGATTCACTGTCGTTAATTATCTGGCCGTTGCATTCAACCCATTCTGTGGGGATGTTCGGGGTTCCGGTCATATTTTTATGCCATGCCTGTATTGAGCCAACGGGTGCGGCAACCTGGCTTAAAATCTTCAAAGTATCTTCATTGACCTGCTTTAACCAGTCAACCTCTTCCTGTAGAGCAGACATTCTCGTGTACATGTCCGAGAAGCTAAACCCGGATCCGCTGTTATCTCCCGATCCCATACCGTCATCACTGATCAATCCGGCCTCACACCCGGAAAAAGCAAATAAACACACCAACCCCATAGAAACAACACTGGAAAAAATTGCATTCTTCTTCATAATACACCACTCCTTATAAAATAAATTTTATTTTTTTGAAAAAAAAGGGGGCTTCCCTGTCACTGCTTAGTAGTAAGCATTATAGAGAAAATAACAAAAATTTTAATAAAAGTCAATCGTCCGGACATAAAATAATCTGAAAGGGAGGAATCGCTAACTGAGAGGGAGGCAACAACAGTATTATTTCAAATCCTGCCGGAGCAATATTGCTCCGGCAGGTTAACAGAATCCATAAAACAAGTCTTCTCTTAACAATTAGCCTCGGCCGCTCTAATATATTTCAGTTTTTGAGTAAATTCATACCGGTCGAGAAACAACAGGAGCATGTTTATTCTAATACCTTTTTTAACCCAGAGTTCTTTAATGGTCCTTCGAATAAACCTTCTCATATTCTTTTTTTGAACAAACAATTCTTTGAGCAATAAAACCGTAATGATTGTCCTGGCGAGATAAAAATTCTCATCCAGTTTTAATGCCCCATCATTATAAAGTTTTTCAACCCTGTTAAAAATAGCTTCATACGAATATACGTCTTCTATGCTGCTGTAAAAACCATTCATCAATGTTTCAGGGGTTAAATTTTCAGGCTTAAAGCAAACTTTATACCCATTAAACTCCTCCCAGCTCGAAGGAACAACCCTCTCTTCTTTCATCATCCTGTCGTAAAATCTTGTGCCCGGAATAGGAGTAAGAATATTAAACAGGGGTAAATCGAGAGCGGTTTCATGAATAAAATCAGTAGTCTGTTTAAACGTTTTTTCATCATCATTATCAAAG
>JAAENB010001337.1 GCA_024224995.1 bacterium | reverse complement strand
GGTTTTTAACCCCGGGAGACAGAGCAAAGCCCCGTGCTAAATCCCCTGGCAGAAACCGATCCATTTATATAAACAGTTTCTTCCGTATATTTTCCCGGCCATCCGGTCCCTGAGCGGAGCCGAAGGGCCGGGTCACCTGCTCTTAAGAAACCTCGAACTTTAATGTTTAAACATGCCTTTACGGTACAAAGTACCCGCCCCACTCAACTCCTTTCTGCCCTTTGTAGTCAACTTCCAGTTTAACATTAGACCACCAGCCCTTAAAAGAAGCGGGTTTAAACGTGGAATAGACCAGGACATAGCGGTACTCTTCCGCTCCTTTTATCCGCTTGTAGATCCCTCGAAGCCCATCCAGATCCCGGGGGCCGTAGAGCGCTCCGCCCGTCTCTTCCGCGATTTCCTTGAGAATGGGATCGGCTTTTTTAAGCGAAATAATATAAATGGGTACATAGTGCTCCCTGGCATATTCAATAACATTCCGGGCAGTATAACGGGCAAAAGAGTCATCCTCCACACTGCCGTCGGTAATAAGAACAACAGCTCTGCGGTTGAATTTCATTAGAAGGTCACTTACGGCGTTATAAAGCGCCTTCCCGGTTATTTTCCCCCGGCCGTATTCCCGTTTCCGCAATGCCTTTATGGTTCTTCGCCTGCTCCAGTCGAACTCATTTCCCTGCCAGGTTTTACTGTTAAAATTCATCACTCGAACGGCATCATTCTTCCGCATCTTTTTTAGCACAAAATCGGCTACCCAGGGTAATTCATTATGATACCCGCTGTTGCTCTTCGACCTGTCCACGCAAAAAACCATTGAAACCGAAGGCTTCTTTTTTTTAAGATACCCGGTATAAACACTGCTCACTTTCGCGTTATCGTCGGTGATCTTAAAATTGCTCGATCCCAGGCCATAGACCGGTTTTCCATCCCTGGTCCGGACACTGGCATAAAAGGCAACTACCGGGAATTTCTCCGTATCAACGGAAGTGATCTCTATTTCAAGATTGGAATAGAGGTTCCGGGCGGGAGAAAAAATAAACAATGATTCATAATTATAATCAAGACAATACAGGTACCCGTCACGGTCTGTTGCCGATGCCATGAGCCGGGAAAACTTTTTGTACTCCCCTTTCCAGGAGTTAAACCACTTTTTTGAATTCCGCTTAAGATCGTAAAAAAGAAGCCCCTTTTTTTCATCGGAGATAAGCAGTTTCGACCCGCTCCTGCTAATTCCCCTGGGCAGTTCCAGCTCTTTCGATAAGAGATTGCGGATAAAATTTCCCGATTCATCAAAAGAAACAATCCGCCCGTTATTACTGTCGGTTACATATAAACGGTTCTTATACCAGGCTATATCCGAAGGATTCTTTAACTGGCCGTCGTAATCACCGGTCTCTCCGAATTGCAGCACATATTTCCCTTCGTCATCAAACTTCTGGACCCTGTTATTGCCGGAATCAACAATATAGATATATCCCCTGTTGTCGAAGCAGGCTCCTTCGGGTCCGTGAAACTCCCCTTCTCCGCTTCCCGGCTTGCCAAATTGCAGCTGTATATTTCCTTCCCTGTCAATTATCGATACCTGGTCATCTTTAAACCCGGTCACAATAAGTTTATTATTTTGATAATCAACTCCGTAAACCTCTCCTGCCAGCCCCGGGGTAATTACTGCCAGCCCCTGGCCATTGGGATCAATTTTTACCAGCTTTCCGGAATCAAAAGAGGTAATATACAGGTTCCTCTCATTGTCTATGGCAATATCGGCAGGTTTGGTAAACCCGAACCGCTTTAATCTCGATGCCCTGTAAATTCCCGACAGAACCATACCCGTAAGCTGTGCCTCCTTTTCCGCAGGTGAAGACCGGAAGCGTATCGTTTCGATCTTACTGGCGACACTCACATTGCGGGGAGACAGGTGGGCCAGGTTCTCCAGCTCCCGGAGAGCCGCGCCGGAAAAACCTGCCAGTTTATACGACCGGGCCAGGTAATCCCGGGCTGTATAATAATCCGGGTATTGCTGAACCGCCTTTCTGAAAAACTCCACTGCTGCCAGGTACTGCATATTATTAAAATACCGTATTCCCTTTTTAAAAGACCGCTTCGCGATATTAAACTGCGCCAGATCCCGTGACTCGGATTCAGTAAGCATCCGGGGCTGGGAATAACTATTTTTGGAAACAATAACAGGCAGGAGCAAAAAAACCAGTGCCCATACAACGAGCCTGGAAGGGCGAACCCGCCGGGCAGCGCTCTTTCCGGATTTTTTCCCGGCTTTTATTTTTTTGTAATATTGAGGTACGGAAATATCCATATGGTACTTATCGGCCTTGATTATGTCTTATTAAAGCTTATTATGTCCCTTATATATTCTTTTGGCCGGAAAAGTCAAGACTAAAATGGGAGAAAGAGGTTCAATGCTTCGGCTCCGCTCAGCACAGGGGTTCGAGGTTTTAGGGTGCGTTCGTTTTCCCGGTCGTGTCTTAATATACAGAAAACCGTAATTCGGAATGTAAACTATGCCTGGAGCGATGCCTCTGCGGGTTGTGAGGCTGTCTGAGCGGAGCGAGTTCCGAACGTTCTGTAGAGGTATTGCTCCAGGCATGGTTTACATTCCGGGCTTATATATGACGGGAACTCTTCAAAATAACCTGAAGGTTATGCCTGCTTCAAGAAACCAGGTGAGGGGGAAGTTTCCGTCGAAGCTGCTTACCGAAACCTTTGAATCGTCGAAGGAGGCGTAGCCCGAGGTGTCGGAGGTGCCGGTACTGTTGTATACCTTCTTATCAATGGTGAAATTATCTATTGCTGAGGCGTAAACCGGAATATTAATACCGCCCAGTATATAAAATTCCGATGTATGGGAAAAATAGAACGTTACACCTACCTGGATATCAACAAAATACGATGTGGTTGCCGAATCCTTGTACAGGTAGTAAACGTCCCGGGTAAATGTTTCATCAATGGCAGTTCCGCCTCCGTTCATAGTAACCAGTTCTACACTGGACCCGCCAAAACGGTCACTGAGACTAAAACGGTAGACTCCGGGGCCTGCCGCTATAAACGGGGAAATTCCCTCCCAGTTATAATTGAACTGCAAAAGCAGGTTGGCGCCGTATCCTTCTTTGTCTTCCTGGAAATAGCCCTCACCAAAATAACCTTCATTGTGATATCCAAGGTACTCCCCACTTGCCGCCATATTCAGGTCTCGCACGTCTACCCGGCCGCCGCTAATACTTATTGTCGATACCATAGTATAATACAAATTCGACTTTAGCGTAAAGAGACTGGTTAATTGGAAGCTCGGAGTTACTACCAGGCTGTGGAACCGGAGATTTGCGGCCTCTCCTTCAAGGTCAATTGTCATATCACCGGTTTTTCGAATAACCGGAGCCCGTACCCCTGAGGTAGTCCCAAAACGATACCCGATCCCTATGCCAAAGCGCCTGTTCCCATTCCCGGAGTTTTCCTCGTCCTCTTTCTCGGGCAGGGGATAATTCTTCCCGGTAATATGGTTCAGCAGCTTGATCGCGAGCACCCTGGAAGCAGGCTCTATATCGTCTTCTTTATAGCATTCTTCCGATTCCGCAAAATCGACACTCCCCGTTGACACATCCACAACCTTGCCCGATATGGTAAACCGGACTCCCAGCCGCGAAATTGACCCAATGAGGATCTTTTGAGCCGACAGGATCTGGCCTATTTTTACGGCACAATCGGAATCCGTACACCCGCTCTGCTGAAACCCCTGCTCTTTTAATATTATATTCATCCGCGACCGTTCAATAACAACCAGGTCCTTCTTATTGGCAATTTCAATGCCGATAAATTCAGACACGGCCTCTGCCGCGAATTTAGAGGCATTATTCGCGTTAAACTGAAGAACCGCCACCGTCTGCCTCCTGTCTTGCTGCCCCTTTCCCGCTGAGGGAAAAAGCGCGAACAGGATACTGAATATACAGACTAATATTACTATATTATTAACTCTTAAATACTTCACTGGTATAATTCCTCCGCAGATATATCTACTCTATCTTCTGCGCTATCTTCTTAGCAATATTCCTGCTAACCCCTTCCAGTTCCGCAACAGAATTTACCGTTCCGGTTTCACCAAAAAACACTTCCGATGTCTCGGCGTCAACTACCTTTGCTGAAATATAATACCGTTTTCCCAGCTTTGTTACCGTGCCTACCAGAAGCCTGTTAATAGATTTCCCCTTCCGCTCCTCTTCAAGAACAACAACCTTATCACTGCCAAGAATCCGTACCAGCTCCGCCGATAGAGCGCTGCCCACTTTTTCAGCAGTACCAGGGTCCATATTCCGCACTTTAAAAGAGGTAACTCCCAGGCGGTACTTTTTAACCGCCTCTACCGGTTTTTCTTCTTCAGTATCCTTTTTTACCGCTTCTTTCTCTATGGGATCTTTCTTTTTAAAATCATTATTTTCAATAAGATTATCCGCGTTTTTCCGCCCGGGTTCATCAGGGATGACTATTTCAGGAACGGGTCTCACCATCTCCTTTTCCCTGTCCGTAAAAACAAAAGACCTGAAAGAAAAGAATATTCCCGCTGCCGCGGCCCCGGTTAACATAAACACAAGGCACACTGCCAGGAGCTTGCTTACGGCAATTGAAGGCCGGAGCCCTGCTTTTCGCGCCGTAAAATACACAGAGAGCACAAAACCATATGCCGCGCTGTATTCTCCCGCCTCTTTTAAACTGGACCGCAGCACCCGTTCCCGGGACCGGACCATGGAATCCTGGATATCGTCCGCTACCGGTTCCACAAACCGGAATTTATTAAGAAGCTCATGAAACAACTCTGTCCTTTTCACAAAAGATCCTCTCAAGAAACTGGATTTTAAACATGGCCTGTTTCCGGGAGATACTGCCCGGAGCCTGCACCTTGAAAGCGACGTTACGTAACGTCGCTTTCAAAACGACCCCTGGCTGATTCTCCCCCGGAACCTACACAGAAACGGACCCCGGTATACCCACAGTTTCTGACCT
>JAAENB010001336.1 GCA_024224995.1 bacterium | reverse complement strand
CTATTCCTGTTGTTCCTGCTGCTCATTATCTCTGCGGCGGGATTATATCGGACATTGATGGGAAGACTTCTATTGAAAACCTGTATGTATCGGGAGAATCTTCCTGTACCGGTGTTCATGGCGCCAACAGGCTTGCCAGTAATTCCCTTCTTGAAGGTACGGTTTTTTCTCATAGCGCCTTTTTGCATTCCACAAACTTTTTAAAAGAAAATTCCGATTCAATTAAAATCCCGGATTACCCGTTCTGGAACAAAGAAGGGACTTTCGACCTGGAAGAATGGATCCTGGTAAATCACGATATCGAAGATGTGAAGCGCTTAATGTGGGACTATGTGGGCATTGTCCGTTCCGATCTGAGGCTCAAAAGAGCGTATAAAAGAATATTGATCCTTGCTGAAGATATTCACAGCTATTATAAAAGAAGCACCATTTCTCCGCAAATCGTGGAGCTTCGCAATCTCGCTACTGTTGCCAAGCTCATTATCAAAAGTGCCATGATCCGGGAAGACAGCGTGGGACTCCATTATAATTCCGATCACCCGGAGACCAGCAGCGACCTGAACAATGTAATTCAACGCTCTGAGTATGAACCAAAGCTGGTAAAGCTGGAAGCGAATCCCCTGCTGGCAGGGAAAGAGCTGCGAAGGATCGCGTCTTATTAAAAAGCTCTTGCAATTGCAAATTAGCCCGGAGTGCTGCGATACCGGGAAAAAATACGGAAGAAACTG
>JAAENB010001335.1 GCA_024224995.1 bacterium | reverse complement strand
ATCCCATAGGGTATTCTCTTGTATTTCATGCCTTCTCCCGGATAAAAACTCTTCCTTTTACATAAAAAAGCATATGCTTATGAAAATCAATCAAAAAACCGGGAATTCTATTGTTATAAGGTTTGTTTTTCTTTTACTATAAACTTTCCATTCTCTCAAGCTTCCCCGACGACATAACAACAACAATCTTTTTCAGCACGCAATCCTCTGTACTCCGTACCTTCTTATCTTTCACATACTGTTCAAGTTTCTCACGGGCCTTTTCAAAAGCACTATTCACAACAGCTCCCTCCTGCTTCAGTTCATCAGCCTTGATATATTTCAGCTCAATCATATAACTGAATTTTGTCAAATCCGTAACAAAATGATTCTTTTCAAGCCAGATATCCGCGTATCCTTTATTCATTTCCGGTTCGGAGTGAACCCGGTACAGCGGAGTCAGGTTAAGATAGGCAAGGAGAAAAAGTTTCATCCCCTCTTCGTGAAAGGTAAAGTCACGGATGGAACTTGCCTCATAGAATTTGTCGATTATATACCGGAAGAGCTCTTCCCATTCTCCTTCAAAGGCCATGCGGTCAAAAAGTTTTCCCAGTTCATAGGTATCTATTTTGAGTTCATAGACATCATCAACTGCCCTTCTCATGTAGTCCCAAAACATGGTTTGAATTACCCTGTTCACCACACGGAAAGAAAACTTTGTGTCATAGACATGTCTTTCAATAGTAATAAGCCCAAGATAAAAAAGCAAGCTTATGAATTTTTCTCGATCAATGATCTCGCCAATGGCAAAACTGCTTTTCAGGTCCGCCACAATGGACTGTTTGTTCAGGATCTCTTTTAAGATGCTGAAATTCCCGTTCAGCTTGTTGTCCATAACAAGAAGATATCTGAGCCTGCCGTAGTCGGTCCTTACGTTGTCGTCAATAAGATTTGGCGGAATTTTTTTCTCCTGGATATACTTATTTACATAATAAAGAACCATATCGGTATTATACAACTTTTCTGTTATTTTTTCCGAAAATGAATAATTATTATAAAATTCATTCATGATACTTATGGTTTTTTTCCTATCGCCAGGTTCTATAAGTTTTCTATCAATATAATAATCAATAAGCGTTTCAGTCTCTTCCCCGGTAAAACCGACCATTGAGTCAAAAAGCGTGCTATTGGAAATATTATCGCCAATATTAAACCCGCTTGTGACATCAGCAAGAACAAGGGGAGATACCCCGGTAACGAACAAACGGTCAATAGCTCTTGATTCTGTGCCTCCTTTTATAATAGTGAAAAAATTGCGTAAAAAACCGCCGCTGTGGGTAACTTTCTTGTAAGTATCTTCCCCATGTTCAATGAGAATATTATTGGCAAAATTGTCATATTCATCTATAAAGAGATAATACTTGAAGTTCTGAAAGGCTAAATGCTCAACAAAATTCTTGAGTTTATCCCCGGCGCTCCTGGCCCTGTCTACATCGGATTGGATCTTCTCGATATCTTTAATTTGATCTTTATACAGTCTCAGGAAATTATCCAGCCGGATCCGAATATGCTCAATAAATGAATATTCAGTCTCTTCCAGGGTACTATTGGTACTGACCAGGGAAAAATTAAAGGTAATAACAGGATAACTGTTCTTTAACGGAGTGGGATTTTTCCCAATATAGGTGTCTTTAAACAGGTTGTCAAAATCATCTTTCTTATTAATATCATAATAATGCGATAAAATGGAAATTAAGAGCGACTTCCCGAATCTCCGGGGACGGAGGAAAAAGAGATATCTGCTTCCAAGGTTTTCCAACTGTTCAATATAGGCGGTT
>JAAENB010001334.1 GCA_024224995.1 bacterium | reverse complement strand
GTGTCCTGACTTGATCCTGAAAGGAAGTCAGGTGTGAAGTCTTCACAGCCCATAACAAGAGTGATTGAAGTGAGAAAGAAAAACAGAAGCGCTGTTTTAAATTTGCTCATCATAATAAAGATCCTCCATTTAAGGTTTTTTGATTGTAGTTTGTAATTATAATAAATTACTACTATATTTGGGGGCTATATATAAGCGTCATTTTTAGGGGAATCGTCACAAAATTTTTTTAAAATTTAAAAAAATTTAAAGTTTTCGAAGAAAACATCGGCGTAACTGTTGCTTGACAGAATAAAAGGCATTCCACTACACCACTTTATTCAGATTAAGTGATTTTTTATTGACATCAGGGTCATTACAGTATTTATCATGTATTAATATGAAATCAAAAATACTATTACGATATCTTGACAATAAAGATAAAATTACGCTTCTTAATGAAGTCCTTGACCTTGCTGATTTTGAGACAGAGATTGAGACGGTGAGAAAATCACTTGGGAAAGACCGGGAAGAGTTAAAAATTGCCATTAAGCCCAATGCTTCAATGTTTGTCCGGCGTGATGATGATGGTGTTACCACAGACCCCTTACTGGTTCTTGCGCTGGTAGAGTACCTCCATGAACTGGGATATAAGAATATACTTGTTGTTGAAAGTTCTAACGCATATGAATTAACCTATACCGAAAGAAATCCTGTTACTGTTATGACTGCTATGGGTCTTAATGGCGGCGTTCATTCATTTGTCTCAGCCGGGGAAAACGCTACCGCCCATGTCGCGGACTCTAATGGCAGCCTGCTGCCATACCAGCTTGTAGACCTTGGAGCTCACACAACAACAGTCAATGCCTCTGCCATGCCTCATGGCACTTTGAAGCTTGCCACTGAATGGCTCACTGCCGATTTCCGGATCAGTTTTGCCAAATTCAAGACCCATGTTTATGGCGGGTATACTTTGTTGATTAAAAATACCTATGGATGTCTTCCCGAAGGCAATAAGATGTGGCATTATCACCGGGCAACAGGATGCGCAAAACCCACTGTTGAACAGTTAAAAATTTGCCCGGTACATTTTGGTATAATTGACGGGATCATCGCTGCTGATGGATGGCTGGGGGTAAAATGGGACAGGGCTATTCCACGGCTTCCCGGGTTTATTCTTGCCGGCCGTAATATTGGTGAAACCGAACGGATAGCGTGCCGTATTATGGGAGTGAACGTTGACCAGAGCCAGATGACAGAGGCGGCGCTGGACTTTCTTTCGGAACCTGTTGAGCTTGACGGTGAAATACGGCCGCTTAAAAAATGGTGGAATGTCCCGGGATTTATTGTTTCAGGATTTCCTATCACTGAAAAATATTACCGGTATTATACGTTTCAACAGACTGTAACAGACGGTCTTGGAACATTTCCATTTCGAAGAAGACCCCTGGGCATTATACTAACATACCTATTAATAGCACCTGCGCTTATTTATGCATTTCACAGAAGGCACTGGATCATTAGAAAGTTCCGTGACCTGAAACTTCGCCTGGCAATAAAGCCCGGGACAAAGGCTCCGTCACGAGTCCGCTCCCATCTTGACCGCCTTGATATTCCGGAATTAGAAGTGCTTCTTGAATGCCTGGCTTCGGGATCTGCTGAACCGCCCCGCATCTATGGCCATAAAATCAAGGCAAATGGAAAGTTATATCAACTCCCTGGTTCAACTTTTTCAAGGCTTGTCCGCATCCCGGAAATAATTGAAAAGCTTAAAACTGCGGCCGAAAAGACCAATTGTGCCAGGGAAATTGAAGCCCGCCTGGAAGTATTGACAGGAGGCAATTAAAAAGCCACCGTACCGGACTGTGTCATATCTAACGTAACAGAGGCATTTTCAAAGTGGATCTCGTAAAGATCCAGCTGTTTTCCAACCTGTTCTATTGTCATTTCATAATCGGGAATTTTTTTACTAAAAGCATCCTTAAAGTCATAAATGGTGAAAACACTTTTTTGAACTGTCGCGGTATTAACCCTCACCTGTTCATTATTCCCTATGGGAACCGTTGTAAATGCCACCCTGTTGTTTTGTGAGAATTCCTTTGTTTTGGGATTATTCCTGAATGTGGAAAAATAAAGAATACCTTTCTTTTGAGTATTGTAATAAAAATTCACGATCCTGACGTTTGGCGTGTCATTGACGCTGGTTGCTAAAGCAATCTCTCCCTGGTCTGTCATAATCCTGTTAAATTCCTGTAAAAAATCCATATTCATTTCTCCTTATATTTTCCTTATATTTTATAATTTTAATATAGCAAACAAACCTTGACAACTGTATGTCATGGTTCTAAAATAAATTAAAAAATTATTAAAAAAGGTGATGTTTTTTGAAAATAGACAGGCTGCTTTCCATTATTATGGTTTTACTTGAACGTAAAAAAATCAGCGCCACAAAACTCGCGGAGATGTTTGAAGTTACACCAAGAACCATATACAGGGATATCGAAACAATAAACCAGGCGGGTATCCCTGTTGTGGCCTATCCCGGTATTAATGGCGGTATCAGCATTATGGAGGGGTATAAATTAGATAAGAAATTTTTTACCGCGTCAGATATTATCACACTTTTAATTGGTCTTGGAAGCGTTTCTTCAACACTGTCGGGTAATGAAATTGTTGGCGCTCTTACGAAAGTAAAAAGTTTAATTCCCGCGGAACAGTTTAAAGATATTGAATTAAGATCCAACCAGGTAACTATCGACCTAACTACGTGGGCAGGGAACAAGAGCTTGCAGGAAAACCTTGAAACGATTAAAAAAGGCTTAAATGAGAGAAAGTATTTATCGTTTCAGTATTTTGACGGCAGCGGAAAAAAAAGCACGCGTAAGGTCGAGCCGTACCAGCTGGTATTAAAAGAGGCTCATTGGTATTTACAGGGCTACTGTACTGCAAAGAAAAATTTTCGTATTTTTAAACTGAGCCGTATTTCAACGCTTAAAATCCTGGATGCAGCATTTACTCCACGGGAATTTACCCCCAGACCCCTGGACGGCTCCGGCTGGATAGAGAAAAAGATTATTACGATCAAGCTATTAGTCGACAGGTCTCTCAGGGAACGAATTGCAGAGCGCTGCGGTGAAGAGAATATCAAACCTCATGGGAAGAATAAATTATTGGTTACCTTTCCCTTTGTTCCGGATGACCATGGATATAATCTTTTACTGGGCTATGGTGATAAATGTGAATGTCTGGAGCCTGAAGAGGTGCGCAAGGAGATGATTCACCGGATCAAAGATTTGATGAATGTTTATAGCTGAAAATTTTGGCAAATCGACCTCAGAGCTCTTTTAAAGAGCTCTGAGGTGCTGTCTTTTCCATCAGCGCACCTATTTTTATACACATAAAGCTTTTGTATGTTCATGACAAATATGTCAGGACAATTTCTAAAAAAAAAGCCCACGCGGGCTGATTTTTTTAGTATATTGATATAATGAGAGATCAAAATACTATAAATTATATACAAAAAGTTATCAAGTTCACAATACTGCTGTCTGCCCTGGTTTTCGTATGGGGCTGTTCTAAGGAAGGAAGCTGGGATCTTTTAAAAACTCAGGCTGCTAGCAGCAGCTCTTCAATTTCCGTAACCATAAGTTCAAGTGCGTCGCCTGTGGCATTGGTAAATCCAATACCCGCAACAATTACGTTTAGTAAAGAAATTTCCGGGTTTGAATTATCGGACATTACCGTGGGAAACGGAACAGCCGGGAATTTAACGGAAACAACTGCCAATAAAGTTTATACTATAGATATTACTCCAATAAGATCGGGATCACAATTAACAGTAGATATACCTGCTAACGCGGTTGCCGATCTATCAACAGCAGCAGTGCGTAATACCGCGGCAGCTCAATTTACCATCGGGTACCGGTATAATGCTCTCATGGATAATTTTAATAGCAACGTTATTTGCAAATTCGATACTACTGCGTCGGGATCAAATGTTTCGGGGAATGTTTCAAGTTTTCCGGTTTTAATACGGATAACTGACGCGGCAATAATTGACGCGGTAAATCCCGGAGCTCCCGATATCAGGTTTTTTGATACGGACGCGTCAACGCTCAATTATGAAATTGAGGAATGGGACCAGGACAATGATACGGCATCTGTATGGGTTATGGTTCCTCAAGTAGACGGGAACAGTAACTCCGATTATATAATGATGTTTTATGACGATAAGGACAGTACTGCCGTAGCCGGAGCTCAAAACCGCAACCTGGTGTATGATAGCAATTATGTTGGGGTCTGGCACTTAAATGAAGATCCTTCTTCAGGTGCAAATTCCATGGAAAACAGCAGGAGCGCCTCTTTTTATGGTTCGCCGGAAGGGACACTGGCCGGAAGTGATTCCGTATCGGGAATGATGGGCAGGGGCCTTAATTTTAGCGGAGATGATGGGGTGAACTTAGGTGATGTTGATATCACAAAAGACCTCACAATCAGTGCCTGGGTAAAGGCATCGGCTGTGGTAACATGGGGAAGAATTGTGGCAAAAGCCTGGGCTACTAATGGTGATCCATGGGTAATATATAACCTGGGTTTTCAATCGGGCGGGAAACCTCTTTCTCATCTTACAACAGGATCGACTGACACGTATTATACCGCATCTGCCCTGTCACCCGGCACATGGTATTATGTTACTACAACGTATGACGGCTCAAATATTCGCATCTTCACCAATGGAAGCCAGAGCGCTATTGGAGCAAAAACCGGGAATCTTAATTCAAATAATGTGAATACCTATATTGGTATGAATAACCATAATGGCTCACAAAATTTTCAAGGCATAATTGATGAAGTGCGAATTTCCAATACGGCACGGTCCGCAGACTGGATTAAACTTTCTTATGAGAATCAAAAAGCCAGTCAGTCATTAGTTACGTTTGAATAAGCCAGAGACTCTTTTAAGGAGCTCTGAGGTGCTGCTTTTCCACCAGCGCACCTATTTTCATATACATAGACCTCTCCATTGTTTATGACAAATATGTCAGGATTAATTTCCGGAAAAAAGCCCACACGGGTTGACATTTGGATGTATATAAGTATATTTATATTAGAGAGTGAAAAAACCTTTTCCGCAGGATATAAATATAAAATGCATCATATCATGAAAACTATCATAGTTGCAGCGCTGCTGCCCGGCCTGGCTTTTCTATGGGGCTGTTCCAGTGAAGGAAGCTGGGATCTTTTAAGAGCTCAGCTTGCAGCCAGCAGCTCTTCAATTTCTGTTACCATAAGCTCAAGCGCGTCACCTGTTGCATTGGTAAATCCAATACCCGCAACAATTACGTTTAGTGAAGAAATTTCCGGGTTTGAATTATCGGACATTACCGTGGGAAACGGAACTGCCGGGAATTTAACTGAAACAACTGCCAATAAAGTATATACTATAGATATTACTCCAATAAGATCGGGATCACAATTAACAGTAGATATACCCGCTAACGCGGTTGCCGATCTATCAGCAGCAGCAGTACAGAATACCGCGGCAGATCAATTCACCATTGGCTACCGGTATAATGCTCTCATGGATAGTTTTAATAGCAACGTTATTTGCAAATTCGATACTACGGCGTCGGGATCAAATGTTTCGGGCGATATTTCAAATTTTCCGGTTTTAATACGGATAACTGACGCGGCAATAATTGACGCGGTAAAGTCCGGAGCTCCGGATATCAGGTTTTTTGATACGGACGCGTCAACGCTCAATTATGAAATTGAGGAATGGGACCAGGACAATGATACGGCAT
>JAAENB010001333.1 GCA_024224995.1 bacterium | reverse complement strand
CCACCACCTATTCCTGTAGCATCCACAGGAACCTCAACATTTAGTTCCTTAAAATCTATTTTCGGATTCGGTTTGTTGAAATGGATATTCGGGGGCACTGTCCTGTTTTTCATGGAAAGACTCAACTTTATAAGTCCCGCCATTCCGGAAGCAGGTTCCAGATGGCCAATATTGGATTTAACAGAACCAACATAAACCTTTTCATCCCGCTGGGAGCCAATTACAGTTCCAATTGACCGTAATTCGATTGGATCCCCTACTGCTGTCCCTGTACCATGGGCCTCAACATAGTCAACCAGTCCCGGGGAGATTCCGGCATCTTTATAGGCATCCCTTAATACTTCAACCTGGGAATCATAATTTGGCATTGCAAGACCGGGGGTTCGTCCATCCTCGTTTATAGCGGAACCTATTACTGTCGTATAAATTTTATCACCATCTTCCAGAGCTTTTGATAGGGGTTTTAGCATAACAATCCCCATTCCCTCACTTCGAATATATCCATTGGCGTCCGCGTCAAAGGCCTTGCACCTGCAATCGGGGGAAAGGAATCCACCCTTGCTGAAAGCCATTTCCGGTTCAGGTTTTATAATAGCATTAACCCCGCCTACAAAGGAGATATCCGACTCACCGCTACGAATACTCCTGATTGCCAGATGAAGGGCGACCAAAGATGAGGAACAAGCCGTATCCACAGTAAAACTTGGGCCCTTAAAGTTAAAAACATAGGAGATCCTGTTGGAGGCAATACTTGATGCACCACCCTGCATGGATTGTGCCCCTAGATTCTCCCGCTCGGAATATGCCTGCTGCAAGTCCCCATAGTCATGGGCGGACAATCCGATAAAAACCCCTGTTCTGCTTCCATCGAGGGTCTCAACCTTGACTCCGGCATCCTCCATAGCCATATAGGTTCCCTCCAGGAGCATCCGCTGCTGGGGATCCATCCTCATGGCTTCAATAGGGGGAATTCCAAAAAATGAGGCATCAAATTTATCAATATTACTAATAAAACCACCCTGATTAACAGAGATCTTCCCTTTTTTCTTCCAATCCGGATCATAGAGGGAATTTGAATCCCAACGATTTTCAGGAACATCACAAATAGCATCCGTTTTGCTCATCAACATATTCCAGAACTCTTTAGGTGTGTCTGAATCTCCAGGAAAACGACATCCAATTCCAATTATTGCAATAGCTTCATTCTTTTCTATACTCATTTTTTTCCATTAACTCCTTGGTAATATCAAGTGATACACAAAATTCAATAAAATGTGAAAAATAAGAAATAAATTTTATTCCTTATAATTCTAATCAATAATTTTTTGTTTTCAATTAAAATTTTTTCTAATGGAAGATCAGTCTCTAAAAAAAGCGATTTTTTTTTATACAGCTAATTGTTTTTTTAATACCGGCACATAGTGGGCACAGCATTAAAGTTATCTAAATTGAACCAGTAAACTCTTTAACGGAATGTAGTTAGAAGAGTCTACTGGTTTTTGATATATTTTATATACTTGAAACCATTGTCAATTCACGTAGAATTTTGTGGGTCTCAGGTTTTTTTGACAAATAAAGATCCTTATACTGTCCGTCCTTTGCAATACCAAGAGAAACCAGTCTTCTTTTTATTTTATCATAGGAATCTTCCGGAAGTTCTATTAATATTGGCTGGTCCAGCCTGGAGGAGCCACGTTTTGACGCATATTCAAGATTATACTCTTTCAGTTTCCCATCAACCTGGTTAATAAAATCCCTCTTTTTCCCGGTATCAATTTCCTTGGAAAATTCAGCAAAGAATTCGTATTTAAAGGCTTTCTTGTCGGCAAACATGATGTAGTTTTTTATATCGACCCCTGTGGATTTCGACACTTCTCCCACAGCCAGAATCACTTGTTCCTCAGATAACTTCTCACCTGTAATACTGGTGATCCCAGCCCCTTTCTGAATAAATTTTATTAGAGGGGAATTGTTGTGCCTGCCACAAACTTCGATAATATCATTCATATCATAACGGTAAAGCCCGCTGCCATTTGTTATGAATATAAAATATCGTTTTCCCTCTTCAATCTCCGTAAGGGTATAGACTGCAGGATTCTCATCATCTATTTCATCTTCCAGAATAAACTCATAAAAGTAGTGTCCCGGAACAAGAACTGAATAGGTCCAATGATTTGCGAGGGAAATACCAAACCGTCCCTCACTCGCCTGATAACCAAAAGACCGTATGACTGTGGTTTCAGGAAAATTCTCCTTCACCTTATCCATAAGAAGGGAAAAATTCCCCTGGACCCACGCATTCATTGTGGCAAGGTTTGGCCAGTAGTGCTTTGGCTTAAGGTCATTTCCATATTTCTCTTTTAGTTTGACAAGTTCATCGGCCCTACCGGGTTGTGGAATAAGCAGCTCCTCCACCTCGGCCCGGCCTTCCTCGTCAAGCATATCCATAATATCCACAGGCATTGTCCCCAACCGGATATCATTAATCATATCATCAAAATTATCCATAAAAACCTGATGGTAACGGAGGATGTTGGCTATACTGGGGCAAATACTGAGGGTGACATTATACATTACCGCCATACGCATAATCGCATAATACTTCTTATCGTAGTCATCGATGCAATAAAGAGGATAAGGGGCGCTATGGGTACTTTTTAGAACTTTTGGAATTGTTTTTATGCTATTCCCGGAAATAGAGCCTATAGGAGTTCCATCCTCAACATACCCCTCCACTGCTTTCCCCACAGAAGAGAGGCTCCGCCCATCATATATATGTGGATTATCAAGCACAATTGAATAGAACCACTGCTTGTTAAACCGGCTTAATCTCTGGTAGAATTCATTTGATATGGGAACAAGTTTTGGTTTTCCGGTTGTCCCGCTGGATGTATTATACATAAAGGGTTTTCCCGGAAAAAGAACATCGTCCTCCCCCTTGGTCATCCTCTCAATATACGGTGAATGGTCGTCATATGTTCTAATGGGAACATTTTTTTTAAAATCCTCATAATTCCTGATTGACTCAAAATTATGCTCTTTACCAAATACTGTGTTTTTTGATTCATTAACAACACTTTTTAAGAATTCATGCTGATATCTTCCCGGGTCATAGGTAGATTTAATAATTGCCTTAAGGTCCTTACTACCGGCAATTTTCATTAGCATTTTCCTAAACCATGGTTTCTCTGTAAAACTCATTTTTCCCCCTGAAATATTCTCAATAGTCCCTTTTAGGTAATAAAATTATTAAAAGTATAAACCTTCTTCTATCAATATGCATAAAATGTTTTTTCAAAAATAAATAAAATTCACTTTTTACCGTTCTATTCGTAATAATGAAGGATCTCCTTCTTCAAATAATCCTTATACTCAATTAGCGACTTAACAACCATTTTATCACCGGCGGATAACTGGTTGCTTTTTTTATACACTTCCAGCCTCTTCTCAAATTCCCCAAAATCAGAGGTCTCCCCCTCAGAAGGGGGCATCAGAATCCTTCCGGCACAGAAGCTAGTCCACCTTTTTTTCTCTTCGGGAGAGAATGTCTCCGGGAAATTACGCCCACGGAACCGCCTTAGCATTTCGGGGATCCGTGGATCCTCGAAATTCAAGTCACCTTTGAATATATCATTGCCGTCCCGTTTATGGATCTCCCTGAATGCCGACTTGTCGTCATCATGGAAAAATCCCCCGCTATATATCTGGAAGTCGGGGTCGTTTCTCTCACTCAATAATTTGCTGTCATAAACTTTATGCAGCTTCTGGATCAGCTGGTCACCTTTTTTCAATTTTTCCAGGTTCTTCATTGAAGAATCAATATCAAGGCCAAGCCTTTTGGCATTTTCCCTGGTCAATGTGCCCATGGGGGCTATTGCAGGACATTTATTCAAATGAATCCCCTTAATGGGAATTCTCCTTACACCTTCCGGCATCTGGTCATGACGGGTAAAAATTCTCTTCTGGATCTCCTCTACTGAAAGATCGAGGAGGGGCTGGGGATCTTCTGAAAGATCATATGATAGAATACAGTTTCGATTGTTTGGATCAACTGTCAAGGGGACTACAATCCCCGTACACCCTTTACCATTTGTCAGCATTGCTGATGTATGGACAAGGGGCTGGGGATTATGGAGGTCGATAAGGGAGGAGACCTCATTCTTCTTCCGCATCTTAAAATAATACCTGAAAAGTTTCGGTTGTTTCTGGTGTACCAGTTTTGCCAGGTCAATGGTGGCATAGACATCCGAAAGGGCGTCATGGGCGTTCTTGTGGCTTAGGCCATTTGCCTTGGTAAGTTCCTCAAGTTTAAAAACCGGCCTCCCCTCCTCGTTTTGAGGCCAGTTGATCCCTTCAGGCCGTAGATCATGGGTCATTCGCAAAAGGTCAATAATATCCCATCGGCTGTTCCCCCCGGACCATTCCCTGACATAGGGATCAAAAAAATTCCTGTAGTATAAATTCCGGATAAACTCGTCATCAAAACGAAGGCTGTTATACCCGGCAACACATGTTCCAGGCCTCAGGAATTGTTGATTTATAGCCTTGATAAATTCATACTCGGTAACACCTTTTTCCAGAGTCTCCTGGGGGGTGATTCCCGTTATCAGGGAGGCCATGGGATCCGGGATATAGTCGGGGGTAATCTTGCAATATAGAACAAAAGGCTCCTCGATGGGCTCAAAATTACTATCGGTTCTTACCGCCGCAAATTGGGCGACCTTGTCCCATGCCGGATTCCGGCCGAATGTCTCTATATCATACCACAATAATGTCTGAATCATAATGGTTGATTATACCTTCTCTTTTTGTTTTAAAACAAGCTTTATCAATAAATTGATCTACGGTATTATCTGTGG
>JAAENB010001332.1 GCA_024224995.1 bacterium | reverse complement strand
TACCTTGTTATCTTTCATTAACTTTTTCCACTGACGGCAGCGGGACCAGGTGTGATAGGTTAATCCCGCTTCACACGTTCTTTCCGGATATGCCATATTTTCCTCCCAAAATAGGTTTTTGGGGCAAACTTTTTTACCCCTCATTAATAGGACGAATGGGAAGGCCTTTTGATGAAATTTTTTTTGGTTTTTTTTGCATAAAATTGAATTTTTTTTAAAAAAAGGGCAAAAAGCGGGGGAAAACTTCTCAGAGCTCTTTATAAGAGTAATAGCAGGTGCCGCACTTATCCCTGTTTTTACATTGATAATTAAGCATTTCTTATGTGAATATGGCAGATTCGTCGCTGAGGGATAAAAATCCCTGATTTGGAGTTATCCTCTTACGCGGGGATTCTCAACCCGCAAATATTCAATTATCTCTCCTGTATCATCATTTACCCATGCTGCTTTATTTTATGTATGATAGAAAGCTTTTCAAGCACAAAATGACGATTTTTACAGGCAGATTATGATTTTGTGGGGACAGATCTGTCCCGGGGCTTTTTTTGCCCCGGGAATAAAAAAAGCGGGTTTTGTGTCCGCTTTTTTTTTGTTGAATGTAATACAAAGTGTTGCCGCCTGCCGGAAAGGAGCAGCGGCAGCAAAAAAGATCTTTCTGTTTTTTTGGGAAGCAGGCACAAAAAATCAACAGGAGAATATGACAATGAAAGAAACAAAAGAATCGAAAGCAACCGTTAAGAGTAAGTTTAAGGCTGCTGCGGCGGCCCTGGTTTTGGGAATGTTTCTTGTACCGGGAAGCACGGTATTCGCTGAGGGAGAGGTCATTGAAACTCCGTTTTATGAAAAAGCAAAAGATTTCGCGTTACTTGTACCGGTATGGCTGCAAGTAGAAGTTCAAGCAAAAATGGCGGCATTTCAGCAACCGGAAGCGGTTAATGAAGCATTTCGTAAAGATGCAGAGAGGAAAGCACCACAAATATGTGATCTTACCGCTTACGGACTAATGGTAATAGCCTCGGGCGATCAAATATATAACGGGATAACTCACTATAATGAAGATAATAATGATTTTTACCCGGTTTCAGCCCTGGTTCCTTCTCAAAATCCTGAAGATAGAGTTTTTTATTTTAATAGAGATGAAGGGTCCATTGTTCTGGATAGAAGGTTTAATGAAATGATCGATGACTGGGCGGATGAAAAGAGCTCGAGTTTGGCTCAATTTAAGATTGATAATGGAAGGCATACATTTGCTGTTGAAAAATTCATTGATCAAAAAGATCAACCAAGATTTCGCTTGTATCAAGCATACCAGGGAAAATATAGTTTAAGAGAAAGTTTAGGTCTCATCGAATCTTCTAAAATATATAACGCAGCTGCTTTTCAAGCAATGTATAAAAAATTAGGCAAGGGAAAAACTTATACTAAGGAAGCTATGTATAGGTATCTATTCGGCCATTTGCTCAATGGGTTAACGGAAGAAATGTCCTCACAGGTGTACAGTGAATGTTTTGGAGGAACAGATACAGTATTAATTGCTGATATAGGAGTTCGTATAGTTCCCATTCCTGATCCCAAAACTCTGGATAATAATTTAAAGAAACTGAGATTAAAGGATATACGGTATAATGTTTGGCCTACTTTTGTACCTGATTTACCAGTAGCGATTAAACAGAGTGAAGCACGGCGGCCTAAACAATAGCAATAGCTCCGGCACTGACAATGCCGGTGAATAACCCGCGTACATCTTTTCAAGAGACAGGAGGACGGTTAAACACCGTCCTCTTTTTTTCATCTTCCCTCCGCTGGAAAATCCCCGGGGAGAGTCTTCCAGTACAAAATGACGATTTTTGCAGACAGATTATTTTTTTGTGGGGACAGATCTGTCCCGGGGCTTTTTTTGCCCCGGGAATAAAAAACCCGGATTTTGTGTCCGATTTTTTTTTGCTAAATGTAATACAATATGTTGCCGCCCAAAAGGAGCTTAAACGGCAACAAAAATTATCATTCTGTTTCCCTGTGAGGCAGGCACAAAAATAGACAGGAGAATATAGCAATGGAAAGATCGAAAGTAACATTTAATAGTATGCTTAATGTATCAGTGGCGTCTGCGGTTTCAAGAGTGTTTCTTGTGCCGGGTAGTTCGGTATTCGCGGAAGGAGAGATTGTTAGTAATGATTTCCTGGAATTTGCGAAGTTTATGGCTATGGAACCGCCCATAGGTGATCTTAATACATATGAACCGGTTTCGTTCCTCTATCCTCAACTCAATAAGAAGACTAATCCCGACGATATGGTTTTTTGCTTTAAAAGATCAGCAACTGTTGGGAATGAATTCGGGAACATGATAGAGGCATGGTTGAGTGATAAGAGAACGGGCTTGGCTCAATTTAAGATTAACAAGGGAATGCATACTTTTGTAGTTGAAAAACTACATGATGCGAATGGAAATCCGCTATTCCGTTTGTATCAAGCATACCAGGGGACGTATACGTTGAATCATTTTTTGGGTTTAAAAATTTTTTCTTCACAAAAAGCTGCTGAAGAGAGGGCGTTTTTCGCAATGTTTAATGTTTTTGGTAAAGGAAAAACCTATAGCCCGGGAGTTATGAAGATGCTTCTATTTGATAAATTGGTAAAAGGACTAAAGTCCGAAATGGGCGCGAATGATTATGCAACCTGTTTGGGATCAGTTTCAAGCGGAATAGAGCTTGCTGACATTGAAGTTCGAATTGTTCCCATTGCAGAGAAAAACAATTTGAATATGAATTTAAATAAACTGAGATATGAAAAAATACTGAAATTAAATTCTTGGCCTGGCAACACAAAGCAGGCAGAGAATCCCAATGCTAATGCCGACAGCGCTTCAAAGCTTGAAAACCGGAAAATTAGAAAAGTCGAAAAGATCCTGAAGCTCATTTTCTAAAGAAAAAATCCGGAGCAATAATTTCGTTAACCGGATAGTAAGAGGACAGCCCGGCGCTGTCCTCTTATGTTTTCAGGTTTATTTTTATAATATTTTCTAATATATTATAAAAATATATAAAACTATGTAAAGTATATGTGCTTTTTAATGGATATCTTTCAATAATCTTTATTTTTTCATGGATTTTTCCTATTCATGAACCAAAAAACATCAAAAAACCCGCGTTATTTTCTCCAAAACCATTTTTTTTCTCAAATCTTATAATATTTTAAAAAAAATTATTCTTTTTTTTCCCGTCTCCGCCAGTTGGCACGAAACGTGCAATATAACTAAGTATAAACGGTATCATAAGTATTTATAATGTTCTATGTTCAGGTTTCATGATGCCTTGCAGTGCCCCTTCGGTGAAGAAGGGTATGCTGAAGGTTATGAAGAACATGATACAGAACATCGTGTGTTGCGGGTTCGAGTCCCGTCGGTTCGCGAGAACCGTAGCTCAATTGGTAGAAGCAACGATCTTAGAAGGTTCGATTCCTTCACGTGTCTGATAAACACGCCTTTGGTAAAAAAAGAAGCTGGAAACTTCTCAAAAAATTTTCACCGCGTTTTAAGAGAAACTCTCAGCGCCTGTTCAGGGATCAACTGAACAGGGGCGCTATGCTCAAAGCCTGTGGTTCTAAAACACAGCCGGGCCGGAAGCACAACTGTTGCGAGCCATCTTCCGTGAATACTCGCGCGAGACCGCTCCAAACACTTTTGCTTCCATAACGGTTTGTCAATTAAAACCCCGCCGCGAGCACAGGAGAGTTTCTCTGTAAACGTTATTTTTTTGCCAGCCCCCCAACCCCCAAAGGGGGCGCAAGAGCTCCGGGTAAGATTTCTTGCGCCCCCTTTGGGGGTTGGGGGGCTGGCAAATTTGAACTTTCTTAAAAGAGGTAAAACAATGAGAACAATAATCAAAAAAGACGAGCGCGGACTTATCTACAAAGACGGGAACTATGTATCCCTGCTAAAACCGGGAAAATATTTTAATGGAATACTCATGGGAAAGAATGTTGATATTCTTAATGTGAATCATCCCTTTGTAACAGGAAAAAATCTCAACCTCTATCTTGATGATGAAGAATTGAAAAGAGAGCTGGATGTTGTAGATGTAAAAGATGAAGAAGTGGCTCTGCACTTTGAAGACAACCATTTTGCCGGAACCTTACTGCCCGGAAAATACGCCTTCTGGAATGTTTTAAAAAAGCACCGTTTTGTAATACTTGATCTCAGGAAACCTGAAGTACCTGAAGCAGTAAACGCCACCATTAAAAATATTGATAATAAAATAGTGAATACATATGAAATAGAATCGTACGAAACCGGACTGCTGACTTTTGACGGAGAATATCAGCGGATATTAAAGCCGGGAAAATATCATTTTCTGAACGGGTACACAAAAGTAGGCGTTGAAAAAGTTGACATGCGGCAGCAGCAGCTGGATATTACGGGCCAGGAGATTATGACCAGGGACAAAGTAACCCTGCGGCTGAATTTTGTGGCGCAATACAAAATCGCCGACCCCGTAAAAGCGGTACTTGATATTAAAAATTTCCAAAACCAGCTGTATGTACTGGTGCAGCTTATACTCCGTGAGTATGTTGGTATGTACAAGCTCGATGAACTTATGGAAAAAAAAGAAGAAGTGGGAACCTTTGTTCTTGAACGGCTTGGAAAAGACGCGAAAGAATGGGGTATAACTTTCATGTATGCCGGGGTAAAAGATATAATTCTCCCGGGAGAAATGAAAACCATTTTAAGCAAGGTCATTGAAGCGGAAAAACAGGCCCAGGCAAACATCATTACCCGGCGAGAGGAAACCGCTTCCACTCGGAGCCTGCTGAATACGGCGAAGCTTATGGAAGATAATCCTGTACTGCTGAAGCTGAAAGAGCTTGAGTATGTAGAGCAGATCAGCAACAAGATCACGAACCTGTCGGTTATTGGCGGGGGAGAGATTGTTGGGCAGTTAGGGAAGTTGTTTGGTAATTTGAAGGGTTCCTAGTAACTTAGTAAACCGGAAAAGGCAAAGAATATTATGCTGATAGCTGCAGGCATGATATTCTTTTGCTTTTTTGCTTTCCTATAAAGAAAATAATTACAACTATCCTGTTTGAAAAAATTGTAAAGAGAAAAAACCGGTAATGATAAAAAATGTGTGGGGACAAATCTGTCCCGGTAATTTTTTCAGGACTGCTTCTGTTGATGTTAATAGGAGCAGCAGGTTGTGAAATCGGAAATGATGAAATGGATGGTTTTATCAACGCGGAGCAGGAAGACGGCCCAATTGGGGGAGGCGTTCAAAAAGGGTATTATTTAAGTACGGTTCTCTGGGACCATACAGGCATCTCTGTCTGTTGGGAGAATCCTGGAGCAGGCGATGCAACGGAAAGAGGCTGGGTCAGGGATTCGATTGAAACGACCTGGGCCGAGAATTCCAATCTGCAATTTTCCGGTTGGGGGCAGTGCGGTGCGGGAGGAGCAGATATCCGTATTCGTATTGAAGATGTTGGTCCACATACGCATGGGCTTGGCGATCAGTTGGATCACCAGGTAGACGGCATGAGTTTGAATTTTACTTTTAATAATTGGGGCTGTACGGACTCAAGCGGCAACTGGA
This sequence comes from bacterium, assembly GCA_024224995.1. The sequence continues at coordinate 113 of JAAENB010001332.1, read as the reverse complement.
CAGCATGTTCAGGTTTTTCCTGGTTTACCGCAGCAAGAAGGGAGAACTGGATCCGGTCGAACGCGATCCATGAGTTTGGCCATGCCCTGGGAATTGCTCATGAGCATAACAGG
>JAAENB010001331.1 GCA_024224995.1 bacterium | reverse complement strand
TTGTATATATCGTCCATATCTTTACCGGAATAGACAAAGTCTCCAACATGAAGGAGAAAGTCGGGAGAATAACTCATCATGCTCTGGCATACGGGAAGATGGTCGTCATTGTCACCGTATTTGGCAACAATATCTTCGTACCAGGGAGCAAGTCTTGTATCACCATAAACAATAAATCTAAAAGATGATGTGTCACCTTTTGGCAGTGTGGTAACAAAGGATTTTGTTGAAGTGGCAGCGCCGTCCGTGGAAACCGTATAATAATAACGGGTATTCTCGGAAAGACCGTTTACCGTAACTTTATGGATTTTTGATGAAGATGAGCTCAGAGTAATGGCTCCGCTCATATTGGAATTGGTTGAAACCTTGATGGTACCGGTATCGGAATTATAGGATTCCCACATAATCCCTACGGAATTGTCTGTTACAACCTGTAATGTCGGGGTGATATGAAAACCGCTCTCAGGGTCATCATTGGACCCGGCAAAAAGTGTTAGAGAAAAGCTTAACAAAAAGAATAAGCTTGTAAAGAAAATAAAAGATTTTTTTAGTGTCATGAGTTTCTCCTCTGATTTTGTTTTAAATCAAGGAGTTAATAAAAATAGCTCTCTCATGTTGTTTCTCATGAGAGAGTATATTAACTCCCTTATGATTATTTATGAAATTAATACTTCCTGCTAAGCTCTCTATTCTGTATTTTTGTGTTTTTTATAAATTATTTGTTAATTTATTGAGAACTTTGTTTAACCATGCCGTAAAAAAACTAAAACCGTCCGGCTGGTATTAATAATTTATCATATTATGTAGTCGATTGTCTTCCCAATATCAGATAAATCTTGATCTGGGAATGAAAAAGTGGGGTAAAAGTAAGGTAATCGGTGATCGGTTAAGAGAAGAAGAAGCCGTAGAGACATGCAACGTCTCTACGAGTCTGTTCTTTACCGATTACTGATTACCTGGCCCTCCTGGGCCACCGATTACCTTATTCCCCTCCCGGTAATTACTGGGGGATTCTCCCACTACTTTTTGGAAGACCCGGTAAAAGGTAGAGAGGCTTTCAAACCCAACGGAATAGGCTATTTTTATAATGGTTTCGTCTGTTTTAAGCAGCTGTTCTGCCGCGTCTTTTACTCTTACTTCATTGATATAATCACTGATCTTCTTGCCCGTATATCCCTTAAAAACTTTTCCCAGGTGATCGGGATTAAACCCGATCATCCGGGCTATATCTTCCCTGGATATGTCGGTATTGTACTTTTCATGGATTATGGAGAGAGCTTCTTCTATCCTGTCCTTTGAATAGGAAGTAATTGCGGTTTTTTGGGTCTTTTTTTTATTGTTCTGATGCTGCTCTTCTTTCTTCTTCAGGTCTCTCACTTCCTGGTACAGGCTCACAAAACGGTTCCGCATGATGATAGTTATCCCCAGGATTACAAAAGCAAAGGCATAGTGAGATATTCGGACAAAATTATACAAAAATCTCGAAACCATGAGATCGTTTATGGCCGCCAGTGCCAGCAGTCCCAGAGAACCAAGAATATACCGTGCTTCCTTTGTTCTTTTGGACTCATACAACAATGTATATAAAAAATAAAATCCTGGAATAATCCAGGAAGGCTGGATTATGTAATGCAGAATATAGTGCCAGAATACAAAATCATTGGTAAAAAATACCAGGAGCAGGCATATTGCCGCTATGGAATAATAGGCGTAATGTATGATGGTGTGCCGTTTTTTAAAATAGAACGTAAAGAATTCCATGGCGCAGGAAAAGGTTAGTATAAGAAACGGATATTCTATGCGTTTTAAGAGTAAAAAATCATCGGAAATGAAATATTTTATCTGCGTTCTTAAAAACAGGTAGATTGCCGAGCTCAGGGACAGTAATGAGAAGTATAAGAATTCCTTGCCCGTAGTTCCTTTTAAAAAAAACAGGCCAAAATAGATGCTCACTCCCAGGTAAAATATTATAAAAAAAAGGTCGGAAAATTCTTTTACCAGGTAATTTTTTTGCAGGCTCTGCATGGATGCTATGCAGAATTTGCCTTTTATGAGCCCATTGGCATAGGGAAAAATTCCCGCTACCCGGATTGCCAGAATATTATCTTCACCCGGCTTTATTAGTGCTGTTGGGATCTCGTATACCCGCTTTTTATCATAGGATGACTGCTGCAGCGGGGGAAATGTTCCGCTTTTACCTATCAGTTTTCCGTTAAAATAGACCTCATCCACATCGATTATTATACCCAGGCGGATTCCCAGGGATTTGTGAGGCAGCTGCTCCGGGAATGCTATATGGAGCCGGTACCAGCAAATGCCGGTCCATTCCGGGTAGAGTTTGTTCCAATTCGAGGGGACTGTAACAGGCTCCCACCCGGAGTCGTCATAACCCGGTTCTTTGTACCGGGAATTGTCTCCTTTTTGAATTAGCAGGACTTTTTGGTTGGTAAAGTCTATCTTGTTGTCGAAATCTTTTATTATTAGCCGGGGAGCTGCTTGAAGTGTTCCCGTGAAAACGGCAGTTATCGCGATAATAGAGAATAAACCGCGAAATATTACTCTTTTTTTAAACATTAATGGATTCCTGGTTTTTAGAGTTCCAAAATGGGGAAACCGTTTTCCTGGTAAACCGGTTCACCTTACCCATTTTAGGGTACCCTCCATAATGTTTTAACTTTTTATATATATGTACACAATACCGGGGCTGGTCAGTTTTGACAAGATAAAATTTGCGAAATTGAGAGAAAAATCTCCCTGGTTCCTTCTCGTCTAAGAAATTTAAAAAAAAATTAAAAAATTTGTCCCTTCAGCCCCGGGAATTGCATTACTCTTATTATAGGCAAGTGACTACGCTGTATGAAAAAGAAAGTGCCCCCCGTAACAGGAGAATCACCGGCTTATGATTAATTTTTATTATAACTACAACAACTATTATGGAGGACACAATGAGACGATTTATTAACCTGGGACTTGTATGTTTTTTGTTTGGTTTCACCCTGGCTTTTGCAGGGTGTGAAGAGGGACTTCGCAATAACAGTAATTCGGAAGAGAAAACCGAGGAGGGGTCATTGGAAGACCTGGAGGATAATTTCAGTTTTTCTGCTATAGATAAGAATATCAAGATTTTAAAGCAGGAAATTTTAAATTTGAGGGCTGCTTTAAAAAACCAGGGTACGCAGGTTACCGGTGATATGGAGGCTCTTCATGAAACAATTTCAGGGGAACGGGGTGAAGATCTGAGACCCATAAATGATCTTCTTGCCGGGCTTATCAGGACAGACGCGAATACTATTACATTTAATGGGGTGAACCTGGTGCTGAACCGGGGCTCTGCTGCTACAGCTGTTACGTTTAACAATATGGCCCTTGGATTTAATAGCGGTTCCGCTGCTTTTAGTAATGCTGCGGTTTCGTATACAAACGGGTCTGTTGCTTTTAATAACGGCAATATCGATTTTTCCGGTGGAGCTGTTGATTTTTCCGGTAACGCACTTACGTATACAAACGGCTCTGCTTCCTTTAACAATGTAAACACTAACTTTAACAAAGGAACCGGCACTCCTGCTGTTAATTTTAATGATGTGGCTGTTAATATTAAAAAAGGCGCTGTCACTGCCGACATGACCGGTCATGAAGGGCGGGTCGGTTATTTTGAGGACCTGTTTAAAGATGTTACCAGGGCTACCGGCACTGATCTGATTACCTTTACCGGGGTTGATATTTATATGGATACCCTGGATATGGATACCCGTGTTACTGATATGTACTCCACGGTTGATGACCTGGATACCACGTTTGGAAGTGTTTCCCTTGATGGCAGCACAAAAACCCTTACGTTCAAAAACCTCAGTCTTGAAGTTGAAGACAGCACCGGAGCCACAGTGGTTGCAAACCTGGCTGATGGAATTCTGGATAATGTTTCAAGTATCAGTGACTTATCAAACACTGTTGACACGAAATTCCTTGAGTCCGCTCCTCCGGGAACTATTGTTCCCTTTGCCGGTGTGGTTACCGAAGATGATGCGCCTGATGGATGGGAACTTTGTGACGGAAGGTCGTTAGAGAGAACCGGGAAGTATGAAAAACTCTGGGAGGCTATTAGTACGGCATGGGGTTCTGTTGATGATGAGAATTTTAATCTTCCAGATCTAAGAGGTGTATTTTTAAGAGGTGTTGATAATGGTACTGGTAGAGATCCTAATGCTAATAATAGATATTCACGTTGGTTTTTTGATAAATTTGGTCCTTATTCTTATTCGTACCAGTTGGATAATGCTGGTGGATATATAGGAAATCCGGATGATGCAGTCGGTTCTTACCAGGGCGATGCTTTCCAGGGCCATTATCACAAACATAAAAATACTTCTGATGGTTTGGACGATCCTGTTGTTGTTGTGTACAAAGATGGTGCAGGTCCTGGTCTTAGATCTGAGGGTGCTAATGAAACTACAGCCGGATTTCAAGTAACGGATCCGGAATCGGATGGAACCAATGGAGTTCCCCGGACCGCGAAAGAAACCAGGCCGGTAAACGCTTACGTTAACTACATCATCAAGTACTAATAACTTGACCTGTATCTAAAAGAGACGCCACCCCGGCGTCTCTTCCTTTTTTTATCTCCCAACTTCGAACCTTAAACCTCGAACTTCGAACTGTCTTCTTTCCCCTGGTTTATCATAGAAGCCGCATACCCCGCGCCAAATCCATTATCTATATTAACAACAACCACTCCGGGCGCGCACGAATTCAGCATCGTAAGGAGGGCCGAAATCCCACCGAAACTGGCTCCATACCCCACACTGGTGGGAACCGCAATAACCGGTACATCCACCAGCCCGCCAAGAATACTGGGCAGTGCCCCATCCATTCCCGCGGCAACAATTATTACACTGGCTTCATGCAGGGTCTCCATCCTGCCAAAGAGCCGGTGAATGCCTGCTACACCCACGTCAAAAAGACGTTCAACTTTGTTGCTCATGGACTCGGCAGTTAAGGCAGCTTCTTCGGCAACAGGAATATCGGAAGTGCCTGCGGTAATAACCAGGATCTTTTTATTGTTCACGGGCAGAGGGACTTTACCCACGCGAATAAAACGGGCAATTTCACTATATTCCACATCGTCCCGCACCTCTTTTAAATTCTCATGCACCTCTTTCCCTGCCCTGGTTCCGATGATATGAGTATGCTGGGCCGATAATCGTTCAACGATACCCCGTATATGCTCAAGGGTTTTCCCCTGGCAGAAAATTACTTCAGGGAAACCCTGCCGCAGAGCCCGGTGATTGTCGATATTGGCAAATCCCAGGTCGTCGTAGGGAAGGGACTTCAATGAATGAAGCGCCGTATCTATATCTATTGACTGGTCTTTAACTCCTTCCAGGAGTTTATATAATTTCTCTTTATCCATTTTTTTTCCTTAGAATTTTCTTTTTAAGACACTTCATTTGCGAGCCCCCAGCCCCCAAAGGGGGCGAAAGAACAAAATTCCGGGCAAGATCTCTTGCGCCCCCTTTGGGGGTTGGGGGGCTTATGTAATTCCTCTATTTAAACTTCCCATTTTGTATCCTTCAATATCCAGAGCAATATATACAAAACCCAGATCCTTTAGTTCAGCAGCTATGCGGTGAGCAGCAGGAGGATTAATTATCAGGGTCATCTGGTTAGCCGGGACTTCGATCCTGGCGATATCGCCGTGATCCCGTACCCGCACGTTTTTTATACCCAGGGTATGAATATATTTTTCCGCGGTTTCAATCCGGGTCAGTTTTTCTTCTGTGATCCTGGTCCCATAGGGGATCCGGGTAGCCAGGCAGGGAATAGCCGGTTTGTCCCAGGTATCCAGACCCATATCTTTTGACAGGACACGGATCTCATCCTTGGTGAGCTGTGCCTCATCAAGAGGACTCCGGATGCCAAGCTCTTCCAATGCTTTTTTTCCGGGCCGGTAATCGCCCCTGTCGTCGAAATTGGAGCCATCGGCAATATATTTGATAAGGCGGGAATCGGCCAGCTCCCTGATACGGGTAAAAACCTCTTTTTTACAGTGATAGCAGCGGTCCTTTGGATTTGACGCAACCTCTTCAATAGAAAGAACATGAGCGGGAACTATCAAATGTTCGATATTTATGTTATTAAGACCGCTTTTTGCCATAGACATCTCATGGGAAGAAAATAACTCCGAATTGATCGTTGCCACAAGCAGCTTATTCTTGAGAACATTATGGGCGATATGAACCAGGAAGGTGCTGTCCACCCCCCCGGAATAGGCCACTATAAGGCTGCCCATAGAGGAGAGAATCTCCTTGAGATTGTTAAGCTTAATTTCAGTTGAATTTTCCATAGTTTACATTATTAAAGGAAGCATTTATTGAGGTCAATATAAAAAAGGGTGCAAACTATACACAACGGTTCAAGTCCGCGCCCGGAAGAACCTTCCAATAAACCGTACCTTTTCAAGGTTCCGGCTTGTTTTTTTGAGCTCTTCAAGGTGGGAACCTATGAAGAGAACGGCATAGACACTGATGGCAAGTCCCATAACAATGCTGAGGGGAATTTCCAGGTTCGCGCCAAAATATACTCTGAGCCAGGAAAGATTGTTGCTAAAAGGAATAAGAAAGATGCTGCCCAGAATTATTGCTCCAACTGAGAACCATTTTAAATTGGAAACATTGTGCTCGTAACTTGTTTCAAGCAGCGCAATTTCACTCATTACGCTATTGGTGATATCGAATTCCGGCTTAAAGGGAACAGCATTATGAAGAGAATTAAATTTTTCCTGTAAAGAAAATATCTCATTTTCACATTTTGGACAAAAAGTGGTATGGAGCCGTATTGAAAACGGCAAAGCGGTATAATTGTCCAATTCGAGAAAGCGCTCTATGGCTTTGTTACACTTCATAATATTCCTCTGCTATTGTTCCCTTTAAGCTATCCCTGAGAGCCTGCTTGGCTCTAAATACATTCGATTTGATCGTATTAACGGGATAACCGGTAATAGTACTGATCTGTTTATAAGATAATCCCAAAAAGAAGTACAAATCAACACAGATTTTATAATTTTCACTTAATTGATCAATCGCGTTTAATAAAACTTCTTTTACTTCAGATTCCGAATGAAGCATTTCGGGATTTTTTTCTTCACCCTCTAAAGCCTCTTCCGGAAGCTTGATCTCTTCTTTCCCGGCTTTTATTTTATTGATGCCGTGATTATAGGCAATCCTGGTTAACCAGAAACGAAAAGGCGACCGCTCTTTAAAAGAGTCCATTTTCCGGTACGCCTTGATGAATACTTCCTGGGCAAAATCATAAGAATCATCTTCGTTTTTAAAGAATCTCATGCCTATGCTAAAAACAATCTTCTGATAACGGTCAACAATGATCGTAAAACTGTCAGTATCTCCATTAAGTATTCTTTTAACAATTACTTCATCGGGAGTTTTGTCACTTTTCATTGTTATTGTTATTCATTTTCTGCCGTATAACAAAATACAGAATAAGTCCAAATCCAATGGAAAGGGGTATTAACCCGCCTAAGACTCCGTACGTAAATCCCTCTTTGATGATAAAAAAAGTAACCAGGCTGGAACCAATGCTGAATAATATAATTCCGGAAAAAAGGCTGAACGCGTCCAGATCGAATGCCTTCTGCTTTACCAGCCCTTTTTCTATCATCAATAATTTTTGTTTATAATTCCATAACAGGGAAAAAAATATTACTGTGCACCCTGCTACAATCCCTACAAGAGGTATTATTGTTACAATTACTTGTGCTGCTGCTGATGGTGTTGGCTGCAATGGGTTTCTCCTTATAATAGTATCGACATAATTACTATTTTTTTTCCAATATTAGCTATTATGCTCTGTATATCAACCCATTATTGAGATATATTGCTTAATTCTGTCATAATGTGTATGCCAATACATACACAGGTAAGGTATATTACTGCTATAATCATTCCTATCATAAATTGTTCCTTTATCATGGTCTTTTTTCTCAAGAAAGTTTGAAATTTCCTGCGTACACATATAACGACAGGTAATTCTGTTCCGGGTTGCAAAAAAATAAAAATTGTTGAATTTTTAACTTCAAACTTCAAACTATCCCCAAAGGAGATAAAAAAATGACACAATTCAGCTTTTGTCCTTTATGCGGTAAAGAACTGGTTTCAAAAGAGATAGACGGCCGGGACAGGCTTGCCTGTACTGCGGAGTCTTGCGCTTATGTTTACTGGGACAACCCGGTTCCGGTGGTAACTGCCATGATCGAACATGATGGAGCTGTTCTCCTGGCAAGGAACAATGCCTGGCCGGAAAAAGTCTTTGGGCTTATTACGGGCTTTCTTGAAAAGAACGAAACCCCGGAAACCGGTATTGTCCGTGAGGTTAAAGAGGAAGTGGGCCTGGATGCCGAAATTGACTCATTTATGGGGCTTTACTCGCTTTTTGAGGCAAACCAGCTGCTTATTGCCTATTGTATAAAAACCTCGGGAGAAATTAAACTGGGAGAAGAACTGGCAGAATATAAACTGATCCCCCCGGAAAAGCTGCGTCCCTGGAATTTCGGCACCGGCCTTATTGTAAAGGACTGGCTGGATAAATTTAATAGAGCTTAAAATCGGTCTTGAGATCCAGGGAAGTAATAAACCGGGAGTTATAATAATGCTCCTCAAGTTTAATCGAATAATAATGATACCATTTATGCTTGAAAGAAAGTTTTATAAGTTCGCTGACTTTAAAAGAAAGCGCGTTTTCAATATCGGTTTTTATGTACCCGCCGCTGGATGATTCCTCTTCGGAACTGGTGAGTGAGAGAAATGAGTCCAGGTTCAGGGAATATGAAAAATAACTTAAAAAATCAATATTGAATTTTAGTATTGTTTCAAAACCGTATATGGCGTCTTCCACAGGATCATGAACCTTTTTTTCAAAACCAATACCAATCTTTCCGGTTATGTATTCGGTTTCAATGTCGCTCCCCAGCGTTTCCCGGATAAGGGTTGGCCGTAATCCTTCAACTTCGGCAACCACGGAATCGACCTGTGACTTGTGATATGGTGCTGCGGGGAAATCGATATTCAGTTTATAAAAAAGTGTTCCCCTCAGCAGGTTGTTGAGATAAATATCTTCCTGCTTCGCGTAATTAATATACGGGGTGATAACGATCTTGTGCAGGTCGTTATATATCGTAAGGTCTATTTTGCTTTCAGTGCCCCACTTTTTAAATGATTCCGATGCCTGCCCCGCTGGCGCGCTTATGGAATCTCCTTTTTTTACATAGGAATTTTCATAAAAACCCGAGAGAAAAATATCAATAGTTGAACGGAACCGCCCATCGAGATAATCAAAATCCTTACGGTACAAGACCTTTTCTTCTTTCCCCGTTAAATCTTCTGTTATGAGCTCCGGGATATCTTTCCAGGTATTTTCATAGGGAACAGTGGTGCCCAAAATCGTTTCTACCCGTTCAAATACCGATTGTGTTGAAACTATCGAATAAAACCGTGAGGAAGTGAGCGCGTAGTCCTGAATTTTACTATTTTCATAACCATCAAAATAAAATTCAGGAAGAGCTCCATGCACGGTTTGCAGCTGCGAGCCCGTCAGTTTATACACAAAAACCGTATAATTATCGTTGATAGAAGAAAGCAGGGAAATCCGTTTAATATTTTCTTTTTCTTTAAAAGAGCGTATGGCGTCTTTTTTAATAATGGCCGCTTCCCCGTTGTACCGGTGGCGGAAAAGGCGGGCTATCTTTTTATAATCAATTTCAAAGGTCTTTCCTTCTGTTTTGGCGATTATCCTGCCTGCGGCATCGCCGGATTGTTTTTTCCATATTGTTATGCGCTTAATAAAATCACGATACCTGTCAGTTTTTATATCAGCATAATTCTTTGTTTTCTTTGGAGTTATTTGAACTATTCCAAAGTTTTGGCCCAGGGAGAGGTGAAGCAGGTAGTATTCTGCCGGAGCAGTGAGGGAAATTATGGACCGGCCGCCTTCCAGGTCCATTCTGAGTATTTTTCCTTCAAGAACTTTTCCCTGGTTATCTCCGCCGCATATTACCAGGTCGATCTCTTTGAATTTATTTATCAGGGTGATGTTTTCGGAATACTCAAGACCGGAAAGGAGAATTCTGCGGCTTATGCCCTTGTTTTTCAACTCTTCAAGTATTTTAGCCAGGGCTTTTTCCTGCTGTTCAAGACGGATCTTGAAAACATCTTTTTCCGCGATATTAAACAATATTTTATTTGAAGAGAGGGCAATAAAGGCTATTTTTTCCGCGCCTCCCTGGTGTATAAAATAGGGTTTAAAAGGATTCTTTTTTCCGCTCTTGTTTTCGTTGATGATATTACCGGAAAGTAAAGCGGCCTGGCTTTTTTTTTGCAAAAACTCCAGAGAGTCGGCGCCAATTCTCAGGTCTTTGGACGATACCAGGGTGGAGCGGCATTGGAAGGCGTTAAAAAAATCAATCATTGCCCTGCCGCCGCTGTATTTGGACAGGACTCCGGGGTAGAAAGCATTGCCAAGGTCGAGCCAGAGCAGGGGAGTTTTTCGTTTTTCCGCTTCAATCGATTGTCCCAGCAGAATTAAGGGATCGTTTTTTTCCTGGTTCTCTATTTGCGGGGAGAAATTCCCTTCAAGGTTTGTGGTTAAAACCAGGGTAAGATCCTGGGCGAAAAGAGTTCCCGGGAGAAGAAGCAGGGTGATAATAAATTGCGAAAGTTGCCTGTTTCTATGGCGGGGGTGCAGCCGGAAATTAGCCCTGGCTTTCCTCCACCCATGTAATAATACGTCGTGTATTGTGCATGGGCGTCGCCATCCGTGGCTCCTGTTCCGGAAAGCCAGGGCTAATTTCCTGATGATCGTTGCTGCCTGGGATTTTACTTTATTCATGTTATCTTTTTACTTTATTTCTTTTCAGTTGATTTTTCTTTTAGTTTAGACTCAAGGGAATTTACTTCTCCCTTGAGGTTTGAGAGTTTGGAGTCCATGTTGTTAATGAGTGTTTTTTTGTCGTTAAGATTGTTTTTAAGTTTATCAACCTTTTGCAGGAGTATCGTTTTTTCGTTTTTTGAGGTGGTCTTGAGCTTTGTGATTTCCTGGTCTTTCCCCGCAATCTCATGGCGGCGTTTTTTGAGCTCTTCGTTAAGCTCTTTTATTTTTTTGGTGAATTCCTGCTGTTGTTTTAGTGCCAGGGCTTTCTGCTCAGCCAGCAGTTTTTGCCCGGAGGCAATATCCCTGGAAAGGGCCATCATTTTGCTTTCATGGTCGAGAATTGTTTCTTTCTTTTTGCTGATATCCTGCTTAAGTTGTTCTATTTTTTTCGCGAGGGAAAACTCTTTTTCAGCGGCTTCTTTACGGGTTTTTTCAAGGGTTCCGGCGAATTCTTTTTCTTTCCGGCGAATTTCATTATTCAGCTTTTTAATCTCACCGCCAAGGTCGGTTTCCAGCTTTTTATTCAACGCGGTTAATTCCTTGATCTTTTCACTGCTCTTTTTTTCCAGGATGGTGTTTTTTTTCATGAGATTATCGTACTTTCGTTTTCCCAGGTCCATATCGTTTTTGTATTTTTTGTTAAGAGAGCTTATTTCGGAGTTCCGGCTTACAATTGCTGCTTCCCTGTTTTTTATCGTTTTTTTTCGTTCAATATTTTCTTCTTCAATAATACTGTTCTGGCGCTCAATAAGCACAATCCTTTTTTTGAGTATATGATTTTCCGACTCCAGGCGGCTGTTGTTTTTTGGCCCTGTAGAGGCACAGGAGCATATAAATACCGTGAAAAGCAGTATCGATTTTCCCGGAAATGGTACTTTTTTCATCTCGTGTTTCCTTATTTCACAATTCATAGGTTAGTAGGTTATATTCAGGGGTAAAATATCAAAATTGGCAACTTAATTTTGGGCTATTTGATTTTTTTTTCAAATATTCTGTTGAACAGGTGAGAGCAATTCTTAAGAAGGCCGGGTAAGAGAAGGGTTCTCATTTACCCGCACAAAAGGAAGCAATAGTAATCCAATAACCAGCCCGGCAGCAAAACCGGCAGCATGGGCTGTATAGCTGGTTGTGGACTGTACGGTAGTGGGAACCAGCATGGCCAGGGCAAATCCGGCTGCCCGGAAAATACGAACAGGAACCCGGTGGTCGGTATCGTGCCGGACATAGAAGACAAGCCAGAGCGCCACCATACCATAATCCATTCCGGACGCACCCAGGAGCCGGACCCGGGGCTCGTAAACCGCGATAGTAAAAAGATTGCTAATAAGGCCGGAAAAAATCGCGGCACCGGGAAAGACCAGCGGCCCAAAATAGGCACGTAAAAACCAGCCGAAGATAATAAAAAGAGGCATATTCGAGAGAAGATGAACGCCGTCTCCATGAGTAAAAAGCGCGGAAAAAAGACGCCAGTATTCATGCTTTTGGAATATACTTTCACCGCTAACCCAGAAATTTTGCCCTACAGGGTATTTTTGCCAGTAGAAAAAACCCATAATAACAAAGATAACAAAACAGAGCATGGCAGAAAAAAGATACTTGCTTGAAGGAAATTTGCTTAAAGGCCCCTTTTCTTTTGGAGGAGTTGGAAGAAAATCCTCAGGATCGGGATAATAAGACTCATCACCAAATTCATTTCCGGAGCCGTTACCGGAATCCCGGTCTTCGTGTATCATTTTACAATAATTTCGGATCCGGCAAAAGGACGGGCGGAAACCGCTCCGGAAAGATTTGATTCATGGTTGTAGGGAGTGCCCGGCTTATATGAATCATAGGCGCTCACGGCAAAGAAATAGAGAACCGTGTTTTTCAGTAGAGGAAAGTTAAGCAGCCTGCGCTTGCGGCGGTTTTTATTTTCATTAATTATTGAATTATTCAGGGTTATTTCAATAAAATTATTTCCGGGTTTGCCCGAAGAATTGGTAATTCGTTTTTTATTTCTAAAAGTAATTATCCCGTCATATCTACCCGGCCGTACGCCATAGTAAATTTTATACCCAAGTATGTCGGAAGCGACATTCTTTTTCCATTTGAGTCGAACAACTGAGTTGCCTGCTCTTACCACTTCGAGAAATTGGGGTTTTTTCGGAGGCATATCTACCTGGTAATCGAGATTGATCTTATGCAGAATGGGAGAGTTCCTGCCGTTGGGAGATGAAATGAGATGAGCTCTCCATTGGTAATATTTGCCGCGCAGGAATGATGAATCGGGCTGCTTCTGTAAGAAAATGTTCCTCTGGTTATTGGTAATCCTGTACCATTTTGGTTTTTTGCTCCTGCGGTAAAAAAGGTTGTCCGCGATCCTGAATTCCATCCATATAAAAGTGTTGTTTCGCAGGACCTCGCTCCACTTGAACAGGGTTACTTTTGTGCCGGTAGCGGGGAATCTGTACACGGGACTGGTAATAATCCCTTCTGTATTTCCGGGGTTTCTCCCGTCCATTTTTAGATCCCGGTAATTTTTATAAGCAATTTCGGTCTCTTTTTCAAGATTAACAAAGTCAAGGTAGGTAATCCGGAATTCATCAATATCGCCGGAATAATTTTTTCCTATATTCACGATTGGAGAATCGAGACAAATAATATCACCCTTTTTGTTCCTGTAGCCAAAAGAAGGAGCGTGCACGGAAATGTAGGGCTCTCTAAAACGGGAAACAAAGATAACCTCTTCTTCTTTGCCGTTAATGTATTTGCATAGTTTCCCGGAAAGCCTGTCGAAACTAAGGCTAAAATGATACCATCTTTTTTTACGAATAATCCGCCCTTTGTTCATTGCTATGTCGTAGGTTCGGCCGTTTTCTTTTTCGAAGATGTTATATAACCTCGATATAATCCGCCCTTTTTTTAAAGATATCTCAATCCCGCTTTTGGCTCCCGACAGGTACCCAACCCTTGAAAAAAGAATACTGCCGTCTTTTGTCGACAGGGCACGGAACCGGAACTCAATCGTAAAAGAACCGAGATCTCCGCATCTCCCCAGCCACAGGTTGTTTTCAATGTTGGAAACAACTCCCGCGGGCTTTCCCCTGAACCGGGCGCACCCCTTTCCCAGGGAGCCCCTTCCTTTGATAAAGGTATAGGCCGCGCTTCTTATGGCATAGTTTTTGGAATCGTCTTTTAAAAGATTTCCCGCGGGATAATTAAAAGACAGGATCATATCCGTAACAACAGGAGCCCTGTTTTCCTGGTACGAAAGATCCGATATAATATAGGCTTTTTCCCCCTTCCAGGAAATCTTCCTGGCATTGACCAGTGATTTCCGGGGAACAGGGGAAAAATGCCTGGTGTTTGATACTTCATTTGCGGGAAATATAAGAAACGGGACCGCTATTAGTAATAATACTATTTTAATATACTTTTTTGCCAGGTTCACTTTTGCCGTTCTTTAGTGTTTATTATTATATTTTTCCAGCTGGTTTTCTTCCAGTGCTGAAATTTTATCCAGTCTTCTCTGGTGCCGTCCCCCGTCAAAAGGAGTCGTGAGCCAGGTCTCTACAATTTTTAGAGCAAGATCATCACCAATTACCCGTGCGCCCAGGGCCAGAACATTCGCGTTATTATGCTTTTTAGCCATTTCCGCCAGGTGGCCGTTGTGGCACAGAGCGGCCCGTATGCCTTTTATCTTGTTCGCTACAATTGAAGCGCCAATTCCCGTACCGCATATAACGATGCCCGCTTCAACTTCGCCATCTTGAATCTTTGTCCCTACAATGGATATCCAGTCGGGATAATCAGTTGATTCTTCGGTATAGGTGCCTACATCTTCAAATTCAATATCGGTAAATTTATCTAGTATCAGTTGTTTCAGTTTTATTCCGGCATGGTCGGAACCAAGTGCTATTTTCATTTTTATATTCTCCAACTATACATATTTTCGGTGTTTCGGGACAAATATTGTAGAGTGTGGTATTTTTATCAATAATATTTTTTTATATTAATATTAGCGCTTGTCAAGCAGTTGTTGTGATAATTTTGGGAAAATCCTTGACTCTTTAAAGACCTGGGATTGGATGGGAGGTATGAATAATCTAAAGAAAACAGCTCTAGCGGTTCTGTGTCTCACCATATTGACAGGATCAGTATTTTTCCCCGCACCCGCAAGGGCGCAATATATCGTCCCAACAACCTCTGCCGATATGAAACCGGTTCCCTTTATTGGACTTGAGGATAACCTGGTTATTACCGGTTTTTTTACCTGGTCCAAATTTCATGACGGAAACCAGTATGGATTGAGATTTGATCTTGATTATTATCTGACCGATACCTGGTCACTCCTGGGAGGCCTTCATTTCGCGTTAAACAGCCCCGCCGCAAATTTCGCGCATCACTTCGGAACCCTGGGATTACGGGTTCATCTCTTGCGATTGGGGGATTTTGACATTTTTGGTGACGGAACTGCCGGTTTTACCCTTGTTATCCACGATACCCTTGCCAACAAGCTGGTACCCACGGTAGAAATGGCAGCAGGGATCACTTATTTTACTTATTTTGCCACTTTTACCGCAAAAGCCGGTTACCGGAAGGCCGGTTATTACGCGGATGGTACCTATATTGATCTTGATGAGCTGGTAATCAGCGGAGGCGTCGGCCTTCGGTTCCGGTTTTGATTTGATTTATTTTATATTATATAGAAAAAAAACTTGAAAAATTGAACCTTTGTTGTAGAATAGACTTAAAATATGAGAAAAATTCTCATATTTTAAGTCTATTTTTTATATTCTACTACTCCGGGAATAAATATGTTCATTGAATTTAATGTAAATAACTATAAATCTTTCAGGGATTTGACGACTTTTAGCATGGTTGCTTCTACTCCAATTAAAGAGTTTGGCGATGAAAATATTTTTCTTGCCAGGTTTCCGGAAAGTCAGCGAGCGGGAGAATTACCCCTGTTAAAAAGCGCCGCTGTTTATGGAGCTAATGCCAGCGGAAAGAGTAACCTGCTAAAGGCGATAGCTTTTATGAAATTATTTGTTATAAATTCATCTAAGAATACCCAGGCTTTTGAAGAAATACCTGTTTCCAGGTTTATGTTAAACGACAAAAATGAGCTTGAACCATCTCTTTTTGAAATTATTTTTATTCATGAGGATGTACGATATAGATATGGGTTTGAGATTGATGTCTCGGAAGTGCATAATGAGTGGCTTTTTTACTCCCCAAAAGGAAAAGAAGCGAAGCTCTTTGTTCGTGAAAAAAACAACATTGAATTGGGCAGTTATTTTAAAGAAGGGAAGGGCCTGATTGATAAAACAAGAGATAATGCTTTGTTTTTATCAGTTGCGGCTCAATTTAATGGAGAAATTTCAACAAAAATCATGAATTGGTTTCTGGATTTAAACATAATATCAGGATTGGATGACGCGGGTTATTTGGATTATACTCTGGCGAGAACTGATGATCCAATATTCCGGGACGCATTATTTGAGTTATTGAAAATAGCCGATTTGGGAATTTATGGTATTGTGCTTCAAAAAAATGAAGCTCCTAATGATGAGTCGCAGGATAATATTTTGTTAAGTCTTCATCAAAAATATGATAAAAAGAATAAGAAACGGGGAGACGTTGCGTTTAATTTTGATGTTGAATCTAAGGGAACACAAAAGATATTCGCTATGGCGGGTCCAATCCTTGATACGTTAGAAGAAGGGAAGATTTTATTTGTTGACGAGCTAGACGCACGGTTCCATCCCTTGATGACAAAATTTATAATACAACTATTTAATTCAAAAGAATATAATCCGAATAATGCTCAATTGATTTTTGCAACTCATGATACAAATTTGTTAAGTAATAAATTATTCAGGCGAGACCAGCTATGGTTTACTGAAAAAGACAGGTATGGAGCAACAGACCTGTATTCTCTTAGTGACTATAAGGTTAGAGCAGATGCTTCTTTTGCTAAAGATTATATTCTTGGTAAATACGGAGCTATTCCTTTTATTGGCGATCCTTCCGAATTAATTGGAGCAATGAGTGGCAAAGAAAAGTAAGCATTGGGAAAGAAAGAGAGACACCTTTAGCCGGCCCTATGGGGAAAGAGGTTGCCCGAAAGAGAGAATCCTGATTGTTTGCGAGGGGGAGAAAACCGAGCCTAAATATTTTGAATCCTTCCGGGTGTCATCATCAGCAGTGATAAATATTAAGGGATTAGGGTATAATACAGTTAGCCTGGTGGAAAAAACTATTGAAATAAATGAAGAGGAAAAAAAGGGGGGTGATAAATTTGACCAGGTATGGTGTGTTTTTGACCGTGATTCCTTCCCGGTTGATAACTTTAACAAAGCTATAGGACTCGCAGAGAGGAATGGCTTTAACACAGCGTATTCAAACGAATCATTTGAACTCTGGTATCTTTTGCATTTTATCTATTTTGATTCGGCAATCAGTCGAAAAGATTATATTATAAAACTCGAGAAGCATTTGGGGGATAAATATAAGAAGAATAGTGAAGATATGTATGAAGAACTTATAGAAAAGCAGCAAACCGCTATTTCAAGAGCAAAAAAATTATTAAAGAATTATCCGTCTAAAAATCCCGGAAGGTCAAACCCTTCAACAACAGTACACTTTTTAGTGGAAGAGTTGAATAAATATTTGTAAATAGTCTTGACTTACCCTTAAATTTCCAATACAATCAAAGCATTATTATACTTCCTTCAGGCTCCTTGAGTGCCTCTCCAAAAGAGTTGGACAGGCCTGAGACAGAAGATGCTGCGCGTTCTTTATGAGCAGGGTGTATTAAAAAATGATACGGATTCCTCACTTTCCGTATTGCGCGGAATAAAAAAAGAAATTTTTCCCCTGTATGAACGGCTTTAAAGGGTCGTGGTCATTGATGAGGTCCTGGTTTTTGGAAACAAGGTAAAGACAATTGGAAAAGAATTTGACCTTGTGAATTTTATCACATATGGTGAAGGTATAAAAGAGAGTGCCCGTGTTTTTTATATTGAAAAAATAGAGCAGTATGTAGGGGAATTCCCTCAAATGATTGACGCGCTGCAGAAAAGAATAGTATTCTCTAATTAATCATGGTCCCTTCCCGGATTAATCCTTGACATATGAGATTTTAAAAATAACGTGAATCAATTATTTATATGAATCACAGATCAATTAGATTTTTGGTTATATAAATGGCCGCTATGTGTATAGTGGGAAAAAAAATTCAGGAGGATTTTTATGCCTGTAACCAGAAGAGATTTCCTGAAGTTGTCCGGCGTGACAACTGCGGGAGCGTTTTTTGGTGGGATGTCATTTCTCACAGGATGTAAAAAGACACCGGATAAACTTCAAGGCGCAAAAGAAAGTACAACTATTTGTCCTTATTGCGGCGTTGGCTGCGGCCTCATCGTTTCTGCAAAGAACGGAAAGGTCATCAACGTAGAAGGCGATCCGGATCATCCAATCAACAAAGGGACTCTTTGTTCAAAAGGTAACGCGCTTTATCAAGTCGCAGTTAACCCAATTGACCGGAGACTAAAAAAGGTACAGTACCGGAAACCAAACGGAACTGAATGGGGGGAGATGTCATGGGAAGAAGCCATTCCAAAAATGGCTCGTCATATTAAAGATGCCCGTGATAATACTCTGATAGAAAAAGATGAAAAGGGTAAGATCGTCAATAGAACCGATGGTTTATTTGGTCTTGGCGGAGCTGCTCTTGATAATGAAGAGTGCTATGTATGGTCCAAATTCGCCAGGATAATGGGTATATCATATTTAGAGCACCAGGCCCGTATTTGACATAGCGCAACTGTCGCCAGTTTGGCGAATACATTTGGCCGTGGAGCCATGACTAATCACTGGAATGATATCCAGTACGCAGACGTAATTATGATCATCGGTAGTAACGCTGCCGAAAATCACCCTATTTCTTTTAAGTATGTCCAGAAGTCATTGGACAACGGCGGAAAACTTATCAGTGTTGACCCGCGGTATACCAGAACTTCTTCAATGGCTGATGTCTATGCACCCTTACGACCGGGAACAGACATTGCTTTTATGAACGGTATTATCTGGTATGCTCTTGAGAAAGACTTAATTCAGAAGGATTATGTTGTTGAGTATACCAACGCTTCATTGCTGGTTAATCCAAAGTATAGCTTTGATGAGGTTAGCGGTCTTTTCTCAGGATACCAAAAGGGAGCAAATGGTGGAGAGTATGATAATTCCACCTGGGCATACCAGAAAGACGACAAGGGTATACCAAAGCGTGATAAGACGCTCAAAGATCCAAATTGTGTATATCAATTGATGAAGACGAACATAAAAAGATATACTCCAAAGGTAGTATCAGATATTACCGGGTGTCCGGTAGATACGTTTAAAAAAATTGCTGAAATGTATGTCAGCACTCACAAGAAGGATAAAGTTGCTACCATTATGTACGCAATGGGAACAACACAGCATACCATAGGAACCCAGAACATCCGGACCTATGCCATGCTGCAGCTTCTTATGGGTAACGTTGGTATGGCAGGGGGCGGAATTAACGCGCTTCGAGGTGAGTCTAATGTACAGGGGTCAACAGACCATTGTATCTTATACCACATTCTGCCCGGTTACTTAAAAATACCCAAGCCCGTTGATGGATCGTTGGCTGAATACTTAGATAGAGTTACTCCAAAAACAAAAGATCCAAAGAGTGCGAACTGGTGGCAGCATTATCCCAAGTATACAACAAGCCTCTTGAAAGCATGGTATGGAGACGCGGCAACAAAAGAGAATGATTTTGGTTTTCATTGGGTTCCCAAGTCAAGCAAGCCATATCCTCATATTGTATTATTTGAAGATATGTATGCCGGGAAGCACAAGGGCGGCCTCCTCATGGGTACAAACCCAATAGTTGGCGGACCAAACGCTGATAAAGAAGCCAAAGCTCTTGAAAAACTCGATTTCCTTATTTGCGCGGATATCTGGGAAACAGATACTTCCATATTCTGGAAGCGTCCCGGAGCCAACCCAAAGGCAATTAAGACCGAGGTATTTCTTCTTCCAATGGCTTCTTCCGTTGAAAAAGAAGGAAGTGTTTCCAACTCAGGACGATGGGCTCAGTGGAGATATAAAGCTCAGAATCCTCCTGGAGTTGCAAAGACCGACCTTGATTTCATAAACGAGCTTTTTCTTGAAATAAGAAAGCTCTACGCGAAAGAAGGCGGAAAACTTGCCGAACCTATCCTCAAAGCCAACTGGAACTATACTCATAAAGACGAAAAAGAGTGTGATCCGCACCTGGTCGCTAAAGAGATTAATGGTTATACCTGGAAAAAAACCGGGGAGCAGGGCAAGCTGGTTAAGAATTTTACCAAGCTTAAGGATGACGGAACAACAGCATGTGGAAACTGGCTCTATAGCGGAAGCTATAATGGAGACGGTAACAACATGGCTCGAAGAGGTCTTAAAGACGCTCCGAACAAGCTTGAAATGTATCCTAATTGGTCATGGTGCTGGCCGGTTAACAGAAGGATTATTTACAACAGGGCAAGTGTTGACCTGAAAGGTAATCCCTGGAACCCCGCGAAGCCCGTAATCAAGTGGAACGGAGACAAGTGGGTTGGTGATGTTCCCGATGGCGGATGGAAGCCCGGAACAAAGCATCCTTTTATTATGCTTAACGAAGGCCTTGGACGTCTGTTTGCTAAAAATCTTAAAGATGGCCCTTTACCTGAACACTATGAGCCAATGGAAAGTCCCACAACGAATAAAATGAATTCACAGAAGGTTAATCCTGCTACGGTTATTCTTCCTACAACCAGGGGAGAGTATGGCGACGCGAGCCAGTTCCCCTATGTTGGAACAACTTACAGGATGACAGAGCACTGGCAGGCCGGTGCAATGACACGGAACCTGCCCTGGTTAACAGAGCTGGTACCTGACATGTTCTGTGAAATAAGCCCAACCCTTGCCAAAAAGAAGGGAATTAAGAATGGCGACAAAGTTAAAATCAGTTCAAAACGTGGTTCCATTGAATCTATCGCCCTGGTAACAGAGCGGGTTCAGCCCTATAAGATCCATGGCAAGATGGTTGAAATGGTTGGAATGGTCTGGCATTTTGGTGATGGCTGTGCTAAAAAAGGCGGTACGGCAAACAAACTTACGCCTCACATCGGTGATGCTAATACAATGATACCGGAATTTAAAGCATTCCTGGTAGACATTGAAAAGGTATAGGAGGTAA
Organism: bacterium; assembly: GCA_024224995.1. The sequence continues at coordinate 10,439 of JAAENB010001331.1, read as the reverse complement.
GATATGTCAGATAAAACATTTTTAGTAGATACAACAAAATGTTCGGGATGCCGGGGATGCCAGGTTGCTTGTAAAGAGTGGAACGGACTACCGGGCCAGGAGACTAAGGGCTTCGAAGGGACCGAGTATACCAATCCTGCTGAACTTTCCGCGATAACCTGGAATCATGTCAAGTTCTCCAAACTTGAAAAGGTTGGAACCGATCGTCCTGTATGGAACATTATGCATAAGAAGTGCTACCACTGTGAAGAAGCAAACTGTGTCAGGGTTTGTCCGCAAAAAGCTATCTCTAAAGTAGACGGCTGGACGATCATTGACCAGGCAAAATGCATTGGATGCGGCGCTTGTGAATCTTCATGTGTATACGCGGTTCCGTATGTCAGTGAAAAGAAAATTGTTAATGACATGGGCGCGGATATCGTGCAAAAGGGAAAAGCCCATAAGTGCAACGTTTGTACTTTTACTTCACGGGATATTCCTGCATGTGTAACAACCTGTCCTACGGGGGCACTTTCTTTCGGACATCGTCCTGCCTTATTAAAGCAGGCTAAAGAAAGAGTGAAGAAGGTTGTGGGGAAATACCCCGAAGTGAATATTTACGGTGAAAAAGAATTTGGCGGACTCAGGGTTCTTACAATCCTGAAGACCAGGCCAAAGACTTTTGATCTTCCTCAAGGCAAAGATGCCGTAGCCATTGATATGGCAAAGGCGGAAGCGATTAAAGATACTTACGCGCTTCTTTCATCTTTTACATTCGGTATACCATCTCTTAATAGAATGGCATACAAAATGTCCAGGTCATTGACAAAGGATGTATAGCAGCAGGTGAGATTAATCACTGAGTAGTATAAAAAAGGGGGAGGCAAATGCCTCCCCTTTTTTGTTTTTTTTATATGTATGAAAAAGGGAATTCTTATTTAAAAATTTTAGCTGCCAGCAAAACAATTGCCGTTACTACCATAATGAACACAATTACTGTAGTCATGCTTGAGCCGCCCGTCTCCTGAGTTTTCGATTTTTTGCTGAAACTGCTTTTTGAAGAACTTTTTGAGCTGCTTCTCGAGCTGCTTCTCGAACTGCTTCTCGAACTGCTTCTTAATGAACTGCCCGACAGAGAGCTTGCGGCCTCCCGGCTTTCCCGTAAAGGAGTTACGGGATCTTCTTTATGGATATCAACATCATCTTTCTTTTCTTTCCCATCGCAAATGGGACATCCGGCACGTCCTTTATAGCTGTATTTATTACGGCATTTGGAACAGACAACAGTTCCACAGAAGTCGCAGGTTACTGTGCAGTGGTTACAGTACTGCTTGCCGCAGGCAGGGCACTTTCCTTCTTCAGCATGGTCTTCGCAGAGCAGCTTCCTGCAAGATTTGCACTTATACTGGTAGTCCCTTTTGCACTTGTCGCAGCAGATTTGTGTGGAGCATAAACCGCAGTCGATGCGGTGCCCTTTGGTGCTTGAACAATGAGGGCATCCTTCGGGGATTTCTTCTTCTGCTTCCTCCTCGTATTCCTCTTCCTCTTCCTCAGCCTCTTCTTCTTCGTCTTCAGAGACCTCCATGAACGTTACTTCCTCTTCTTCGGACTCATCTGTTTCCTCCTCCGATTCAGTGCAGGAAGTGCAAACGGTATCTCCTTCATCATCCGTTTGCAGGCATTCGGGGCAGCATTCACTATCGCAATAGGTGCATGAATCCAGGCAATTGGTGCATGTCGGTTTGCCGCAAACCGAGCATTTTTTCAAGCAGTCGGAGCAGAATTGCTCTTCACAGTAGCTGCAAACCCCTTTTTTCGCGTGTTTTTTACAGAGCATTTTTTCGCATTCCGAGCAATACAGCTCGTAATCCTGGTAGCAGTCGTCACAGCAGATTTCGGTTTCACAAAAATCACAGGTAGTGAGGTCATTGGTTACGGATCTGCAGTTTGGACAGGATTTTTCCTCACTACGGCATTTTTCGCAGAGATAGTCTCCGTCCGCGTTTTCTTTGAGGCAGCTAAGGCAGCCTTCCTTGCCGCATTCTTCACAAGTCATGAGGCAGTCGGGACAGGCCGCGGATTTGCAGTTTGGACAGGATTCTATGCAGTCAGGGCAATATTGCAGCTCACATGAGTTACATTTCCCTTCTTTGGCGTGTTTTTTGCACAACAGGTTGTCGCAGCTGATACAAATGTGCTCGTAGTCATCAACGCATTCTTCGCAGCATGACGGAGCGTCGCATATATCGCATATGAGGACTTCATCTACATCTTTATGGCAATTTGGGCATTTAATGGTCATAATTTATAATTCTCCGGGCCAGGAAACTGACTAATTTAAAATAATACAATGAACAATAAAAAGCAAGGGATTTATAATAAAAACATACTGAATTTTTCTATATTCCTCCCCGATAATATAAAACGGGAAGTGCGCCCGGTATGGGTATATTTTACTTGACGGGGACGATTTCCGGTATTATAAAAGAGGCAGCGGAGCTATGCCCGGATTCGGGTGAAGAGCAGGGAAGAAAAAGGATATTAAGAATGAAAAATTGGTCAATACAGGGAGCGACACTCTATTCACCCGGCAACAAGGGAAAGAATAAGAATATTCTCATTAGCAAGGGAAAAATAGGGCAGGTCACTAAGGAAGCAGTAAAAAGTTCTGTTTCCATAGAAATAGAGGATGGAATTGTAGCTCCGGGCCTGATAAACGCTCATGATCACCTCCTGGGAACATATTATCCCAAGATAGGGGACGGACCATATGAGAACTGGCTGCCCTGGGACAATGACCTGAAGAGTTCAAACCTGTATGTTGAACGGCAGCAGATAGAGAGCAGAGACCTGTATTTGCTTGGTGCCTACAGGAACCTGGTTTCCGGCGTAACAACCGTGTCGGATCATATTCCTCATTTTGTGGCAAAGCAGTATTATGATACGCTGCCCATGAAAGCGATCAGGAGCTATACTCTGGCTCATTCAGTAGCGCCGTTCCCCCTGTCCTGGGGAGACGGCATTAATATAGAGTACCAGCTGGCGGAAAAGAAAAAAATTCCTTTTATCACTCATATCTCAGAAGGGTTCGACAGGGAAACCATACGAAGTGTGGATATCCTGGAGCAGGAAGGAGGACTGGGGGAATACTCAGTACTGGTGCATGGAATAGCATTCACTGAAGCGGATATGAAGAAGATTAAGAAAAGCGGCGCATCAGTGGTGTGGTGCGGGGATTCCAATGTTTTTATGTTTGATAAAACAGCAGATATAAAGATGCTTCTGAACAAAGGGATCAATGTCTGCATCGGGACCGATTCACCAATGTCAGGGGGGCAAAATCTTCTTTACGAAATGCGTTTTGATAAAGTCCATTATGAAGATACCTATGAGGAAGAACTCCCGGATGAGACAATATTTAAGATGGTAACAGAGAACGCGGCAAAAGCCTTTCATCAGGATAATATCGGAAAGATAGAAAAAGGCAATCTTGCCGATATCACCGTATTCAGGGACAATGGAATATCACCGGTGAGCTCAATAGTCTCAGCGGACCTGGAAGATATAATGCTGGTAGTCATTGATGGGAAACCGGCATACGGAGATATCGAATTTGCCGACTTATTCGAATCATTAGAAATAGAATACCAGGAAATTATATTAAAGGGAAGACCTAAAGTAATTATCGGAGATGTAATCGGGCTTTTGACACGAATAAGCAGGGCAGTGGGGTTTAAAAAAGAATACCCTTTTTTGCCGGTAGAGTTTGAGTTCTAAGTAGTTTTTAAGAAAATCAGGGAGGAGCAATGGCAGGGAATTCGCCAACAGGGGTTATCCCACGGGTCTATAAATCGGGATCCATTATATATTTTGAAGGCGACAAAAGTGAGTATATTTATATACTGAAATCGGGAAGAGTCGTGCTCACCTACATCAAGCTGGATACCGGAGAAGAGGTAAAAGAAGATGTGCGTCACGGAGAGTTTTTTGGAGTGAAATCGGCTCTTGGAAGATATCCCAGGGAAGAAACAGCCCAGGTTATAGGAGAAACCGTGGTTTTGATCTTCCAACTGGCCGACTTTGAGCGCTTAATCCTCAGAAATGTAAATGTGGTGAGGAAGATGCTCCGGGTATTCAGCAACCAGCTGCGGCGGATCGGTAAGATGGTTCGTTCGGTTCTTGGAGAAACAGATACGGTAAATCCTGATGTTGAACTTTTTAAACTCGGGGAATATTATTATAATGCGGGCCAATTGGAGCATTCGGAATATGTTTTTAAGAAATACATGGAATATTATCCCGATACGGAATACTCGCCGGTAGCAATGAAAAGGATAAAAGCAATTGCTTCAGGGCAGGCAGTGCCGGCAGCAGGCAACAGTGACAGTATGGATTTTGATAGCTCATTTGGAGGAGAGGACCCCATACAATCTCCGGGAATGAGTGACGGAATAGGCGATGAAATGTCGGATATGGATGATTTTTCCATAGATGAGCCTGCTGATTCGGGAGATATGTTTGATTTTAATGATGACGGCGGCGGGGGAGGAGAAAAGAGCGAACTTTCCAATGAAATGGATGATTTTCTTGCAGATGACAGTTCGGAAACAATGGATGATTTTTCCTTTGATGAGCCCGGAGAAGAAGACAGTGACCCGTCCGGTATGGTCGATGAGGCAATGGAGCATTATTCAACAGGAAATTACTCTTATGCCCTGGATATATACAAACGGATTTTAGAATCCGGGAATGTGGAAGAGTTGGGCGATATATATGAAAAGGCAAGTTATGAAATAGGAAGATGCCAGTTTGAAATGGGAAGTCAAAAAGAAGCATTGCAGTCTTTTTCGGGCTTTATAAAAGGCTTCCCCGGTTCGGCAAATGTAAAAAACGCTCTTTTTCAGATAGGCGCGGTGTTTGAGTCCGTGGGCCAGGGGAGTAAGGCATTGTCGTATTATAAAAAAGTGGCCTCATTAGCGCCAAAGGATAAGTTGAGCCAGGACGCGCTCAGGAAAACAAGAGAACTTGAAAACGTGTAGATATAATTACAGGAAGAAATATAATTATGCTGGATGAGAAACTTTTTGAAAAATTTGGTGTTGAATACTCACCCAATGAAATGATTTTTTGTGAATATGAACCGGGATATGAGTTCTATTTTATTCAGTCCGGCCAGGTCAAAATTGTAAAAATGATCAATGGCAGGGAACGGACAATGGATGTGATGAGTACCGGTGACGTATTGGGAGAGATGGGCATACTGGAAGACAAACCCAGGTCTGCAACGGCAATCGCCGTGGACCACGTACGGGCAATGAAATTTCACCGTGATAATTTTGACGCGTTATTACAGGGACAGCCGCAGCTGGCATATAAGCTTTTGTTGATATTTTCAAAAAGGATCTATGATGCCAAAAGAAGACTGATGATTCTTCTTCTTGATGAACCGCAAACCAAGGTAATGGATGTAATAAATATGCTTGCGGAGGAAGATCCTCATCTCGATCTGCAAAACGAAATTACCCTCCATGTAACAATGCAGCAAGTGGCAAGCTGGGCGGGAATGGAAGAACAGGAAGTACAAAAAGTATTGACACATTTAAGCCAGCTTGACAAAATTGAACTATACAGCGACAGGATCAATGTACGGAATATACGGGATTTCCAACGTATTGTAACATCCAAACGTAAAAATATGTACGCTTAGAGCGATTATATTAGCAAGCCTGTCCGGATCAGTTCGCTCCCGTAGCTCAGGTGGATAGAGCAGTAGTTTCCTAAACTATTGGCCAGAGGTTCGAGTCCTCTCGGGAGCGCATAATAAAAAAGAGCGGTATAATACCGCTCTTTTTTGTACTGATATCGACCTCACAGGGCATAATTAAACAGAGGCAAACAAAATGGAAGATAAATTAAAACAAATACACGAGAGATTCCGGAAAATTGAAGAGGATATGAGCCGTCCTGAGATAATATCCGACCAGAATCAATTCAGGGCACTAACTAAAGAACACTCAGCTCTTACACCGGTAATGCAGGAATTTGAAGAGTATAAAAAATTAAAAAAGGAACTGGAAGACTCAAAGGAGCTTATTGAAGAAGAAAAAGATGAAGAGATGAAGGAAATGCTCCGGGTTGAGATAGAAGAACTGGAATCTCAAGTCGAGGAATGCAGTGAAAAACTGGTAATCATGCTCCTGCCAAAGGATCCCAACTCAGGTAAAGAGGTAATCATGGAGATCCGGGCCGGAACCGGGGGTGATGAGGCGGGTATTTTCGCGGCAGACCTGTTCCGGATGTATACCCGGTACGCGGATAAAAAAGGATGGAAGTTTGAAATTTTTGATGATAGCAAAACCGAAGTAGGCGGCTATAAGCAGGTGAGTATATCATTTAAGAGTGAAGAAGCCTGGGACAAGTTAAAGTTTGAGTCCGGCGTACACCGGGTACAGCGGATTCCTGAAACTGAATCAGGAGGGAGGATTCATACATCATCGGTATCGGTGGTAGTGCTTCCTGAGGCGGAAGAGGATGAAATAGAGATTGATCCCGCGGACTTGAGGATAGATTTCTACCGGTCTTCCGGGCATGGAGGACAGTCGGTTAATACAACAGATTCCGCAGTCCGGATTACCCATGTCCCAACGGGAGAAGTCTCTACCTGCCAGGATGAAAAGTCCCAGCATAAGAATAAGGCTCAGGCATTACGGGTGCTCAGAGCCCGGCTCCTGGAAAAGGCCAGCAAGGAACGTATGGCAAAGGATTCGGAACTGAGAAAGTCCCAGATTGGATCCGGAGACCGAAGCGAGAAGATCCGGACCTATAACTATCCTCAATCGCGGGTAACCGATCACAGAATAAATCTTTCCCTTTATTCACTGGAAGCTGTAATGACCGGAGAAATAGAAGAAATAATCGAAGCCATGCAGAAATATTCAGTAGAAAAACAGCTAAAAGGAATGGGGAAATAAAGTTTGATGTTTCAAGTTTCAAGTTTTAAGAGTCTTTGAACTTGAAACCTCAAACTTGAAGCTTCAAACTTATTTCTATGCTAATCTCCGAGCTATTAAAAAAATCAATCAAGAACTTGCAGGATGGGGGAATCGAGAACCCGGTTTTGGACGCGGAATTGCTAATTGCGTATGTTCTTGGTATGGAGCGATACCAGTTAGTAACTCAAAGAGAAAAAGAAGTCGTTGGTGTTGATATTCATAAAATAGAAGAATTGCTTAAAAGAAGGTTGAATTTTGAGCCATTGTTTTATATTATCGGGACAAAAGAGTTTTATTCTCTTGAATTTGAAGTAAATAAGCATGTATTGATCCCTCGTCCCGAAACAGAAATGCTGGTTGATCTTGCTGTTAAAGAGACGAAAAAGAACGGAACCCTGCTCGACCTGGGGACAGGTTCGGGAATAATCGCGGTCTCTATCAAGCACAACCGTCCGGATCTTGAGGTGATTGCAGCTGATATATCAGTTAAAGCATTGGATGTGGCCCGGAAAAACGCGGAACGGCTTATTGGGAGGGATTCAATTTTATTTTATTCCGGAGACCTGTTTGCCCCTTTTGAGGCAATGAAAACAGCTGTATTTGATGTAATAGTTTCAAATCCTCCATATATTGACCCCGGTATAAAGGAAACATTGCAAAAAGAGTTGAATTTTGAACCGGCCGGGGCATTATTCAGTGAAGAGAATGGAAGAAAAATAACAAAAAATATCATTCACCAGGCGGAGAACTACCTGGTGGAGAATGGGACTTTGCTGCTGGAAACAGGGGCAGATATGAAAGATTTTATAATTAAAACCGGTGAGGAATGCGGATATAGAGTATCAATATTAAATGATTATGCGGGTTTGCCGCGGGTTGGAGTGTTAAAGAGAAATGGCTATATTGCGTGAACAGTTAAGAAAAATATCAACATTTATTGTTATACTGTTTCTACTTTTTGCCGTAAATATTATATTTAACCTGAATTATCAGTGGGAAGGGATTTCATTAATTGTCAGGGTTTATCTTTTTGTATTTTCATTTTACCTTATCTATAATTTTTCAATAATTGATATAGGATTACTCAAGCGTACGTATAAAGCGAAATACGGATTCCGGGGAAATTACATATTATTTTTATTAACCCGCATCGCACCTATTGGTATAATTTATCTGGCAATAGTTGGTTTTACCCTGATTAATTATTTGGGAACCGGTAATTGGCCGTTAGACGCCATACTTAACTTGTTAAACGGAAGAAATTTGAATATTGTCATATATTCGGTTGTCCTTCTCCTTATACTCAGAATTAAAAAAGACCCTAAGGTTACTATCCCCCTCTTCCTGGCAACATCAGTCTTTTACCTGTTTATCCTGGACAAATTGATATATATGTATTTCCAGGATGGAATTGTTATAACCGGGGTAAAGATTCTAAAGCTTGTAATAATTATTTATTTCCTGATCTATGAATTCTTTTTTGCAGAAAAGGTGATTATTAAATCTATGGTAATTGCTATTTTGATGGGGGCATCAATTTATTTTTCTGTTTTTGGTATTTATTATTGCGTATACCGGTTCTCGGACTTCGCCTCTTTTGCCCAGGAGCTGTCCGCGTCCACATTATTAAGAATAGGATATTCTTTTCCCCTTGAAGGGCTGGAGGCAATGGTCTTTCATAAGGCCCATCCCGGAAGAATAGAGGATTTGATTTATTATTCACAAAAATATAAAAAAGATATAGTTCTTTCGAATGAAGAGTGGGAAAAATTGCTTACTTCCGGCCGGGTGAGCACTGCTGAACTGGTTTCGGGATATATTCTAAGCAGAGAGGGAGCGGTGACTCTTTCATATAATAAGTTGATGGTATTTGCGGAGGTAAAAGCGGAAGGCTCAGGGAGTGAATTGCTGCAAGCCGGTAATTTTACGAAATATATGTCAAAATTACACCAGGAGCATGTGGATGATTTTTTTATGAGGCTTAACAAAGGGAGCCTGGATTTTCGCTTATGGGGTTTGCAGGTAGCAGCAGAGTCGAAAAAATATGAATCAATTCCATACCTGGTAGACCTGTTAACGGATATAAATCCTGTTATTTCCCGAAAGGCTTACGTCTCTTTAGTGGCAATTACCGGGATGGATCCAATTAAGAAAAGTTCTTTATATATCAATAGCCCGGAAGTTGTTAAGATCTTTAATGACTTTTATTTGCCGAAGGACAAAGCTCAATAATAGGGCAGCTCCCGCACAGGGGATTTCGTGCTTTGCACAATTGTCTTCCATGGGTTATAAAAAGAAGATTGATGAGTTTCCATTTTTCTATTGGAATTATTTCATTCAGTTTTTTTTCTATATGAAGCGGATTTTTAGAATCGATATAACCAAGCCTGTTTGAGATCCGGATGACGTGTGTATCTACGGCAATTCCCGGTTTATTATACCCGCTTGAAAGTATTATATTTGCCGATTTTCTTCCCACTCCGTCAAGAGTGATTAATTCTTCCATTGAATCGGGCACTGTCCCATTATACGTTTCAACAACCCGTTTCGATAAACTAATAATATGTTTGGCTTTATTTTTGTAAAATCCCGTGCTTTTTACAATTTTTTCCACTTGTTCAAGAGGGGCTTTTGACAGGCTCCGGAAATCGGGATAGCGCTCAAACAGTTTCGGGGTAACGGAATTTACCTGTTTGTCCGTAGTTTGAGCAGATAAAACTACGGCAATCGTAAGCTGGTAAATGCTGATAAAATCGAGTGCCGGTTCTATTGCTCCGTAATGATCAGCAAGTATTTGTATTATTTTGTTTGATAAGTCTTTTGTCATTATAATAGGTCTTTTGCTTTATCCAGGGCTCTGGCCCGGTGGCTGATTTTATTTTTTTCTTCCAGGGGGATTTCCGCCATGGTTTTGCCGTATTCAGGGAGAAAGAATATGGGGTCGTATCCAAATCCGTGATCTCCTTTCAGGGATGCGGCGATAATTCCTTCGCATTCTCCCCTGGCTATTTTTTCCTCTCCCCCGGGATGGGCAATGGCAATAACACATACAAAGCGGGCAGTGCGGCCCTCTTCTTTGACTCCGTCCATTTCTTTAAGAAGAAGCCTGTTCCTGTCTTCATCAGTAACAGCTTCCGGTTGGCCGTATCGAGCCGAATAAATCCCCGGTCTGCCGTCAAGGGCATCAACAACAATGCCTGAATCATCCGCCAGAACCGGCATATTGGTAAATTGTGATATTTCCCTGGCTTTTTTAAGAGCATTTTCTTCGAAAGTGGCCCCGTTTTCTTCTACATCAGGGACATTCTCGAACCCGTTCAGGGAAATTAACTCCAGCCCTTCCACACCGGCGAATTTATTTTGTATCTCAATGATTTTATTCTTGTTTTTTGTTGCAATAACCAGTTTCATAATAATGCCTTTCTGTGCTTAAAAACAGGAAAACGCGGCGCTAACGCGCCGCGAAGA
>JAAENB010001330.1 GCA_024224995.1 bacterium | reverse complement strand
AATTTGTCGTGTGGATTAGTAATAATTATCATTGCTGTTCTCCTTATTAATTGAAATAAAATATGATATGAATTTAAGAAAATTGAAATGTAAAAAGAGGTGTATATAATATAGACGAATGGGAAGGGCGAATGATTAAAATTTTTTTTGATTTTTTGCGTTTTTTTTGAATTTTTTTTAAAAAGCGTGTTTCTCTGGACAAAAAGATGCTTTTGGGCATAAAAAAAGCGGGAATCTTTATTCCCGCTTTTTTTGTTTATATTATATATTATAACCTGTTTTTACAGGTAAGGTATTGTCAGCACTGACTGTTCATCTGCCTTATCACTGAAATGGATTGATACATCATAATCCTGAATAGTAGGGGGACCGTACGCAATGTCACTGGTGTCCATAACAACCATGAGACGGTGCCCGGCTTCCAGGTTATAAGCATTGATAAGAAATGAAACAGGAAGATCAATTACTGCATCCGGAGTCTCGTCCCAGAAAGACTGGAAAGCGTGAGTAATAAAGTAGCCTTCACCTGACTCATTCACATCGTATAGGTAAAAAACAACCTGGCCTTTTCCAACAGGTACTTTATCTATTTTAACCCCCGAGAGAGAAAGGCGGGTGTTAAACTCAAGATTACCCCGGATGTTAATTCCATTCTCAAAAGGAGCGGTTTCGTAGATCATGGCTTTTTCAGGTTTAATATCAGCAGTATCAACTTTGAAAAGAATTTCAAAATCTTCAAGAGTAGGGGTCAGCATGGGAATACCGCAGCTCGCGCCTGAATTGGGACTGGAATTGATCTGGTTGCTGGTATTGGAAGTGTTAGCTGATTCTGATAATTTCCCGTTTTCAGTCTCAGTACGGGGAGAGGCGTAGAGGGTTTTCGTTTGAAGTGAATTTGCCGGCCACTGGTAACACGTTTTGCCGTCAATTTCTTTAATAAGTTCAGCCTCAGGAAAGGTGAGCCTGTCTTTAGAGCCTTTAACTTCCATAGTCATAACGGCAGTTCTTTCTTTACTGGTAATAAGATCCGTTTCAATGCCTTTGAGCCAGTAATCGAACCATTTTTCAACATTGCCGAAAACATAGTTGGACATTCCAATAAGGCCAAAACCTTCACTACTGGCGTGAGTACCCTGGTTAAGATCAAGGTATTTATGGTCAACAGTGAGCTTGTTGTAATAATCGATAGCAAGGTCGGCATGGAACATGTAATCTCCCATGTTCTGGCTCATATATATGGGTATGTTTGCCGCGTTGATCTTATCGATTAACATTATTGGTGAACGGGCAAGGCTGATTTCTTTTATAAACTCAGGGTCACTATTGAAAAGAGTGGCCATGTACAGGTCTTTACACCATTGGTCGAGATTCCCAAATGGAAAGGAGCTCGCAAGCAGCAAACCGCCCCATACAAGGCGAGGGGTTTCATTTCCAAACATACTTTCATAGGCGTTAATATAGGAGCTCATAACCGCACAGGTCTTAATTCTGGAATCAACGCTGGCGCCGAGAAGTGAGCCGCCGCCGCCCAGGGAAATTCCGCTGGTACCCACATTGTCCATATCAACAGGAGTATTGTCACGAAGCCAGTCAACAACAGAGACAAAATCCGTCCGGTCGGCTTCTCCTCCCATGCTAATTAAACCTTCCGAAAGGCCCCAGCCCCTGCAGGCATAGCTTAGAACAATGTAGCCTTTTTTGGCAAATTTTAATGCCTGCATGATATATTCGTGCTCTTCACAGGCCCAGCTGTTAATAAAGATTATAGCCGGAAAGAGTTCGCCTTCAACCTTTGCGTTAGGAATGTAAACATTCCCTGCCAGAGTTATTTTTATATTGTTGTGATATGAATTTATCTTAACACTTTCATTATAGGAGTAGGTATATGGAGTATCGGGTGATGAATCGCCGCTCTCTCCGCCGCTGCTATTACCACCGCTGCTATTGCCTTCATCTTCGGTGGTTATTGCGCCTTCATCTTCGATTGATACTTGCTGAAGTTCACAGCTTGAAAGGCCCAGGATAAGTAGAAAAATTAATAGAAAAAGCGTATATTTTTTTAATCGCTTCGCCTGTAGTATCATGAGTTCCTCCGAAAAGTAATCGATATACCTCTCTCCGGGTTATTTATTTATATGTAGACTCCCGGAATATGACCACTTTTTTTGTTTTAATCATGTATATTTAGATATTTAAAAAAAAAGGTCATATTGTCAATTATTTTTTTACCAGCTGGACGGTTTTATGAGTAGTTGCTCAAAAAAAATGGATTTTTAACCTGTTTTTTTCATTTTTTCCCGGATCGTAACTGCAATAAAGCTCAGTACTACAATCCCCAGAAAGGTCATGGCAATATAAAGGAAGATATCACCAAACCTGGAATAGAAGGTTTCATGGTTAAAGCTGAAGTCTATATCCCCCACTAAAAAATCCTGCTGTAAAATGGGGATGGAATTTACTACTCTGCCATAGGGGTCAATAATTGTGGTATACCCGGTATTTCCGGACCGCAGCTGCCAGATGCCGTTCTCAATAGCACGGAACGGGGAGGCGGAAAAGTGCTGCATATGCCCCCGGTATTTGTCGGTCCAGCCGTCATTGGTTACGGTTATTAAATAATCGGCTCCCATATTCTTGTATTTGCGGCAAAGCCGGAAAAACATCCCTTCGTAGCAGATGAGAACAGCGAATTTTTTCTTTAAGAGCTTGAACAGTTTGGGTTTTTCCCCCGGTACAAAATTGGACCCGCCATAATCATTGGCCAGGGTTTTTAACGCCTTACCCAGGGGGCCTACATGAGCATAGGGAACCCATTCTCCAATGGGCACCAGGTTAATTTTGGGATAGGTGTCCACTACCTCTCCATATTTGTTTATCAATACGGCATTATTCTGAAATCGCAGCCGGGATCTTGGTTTTCCCGGTTTACTCTTGCTTCTAATAACTCCAATCTCTCCGGTAATCAGGGGTTTGTCGCACAACCGTACAAAATCGAATAGTTGTTCCTGGAAACTGTTTAATACCTGGTTCTCATAATTATATGATATCCACTCAAGAGTGGCCGATTCGGACCAGATTAGAAAGTCGGGTTCTTCGGAAAGGGATTCCAGGGTGTATTTTTTGAGTTCGGCAAGATATTTAAACTTGTTAAAATGCCAGTTTTCCCAGGGAGAGATGCAGGACTGGACAATTGAAACCCTCAGATCCTTTTTGATCTCCCGATCGTTTAGAGTCAGTATTATCAAACCACATATGGTTGTGAGGGCAACAAAAGCTGCCAGGATAAAAAGCCGTATCGCTGCCGGTGTTTTTAACAGTTCTTCCCGGCTTTGTTCCGGGGCTTCGATCTTGTGGTACAAAAGATCGGATATACAATAATTTCCCAGGATTACCACAAAATTGATTCCCATAATACCGGTAAATGACGCCAGTTGAATAAAAGGAGTAAAGGTGTACTGGCTGTATCCCCAGTAAATCCAGGGAAACGCGAGATACCCGATTGACATAACAAAGTCGACAAAGATCCATGCTGCCGGGTATATAAGAAACCGCAGCTTTTCGAATTTTTGAGAGAGTATTTCTGCCGCGAATATCCTGATCATAAAGAATACGCTGAGGGAAGGGATCAGCGCGCTTACGATAGTGGGATAGCCGCCGGGCATGTTCCCGGCAAAATTTCCTATCCACTCATAGGCAAGAAAATTACTTAAAAGTCCAATTACAAAAGAAAAACCGAATACCTGTTTTAAGGGTTTGCCCCGTACATACACAAAAAACGGGACCAGGGATATCCATGCGAAAAAAGGAAATCCTTTTAATATCCATACATCGAACGTAGGAAATGACAGGAAGATTAAAAAAGGACTGGCAAGATAATAATTGGCCTTAAAAAAGTTAAATATCCGTTTACGGAACAATATGGTGTGAACTATTAAAAAAATTACCAATAGTACCAGTGCGATAATCGTAAATACTGTGTTCTTATCATAAAAAGTTTTAAAATTCGACCCATCAAGTACGGGAATGGCTATTACGGATAAAAGATATATAAATATGATATCCAGGTTGGATTTCGCATTGGTCGTGGAATTTGGCATCGGATCCTGTTCTCCTTCTTCTTCTCTTTCTTCAATTTATACCCAGATCTTTACGTTCCGTATTAAGGCGCCGCGGGCCTTTGTGCAAGCCCGGTATCCGCCCATAAGGGTTCTGGGGATTTCCGTAAAATCGAGAGTACCCAGCTCAAGCAGGTTTGGCTCAATAAGGACCGATGGGGAATAGTACTTCAGCATCAGGATAGTATTGATATATTCCATAATATCGACCGATTGTGAGATTACTTCAAAAATATTCGGTGTTTCATGGCCTGAATCTTTTTTATTTTTATTAAATCCCAGCCACTTTTCAATCGATTTAAGCCTGCCTGGACTTTTTGCCGCAGTGGGGATCTTGATTACCGGGCTTTCTTCCAGGTATTCTATATCATTGGAATCCACAACAATTCCCAGCCTGTCTACTTTTGAATTAAGATATTTTTTCAGTTTTTGTCTTTTAACATCAGGGTGCAGGTTTACGGCAATTATCATCCCCGCTCCCATTTTTCTTACGACATTGATTGGCAGGGGATTGGCTACACCGCCGTCTATTAAAAAGGTGTTTTTATATTTTACCGGGACCAGGATTCCGGGAATTGAAATGCTTGCCCTGATCGCTTCAAGAATATTCCCGCTCCGGAAAACAACGGCCTTGGCATTGTAGTAATCTGTTGCCGTAATAGCCAGGGGAATGTCCAGATCTTCTATTTTCGCGTTTGCCGGGATATAATCTTCCAGGAATTCAATGAACTTTTTCCCCTCAACCAGCCCCGACCGGGGAAATACAGGATCAAATAATGAGAATAGTTCGCTCCGGGATATTTCAAGTATATCATTCTTGAATTTTTTTAAACTTCCCGCGCAGTAGAGGGCGCCAATTACGGACCCGATGCTGGAACCGGAGATCATATCTATGGGGATTCCCATACTTTCCAGGTATTCTATTACGGAAATATGGGCGAATCCTTTGGACCCTCCGCTTCCGAGAGCCAGTCCTACTTTTCTGTTCCTGAAATATTTTAACGGATTAAACATAGTATCCCCCTGCCGCTGTTAATTCTAAACTGATTCTAATAAACAACTTATTACAGGTCAATACATTTTAGGGGAATTATGGTCCGCGGAAATAGCTATATGGGTCTTCAGCTTCTTTTTTCTTTCTCCTGATATCTACCAGGATTGAAAGGGCCATTTTCATCTCTTTTTTAACCCAATAATAATTTTCTATATCAATAGCCTCTTGCAGTTCATCTATTACTTCAATTTTATCACTTATTGAGAAATAGAATGCCGAACGGAACCTGGTAACGGGGTCTTTGGACCGGAGTCCTTCTTTTATCGCATCCAGGTTTTTATCTACTTCATCGCCCAGGTTCATCAGGCAAAAGGCTGCTGCTGTTTTAACCCGCTCATTTTTGGTAGAGTTCGATATTTCTTTTACTTTTGTAAGGACCGATTTATCTTCAAGTATGGCAGCGGTTTGAAGCGCGTCAACCCGGATCATGGTCTTTGATGAAGCCAGCCCGTCTTCTATCGCGGGTAAAATGTCTTTGGTCCTGTGCTTATAGAACCTGAGGGAAAAAAGAATTGATGCCTTTACCGTCTCTTTTTTTTCTACTTTATATTGTTTTAAAAGAAAGGGAAGGGCTCTGTCATCCTTGATCCTGCCCAGGGAGAGGGCAGCTGCCCGGCGGTATCGTTCCCCCCAGGGGTTTTCATCATTTTTATCAAAAGTTCTTTCCAGGTTGCGAACAAGATACCAGAAGACTTTTTTGTTCCCTGAGTAGCCCAGGTCCAGCATGGCCGCAATCTGTTTTTCTCTTGAACCGTATTTAAGGTCTTCAAAAGAGGGTCTGGCGATACCATTCTCCGGAAGCAGAAAGCCAAGAATTAAAAATGTCGATAAAAAAACCGGCAAACCCCCGGTTTTTATTGATTTCTTTCTCATCGAATACATGGATACATAGTACTCAAAACCAGGAAAGAAGTCAACAAAAAACGCTGCTCCGTGACCCTCCAGCGTTTTTTGTTGAATAAATAATAAAATAAGTTGACACTGACAGAGTATTTAACTACGTTGGTTTTATTATTGATCGCGCGGTGGAGCAGTTGGTAGCTCGTTGGGCTCATAACCCAAAGGTCGCAGGTTCAAGTCCTGCCCGCGCTAATAATGGCGGAGTAGCTCAGTAGGTTAGAGCACACGGCTCATATCCGTGGTGTGGGGGGTTCGAGTCCCTCCTCCGCTAAGAATCTTCCTTCTATAATACTCATTATTAGCAAAAGCAAAAAAAATCAAAAATTATCTAAAAAAAGCTTTTCAATACAGGGATAACCTGTTTCTTTTATTAAATTCAATAAAATTTAAACCAAAAGGTGCTCATTATATGGATAATATAATTAACTTAATAACATCAAATACGCTCTACCTGGTAATTGCGATAATAATTTGTATTATGGTAGTTATTGCAATTGTAAAGAAATTCATGAAACTTTTTCTTGCGGCCCTTGTTGTCCTGGGACTCTATATAGGCTTCCTGGTTTATACGGGACAAAATGTACCTACGGACAAAGCTGAGATCCTTGACCACACCTCCAAAAAATATGAAATGCTAAAGGAAAAAGGCAAAGAAGCCATGGATAAAGCTAATGAAGAGATAGAGAAGCAGAAGAAGTAATCGGTGGCCCTGGGGGCCGGGTAACCGGTAATCGGTCCCGGCGCACAGGGTCTTTATTCTCTTTACTCTAATCCGCCTGCTAAATCCTTCATTCCCTCCTGATTACTGATAACCCGGCCGAAGGCCACTGATTACCTTCTTTAATTACTTGACTTTTTTTCTTTCCGGTGCAATAATACAGGTCGATATCTAGAGAGAACCGGGTATGGATTGTGTATGAAACAGGATGTTGATCCCAGAGAGGATGAATCTCAGGAAGATTATATAAATAACTTCATATCGGAGTTACAGAGGAATCCCAAACGGGGAGGGAAGCTGGTAAAGCAGCTTATTCGGGATACCAGCAGGCTGCTTTTGAATTTTCCGCTCATCGGAAAGGCGCGGAAGATATCTTCCAGGTTAAAAAAAGGACCTTTTTCATTCTTTTATATGTTCGAAAGAACCCTGTCTCATAAGCTGCATCCCACCCTTTACAAAGCAGGTCTTAATCTTTTTGTCAATGGCAGGATTGAGAAGCAGTATAAGAATAGATATGAACCTTATAAAAAGTTAGTACCAAAAGGCCTGGGTAAGACCAGGAGCGAAAACGCCGACGCGAAACTTGCCAATTTTAACCTTCTGAAAGAAATTGTTATGGAAATGACTGAGAATGACGGCCATTTTATGGTAATAAAATTCTATGACTATGCTCTGAGTAAGCTGGACCGCCCATTGTATCAGGTACTGCGGTCAATAGAATTCGCAGTCAATCATATGAAGAAATCTTTATCCGATGATAAACAGGCGAATTGGAACATGGTACTAAAAAAATTCGGGGAATTTCAAGCAAAATTTGATGAGGAAAACGAAGTTCTTTTTATTGAAAGAATGATGATTGATGAAAAATTAAAAGAGTACGCTATTGAGCTGAAAAAGGAATCGGGAAGCAGCGGCGGGGCCGGAGGCAAGCAGTTTAAAAGTGATGATGAATTATTGTCCGACAAGTTCATTGACCAGGTTAACCAGGTAACGAATGAAGAGAGTGAGAAAGATCGTGAAGCGAAAAAACAGGCTGCTCAAAAAGAGGAAGAGCGAATAGCCAAATACGCTAAAAAACTAAAAGAGATGTATCTCGACAAAAAAGCGGAAGATGATGAAGAAGGAATACGAAAGATCGTAAAGGGGATACATGCGAACAATGAAAAAAAATACGGGAAAGAAAAAACTGATGCGATCGTAAAAGGGATTTTGCAGGCATGGGATGTTGATGACTCTATTGAAGACAGGAAAAAAGAACTGCTGGAAGGAATATACAATGATATGTTCCCCATGGTCGCGGAGATCCCGGAAGAGAAACATTTTGAGATTATGGATGAAAAGGCTGAGAGGGAGTTAGGTGAATCCGAAATAGCGGAAGGAGCGGCAGACGAATCCGGTGAACCCGGTGCAGGAGAGACGCTCACGGCAGTTGACCCCGAAGAAATCGATATATGGGAGAAGGTCGCGGCAGACGAATCCGGTGAATTAGATGCCGGGGAGACGGGCACGGCGGACGAATCCGGTGAATCCGGTGCTGGAGAGACGCTCACGGCAGTTGACCCCGAAGAAATTGATATATGGGAGAAGGTCGCAGCAGACGAAGCCGAAGGTGAAGGCGAAGTTGGTGAATACAATATAGCGGAAAAGGAAGCCGAAGGCGAGGCCGGAGAATACGATATAGCGGAGAAGGGAGCCGAAGGCGAAGCCGGAGAATACGATATAGCGGAAAAGGGAGCCGAAGGCGAAGCCGGAGAATACGATATAGCGGAAAAGGGAGCCGAAGGCGAAGCCGGAGAATACGATATAGCAGAGAAGGGAGCCGAAGGCGAAGACGAGGTTGGTGAATACAATATAGCGGAGAAGGGAGCCGAAGGCGAAGACGAGGTTGGTGAATACGATATAGCGGAGAAGGGAACCGAAGGAGAGGAAGACGTTGATGAAAGTGAACTAAGCGAAGAAGAAAAAGAAGAAAGAGAAATAGCCGAATTCCTGAAAACAAAAGAGAAAGACCTTGAAAGAGTTGAAGCACAAATCAAAGATGAAATTATTAAAGCCGAAGAAGAAGTCGATTCCTTAAAGAATGAAGATAATCCGGAAAAATTAGGTCAGCGGGTCATTAGAATTCTTAACAGCGAGCTTCATGCCGGGAAAAAATCGGATGTCCTGAAAACAATGCAAAAATCGGGACAGGGAAATCTTTTCCTGAGGATAATACGGCAGCTGGAAGACGGACCTTTTAAGCATATGACCCTTTTTGAAAAACAGAGTCTCCTGGATACCTTTATCGAAAAACACCGGGACGACGCGAAAGTGGAAAAACAGCTAAAAAATTACAAAGCAACATTGAGCGAAGGCTCCAGCCTGCTCGATAAGGTCTTTGAGACCCTTAACAAAATAGAACGGGATAATCCCGGTATTAAAACCTGCATTGACCTGCAGCTGGGGTATCTCGACAAACTCTTAAAAGACGACAGTTTCCGGCCGGTATGGAACACTATTGCAACCCTGTATAAAAATATCGTGAACCAGAAAAAGCCCGAAAATACGGAAGAAATAAATACTGAAATTGGCAAGAAGTCCCTGCATGAAGAAGTAAAAATGCTTGATTATTTGCAGAATTTTTACCGGGACAGCAGGCCAATCGTTAAAGGTATTAAAGAAAAGCTCGGTTCCGAAAAATTTTCTTCTCTTCTGGCGAGGCTGGAAAAGGAAGAGAAAGGAGATCCAAAGAAGCTGGAGAAGGTGCTCAAGGAAATCACCGGGGAAGATGTCAAACTTGCCAAATGGACCAAACAGATTTCAGAAGCTGAAGATGAGCCGGTAGCTGAAGATGAGCCGGTAGCTGAAGATGAGGCCGCTGAAGAGGCTACTGAAGAAGCTACTGAAGAAGCCGCTGAGGAGGTCGCTTATGATATCGCTGATGGTGTCAGTGAAGAGAGTGTGGAAGAGGAAGGCGAAGAAGAAGCAGCAGTAGAAGCTCGAGAGCCGCTGGATGAAGAAACCAGGGAAGAGATGGCAGCCGCAGGAGAGAATATTGCGAAGAGTCTTAGAGAATTTGATCTTTCGGATGAAAAGAGCATGGAGGAGCTTCTCGGAATGGTTGATGATTTACTGGATAAAGACCCACAGGAAGCAGTAAAGCTTCTGGAACCGCTTATCAATTCCGGAGAGATTGATGAAGAGGCCAGGGATGCTATTATTGACCGTTATGTAGAGAGTGATGATCCCCTTGCCCAGCAGCTCTATGGTTTTCATAAAATGGTCGAAAGCGCTGAAAGTGAAGGGGAAAAACAGAAGATTATTGAAGAGTTTGAGGATGTCTTTTCGGAGAAAAAACTTCCCGGGATCGGCGGCGATTTAATAAAAGAAAAAAAGAAATTTGTAAAAAAAGAGGCTGAAGATTCAAAAAAGACAGATAAAGCCCTGGAACTGCTGGCAGGCTCAAGCAGTGCAGATAAGGAATCGGCGCTGCGGAGCATTGCGAAAAGCAGCGATTTTTCCGAAGAGACGCGGAAAACGGCGCTTAAAATTGTTGATGCCGTGGACCGGGATGAGTTTGATGAAGCCTTTGTGGTAATAACCTCTTCCGCGAACGCTCCTGTAATGAAGATGCAATTATTGGAAACCTTAAAAGTTATTGCCCAAAATAAAGGGTGGATAGGAGGGAAAACAGAGGCCGCTCTTTCACAGAAGAGAGAGAAAAAGATTGATGACAAGGTAGAGTTTTACCGCAACCTGGTTGATGATAAGAAAACAGAACGGAAAGCATATAATCTTAAAAAAGATGAAGTAATGAATTCAGTCAAAAAGAGAAGAAAACTGAGACAGTTGAGCCAGACGGTGGATCGTGATCTAAAGAAGAAAAAGAAAAAGAAAAAAGATCCTGAAGAAGATATTGATGATTCAACAGATGAAGGAAAGATCTATAAAAACTCCATGGGTATTGCTAAGGCATTTAAAGATAATATTGATGCTCTTGACCCGGTAATTCGAACCTTGCTTTCTTTAAATAGTGATGAATTCCGAACCCAGCTGAATCGTCAGATTGGCACGTATAAAAAAGAAAAGGATATACTGATTAATAAAACCTTTGAAATTATTGATTCGCAGGAACCGGACCTGGAATTGTTTAAATCGGTCCATAGCTCTACTGCAAAAGTTCAGTTTTTATGGGGAAAAGCTATTACCGAAAAATACAAGGCCTCAAAGCTTGAGGATGTGTTTAAACCTTTTGAAAAAAAGAAGGAGTTTTACGCTGAAGCAATAAGGCTCGCGAAGATCATAAAGAGCAATAACCGGGGCGATTTTATTAAGAAGTCGATCGACAAAGAGATCAAACTGATTAACGATATTGCGGCAGGATTAACCGTTGAAAAACTGCTGGCGTTAAAACGCAAGACCTTAAGCCGGCAGGACAAGGATAAGATCTCATTATTCAGGGAATTACTGCGGGTAACAGGAGACCTGGACAGCGGTCTGTCGGCGGCAGGAGCTCCGGGGGGACCGAAAGCCGATGCCTCACCAGGGACGCCGAAAAAAACAGCGAATAAAGATATTATAGACGAAAGTGTCGACAATAATATACGGGCAGAAAAGGCGGAAAAAGAGAAAGAATCGGCAAATAAAGTTGAGCAGAAACGAAAAGAGACCGCCTATGCAAAAGAGATATTGAGTGAGGTAAACAATCTTGTAAGCCTGTCAAAGACGGAGCGGACAAAACCCCTTGCGCTAAAAAATGAACGGCGGCTTGAAATTATCAACAATTTTCTTGACCAATTGGGCAGGGGAGATGAAATGGCCGTTACAGTAGTAAAAAAACACTATGAGGACTCTGTTGATCTTTTTAAAACTATTATAAAAAATAAGTATAATTCTACATTTCCCGCAGTTGGTGTTGCGCTAAAATACTGTCTAACCAATGATCTGGTTAAGAGAACGGATTTGTAGTACCGGAACTATTTGTACCCCTCTCAAACGGTAATGTAAAACAGGTAAATTCACAGATACATGAGGAAAATGTAATGAGGCTGCGAAAATTAAAAGGAATCCTGGGGAAAAACGGGACATTTCCCTATTTGATTAGCGATTTAACCAATATAAAGTATCTTACGGGGTTTACCGGTTCATACGCAAGTCTCCTGGTAGATGAAAAAAAGTCATATTTTATATCCGACTCCCGGTATGAGGAGTACGCAAAATCGATATTACCAAAAGGGACCGTGTTTTTACTCCAGAAAGGAGAACTTACCGGGATCTTAAAAGAGACCCTTAAGGAGATGGGGGTAAAAGAGTTATATCTTGAAGAGCACTCCATGACCCTTTCAAATTTTTTACAAATGAAAAAAAAATTACGGGGAATAAAACTGGTTCCTGCCGGGGATGAAGTCAATACCGTACGTATGGTCAAAGATGAAGAGGAAATCCGGGTACTTAAGGAAGCAGCAGCTCTAACGGACAGGTGTGTTGATCACCTGCTTGAGTATATAAAGCCGGGAATGCTTGAATGGGAAATTTCGGTTGAAATTGAGAATTTTTACCGGAATAACGGGTGCCAGAAGACTTCTTTTGAAACAATAGTGGCATCGGGAGCCGGGTCTTCCATGCCTCACTATGAAACATCAATGACAAAAAAAGTGGAAAAGGGTGATGTTATCCTGATAGATATGGGATGTCAATATAAGGGGTATAATTCAGACTTGACAAGAACAATCTTCATGAATACTATTGCCACCAAAATTGAAGAGATTTATTCTATCGTGAAGTGGGCACAGGAGAGTGCCATTGAGTCGGTAAAACCGGGAATAAGCACTGGAGAGCTGGACTGTATAGCCCGGGATATAATCTCCGGTGAGGGATATGGAGAATATTTTGGCCATTCCCTTGGGCATGGATTTGGACTGGAAGTTCACGAGCTGCCTGCGGTAAAAAAAGAAGGCGAAATAAAGCTTAAAAAAAATATGACCATCACAATTGAGCCCGGTATTTATATCCCGGGACTTGGCGGTGTCAGGAT
Source organism: bacterium (assembly GCA_024224995.1). The sequence continues at coordinate 16,469 of JAAENB010001330.1, read as the reverse complement.
TGAGGACATGGTTTTGGTGACCGCGAAGGGGGGTGAGGTGTTGACAAAGTCATCGAAGGAAATAGTGGTCATTGAGTAAGGTAATCGGAGGCCCTTCGGGCCGGGTTATCGGTGATCGGTAAGAGCCGCCTCGGCGGCAAAAAACTTTGAACTTTTGAGAAGGAGTAAAATATGATTTCGAGTAATGATTGTAAGAAAGGGACTACCATTAAGATGGATGGTGAGCTCTTTACGGTAGTGGATTACCAGCATGTAAAGCCGGGGAAAGGACCGGCTTTTGTTCGGACCAAACTGAAAAATGTAAAAAAAGGGACTGTTATTGACAAGACCTTCCGTGCCGGAGAGAAAGTAGAGGATGTGCGACTTGAAAAACGGTCAATGCAATATCTTTATGATGAAGGAGATTCCCTTGTGTTTATGGACACTGAGGATTATGAACAGGAGTCTATTCCCAAAGCTGCAATTGGAAAAGCGATTGATTATATAAAAGAAGAAGATATTGTGGATATTGCCATTTACGAAGGAGAGCCTGTTACAATTGAACCTCCGGATTTTGTCGTTGTTGAAGTGACCTACGCGGAACCTGGTGCTAAAGGAGATACTGCTACTAATGTATTGAAACCGGTTAAAATAGAGACCGGCGCAGAGGTTAAGGTACCGCTTTTTATTAACCAGGGTGACAAGATCAAGGTTAATACCCAGACAGGGGAATATGTAGAAAGAGTGAAGGGCTAATATGAATCTCTTCAAGTTTATTCTCGACTGGATAAATGAGAACCCCGGCAAAACAGCCGGAGGATTTCTTGGTTTTATCCTGGGGATATTTCTTCTCACCTTTGGGATTACAAAAACATTGCTTATAATTATCCTCATTCTTATTGGTTTTATTTTCGGTAAGTTCAGGGACGATAATATATCGATCGTTGAGCAGGTAAAAGGGTTGTTTCGAAGAAAGTAGGGGAGTCAGGGGAGGTAATCGGGTCCTCGACTCCGCTCGGACACCGGGGTTATTGGTAAAAAAATAATGCAATCTTTTACAAGCAGCTTTCAATTTCTTAAAGAAGCCTACCGCTCCATTGGCAAGAAGCGGTATCGAGATGCTATCGTTATGCTTCAAAAGGTTCTCTCTTCTTATGAGGATGAGCCATACCCCGTATTCCTGCTTTCAGTGGCCTACCTGTATAATAACCATCTCGATTTCGCTACCCGGATGCTGGATAAAGTGCGCGGAATAGATCCCGATTATATGCCGGCAATCCAGCTGCAAGCCTTTTTGAATTTGAAATCAGCAGCCACTTCGGAAAGTATTCTGTATCATTATTTTAAATTACTGGAGAAGTATCCAAAGGACCCGTATATTTATAAGGGGATGAAGCGGCTGCGAAGAGCGAAGAAGTTTAATGAGTTCCAGCGAAAAGCCCGGCTTCAGGATTTTGTGAAAATTGCCAGGCCCCCAAAGTCTTTAAAACGTAAAGGAAGAAAGTTTACTCCTGAAGCGGAACAGAATAAGCGTTCATTCGGGGGCAGGTGGAAAAAGGTGCTTGCTGCCGCCGGCCTGTTCCTGCTTATTGGTGCTGCCGTATCCCTGGGATACACCTGGTTTGCTGCCGGAATAGGCAGCCCCGAACCCGGAGGGACCAGGGATGTCGACCGGGTTGACGAACTCGATATGGTTACAATCGGCGGAGCAAATTATGAGCTGGTTAATAAAATTAACCGGCAAAAGGTCCGTTATTTTTATTATTCCGGGCATAAAATGAGAGAGGATTTTAACCGCGCAAAGCAGCTCATTAAGCGTGAAAAACATAACCAGGCGCTTGTATTATTGAACAGGATCTATCATAGTAATGCCAATTTCGTAGTAAAGGAAAAGGTCGATTTTCTAATACGTTTTGTTATGGGCATTGATGAGCGGGATTTTGAAGAGATTCGTTATAAGGATATTGCAGGAGATTCCTGCCTCTACCGGGGAGCAGCCCTGAAATGGACAGGGCGTGTCGCAAACTTACGGAAAAAGAATAAAAAAATGACCTTTATGCTCCTTGTTGATTACCGGGAACAGGATACCTTTACCGGGGTTGCTGAGATCTATTCGGAATTTCAAGGCATTGATATGGCAAATGGCGATATGGTTGACATTAAAGGAGTCTTTATTAATACCCTGGGAAGCAATAAAAGGATACATATTGTAGCCCGTGAAATAGTCAAGCTGTGATACCAATTATTTCTTGACTAAATCACCCTGGTTTGGGGATATGACTTTATTAAATTTGTGTATACGAAAAATTTGAACTCCGGAGAGCCTGTTATTATTTCATCACTATCATCCATTTCATCTTTAGATGAATTTTTGAACGCCTCAATTCCCATGCTCATGTGCAGGGAAGATTTTTCTATTGATTGCGTTAATAAGGCTTTTGAAGAGCAGTATGCCTTACTATTTGAAAAGGGCACGCACCTGGATGAGATTTTTATCCCGAAAAACAGTGCCGACCTCTTGAGTACTTTACTCACTAAAGAGCGGATTATAATCAGGAACATGCAAATCCCGGGGCTCAATACTTCGGGATTTTATAAATTTCAGGCCCTGGATCATTCCCTTCCGGAAACGGGAACAATGATCTTTTTCTTTGAGGAAGCTTCACAGGATGTTGAACATACCAGGAAAATGTACCGGGAGTTTTTTAATATCACCAATAGTCTTCCAATCCCCGTAATTGTGTCTGATTTTAAACGCGAGATTTTTATTAATTCCGAAGGAGAGGAGTTAATAAATGCCGTCTTCGGTTCTGTTGAAATATTTAAATTAGAGATAGTGAACAGGGACGGGCTGTATAAAAAAATAGCTGAACAGAATGGTTTTTTTGAGAAGTTTACGCTTGTACGGGAAACGGGGGAAGCAATCCGGAATATTTTTATTACTATTGAAGCCGGTTCCAGTGATGAGATCGTTCTATTGATGAATATCAGCATTATTGAAGATCATTTTACCGGCGAAGCCATTGGTTTTCTTACGACCCTTGAGAATATCACTGAGGTTCTGAGCTTAAACCAGGAACTTCACTATTCACTCTTAAACCTGAGAGGAGTAATTGAGGCTTTTGCCAGGGACAGGATCGCCTATCTTCTTGCGTATGGAGAGGAAGAGACTGCCAAGCATATGATTGAAGTACGGGTTTTCTCAGAGCTTATTGCCGATACCATTATGAAGGACAACACCATCCCTAACAAGGGGATACTTGAATATTCCAAGATTACCCCTATTTATATTAAGATGCTGGGATTGTCTGCCATTCTTCACGATTTCGGCAAGGTTGAGCCGCGGATTCATGAATTGATTAACCTGCCGCGTCAGCTCACAGGCCCTGAATATGACAAGGTTAAGACACATACCCGTATAGGCGCAAACCTGATCGGGAATGATAATGATATACTCAGGATGTGCTGGCTCGTTGCCCTGTATCATCATGAGCGCTGGGACGGTTCCGGCTATCCCGAAGGGCTCCTGGGACGGGATATTCCCCTGTCTGCCCGCATCGTGGCCTTTGCCGATATGTATTCCGCTTTAAAAAATGAACGGGCCTATAAAGACTCCATCTCCGATACGGGAGAACTTCTAAAGATCCTGGACAAATGTGAATCTTTTTTCGATCCTGTGGTGTTCCGGGTGGGAATGGCTCTTATTCCGGAAATGGAACACCGGTCGCAGCAGATTGAAGAGGAATTCAAGGATTTTGAGATGACCTCTGAAGAGGTCATTCGCCTCATTACCGATGTTTTTTCCGCCATTATGATGAGTTACCGGGCGTAACTATTCTGTCATACAGGTCTCCCATGCGCCGGAGTTTACCGGTGATCTCCCCGGTAATTGCTCCTTTTGTTAGTTTCCAACCCCAGTTTCCTTCGGTAGTTCCGGGGATATTCATCCTGAAATCGGCGCCGTAGCCAAGAATGTCCTGTACCGGGAAAATAACGAGTTCCGCTACAGACATATAGGCCAGGCGGATCAATTGCCAGTGGAAATCGTGGTCCGTATTTGAGCCCATATATTCCAGAATGTACTGTTTCCGGTTTTCATCTACTTCGGGTCCGTAAAACCAGCCGTTTGTTGTATTGTTGTCGTGAGTTCCCGTATAGGCAATGTAATTCGGATTGGTATAATTATGGGGGAGATAATAATTTTTATTGTTAAAATCAAAGGCAAACTGCAAAATCTTCATCCCCGGCAGTTCCAGGTCGTCCCGGAGTTTTTCCACTTCCGGGGTTATTACTCCCAGGTCTTCCGCAATAAGAGGGAGCTCTCCCAGTTCTTTTTCGAGACGGTGAAAGAATTCAATGCCCGGGCCTTTTTCCCATTTCCCGTTTATGGCTGTTTCCTCTTCGGCGTCAATAGCCCAGTATGATTCAAATCCTCTGAAGTGATCTATTCGGATAATGTCAACCTGGTTATGGATATGCCGTATCCGCTTCACCCACCATAAAAGAGTCTCTGGGTTCAGTCTTTTATTTGAATCTTCCCAGTTATAGAGCGGATTCCCCCAGCGCTGCCCGGTCTCGCTAAAATAGTCCGGGGGAACACCGGATACTTTGAGCGGTTTGCCGGTAGTTTCATCCAGCAGGAAGATCTCTCTATGAGCCCAGGCATCGGCACCGTCAAGGGTAATGTAAATAGGGATATCCCCGATTATTTGAATTCCTTTTTCATTGCAGTATTCTTTTAATTCGTGCCACTGGCTAAAAAAGAGATATTGAACAAATTTATGGAACTTGATCTGTTCTTTTAAAAGAGAACTCCATTTGTTTATTGCTTCCGGATCCCTTTTTGAGATTGGCGCTTCCCATTCAAACCAGTTATTCGTGTTGAAATGTTCTGCCAGGCTTGCGAACAGGGCGTAATCATCGAGCCAGAATGTTGATTCCGCGCAAAATTTTTCATAATCCGTCAGTTCCTGAGCTCCGGCCCCGGCAAAAAAATCAGTGCAGGCTCCGGTGAGCATGGCCAGTTTATGTTCAATAACCGCTTCAAAGTCTACAAATGTTTTATCGTTAAACTCTATTTTGTTTATGTCACGGGAAAACCAGTTCGTGCCGCTTAGTTTGTCGAGACTGATAAATAAAAAATTCCCGGCAAACGTGGATGTGGACGCGTATGGGGAATAGCCCAGGCTGGGGGAAACCGGGCCTATGGGAAGTATCTGCCAGGAAGTCTGCCCTGCTTCTTTAAGGATATCAACAAATTCAAAGGCTTCGTCGCCCAGGGTACCGATCCCCCGGTTCCCCGGAAGACTGGTTATGTGCAGCAATATGCCGCTTGATCGCTCTATTTTCATTAAAATACCATCCGGAATGAGATTCTTTAAGGTACTCTGTATTAAGAATAATTGCAACTCCTTTTTACATATCACAAATTTATTATTTTTTTGATTTCCTTCTGGACAAAATTTTAAAGTGATGATAACCTAAACAAGTAAATATTTGCTTGTTTAGGGGTTGAAATCATGGATGTTGAGATAAATGCGACTGAAACCGATGAAAAAATAGTTATTTTCATAAATGGTGATATAGAGATGAGAACTCTGAGAGGAATAAAAGAGAAGCTGTTTGAAATTACCAAAGACAGTGACAAGGACATCGAAATAGATTTTTCCGGTGTTGATTATGTTGATTCATCGGGGATTGGAATTCTTCTGAGTCTTTCCAAGACTCAAAAAAAGAAAAATAAATTGCTGCAATTATCAAATTTATCCGATAAAATATCAAGGATTCTCCAGTTAAGTTCTTTAATAGATGATATGGAGTAATTATGACCTGGGAAAAGGTTCTAATCTCATTAATTCCGATACCATTGTTTTATTTGATCTATTTTCGATACTTCACTTTTAAAGCTGAATACGCGAAGCATCTTCAATCATTTTTATCCGGGGTAGCCCTGGCAATCTTCTTGAGCCTTATCGCGCAATTGATCGATCTTAAGATCGTTTTTGAAGGGGCTCTTTCCACTGCATTTTTAAAAGCCGCTCTTGTTGAAAAAGTGGGGGCTTTTATTGTTATTTATTTTATCCAGAGAAAATACGCCAATTTTAACATAATGGAAGCTACCGCTTCCGGTATGCTGGTGGGAATCGGTTTTTCTTCCGTGGAAAATGTATTTTACGCTGCCCAGGGAGGATCTTCGATCCTTATTGTTCGCATACTGTTCTCTGTTCCCCTGCATCTAACAACATGCGGAATGATGGGGTATTATCTTGGTATGATGAAGCAGTGTGAAACCGGAATGTTTAAATTTCACTTCGCGCTCAAAGCAGCCTTTTTTCCCATACTGCTCCACGGAACCTTTGATACCATACTCATTACAGGAGGGACCGTAGCCTACCTGGCTTCTCCCATGCTGATTTTAATGGTTGTTGTTCTTGAATTTTTATTTGCCCGGTCTCAGACCATAATTCCATGGAATATTCTAAAGGCAATGAAACTCAGGTTTGAGGACTGGCTCCTTATTGACCGGCAGCCCCGGTACGAACGGTGGATCTTGCGCTCAATGGGGACTGTCAATTCAAACCCGGTTCACCTGTTTCTCTGGCGTCCGGGTATAATCCGGTTTTTCCTGGTGATCCTTTTTATGGGGATTGCTCTTGTGGGGATGGCATACCAGAAAGATATTATCGGTTTTTTGAAACTGGCGAATCTGAAACCGGCAGAACAGGTTGTTTTCCTTGGAGTATTCCCGTCTTCTATCAGCGTTATTATTATACTTGTTGGAGCCATTAACCCTGATTTTTTCAGAAAAAGCGAGATACGGATTCCTATTATAACGGACGTTGAGGTTTATCGGGAACAAAATCCCGAAGAGACCCTGGTAACCTATGATATCACGTCCACCAGCTGCTTTTTACGGACTTCCGAAGGCATTGGGATCGGCAGGGAAGTTCAAATGGTTTTTGAGTGTTCCCGGTTTGCCTCAAAAGAGATCAGAGGGGTTGTTGTGTGGGAAAACCATGTAAACAGGCAGGAGGCCATTGGAACTGTTGTTAAACTGGTTGAGCCGCCTTTTAGCTTTAGCCGGTTCTTCATCAGGTATTACGCGTTCCGGTACCGGAAGGGGTTTATCTTCCTGCTGAAACTCCCCGGCTTTGAAACTACCCGTAAGTTTTTTATGCGGCCCATTTCAACAATGCAGGAGGAGATGATCCTGAAGTCGGGAGCAAAGATCTTTAATGAAGGGGATGTTGGAAATGAGTTTTACCTGCTGAAAAAGGGCAGGGTTTTGTTCTATAAAACAAAGGCCGACGGGACAATTATTACCATGGATACGGTCGTTTCGGGCCAGGTCTTTGGTGAGATGGCCCTGGTTGGTAGTACGGGCAGAGCGGCAACAGCAATTTGCCTGTCCGATTGTATTGTCGCAAAGGCCGACAAAGATAATATGAACGCGCTGATCATTAGCAATATAGATTTTGCCCGCACACTCATCCAGACCCTGACAGAACGAATTGAGCTGTCGGAAAAGATACTGGTTGAGAACATTCGGCTCCTGGAAATGCAGAAGAAAGAAGGGGAGCGCATTTTCCATGTTGCCGCGCTCCTGATCCTGGTTGGTCTGGGTTATAGTTCCGCGGAAAACAAGCTCCATGAAGATATAACCCTGGAAAAAATATCGGAAGTGGTAAAGAACCTGGATGAAGACAGCACTGCTGAGATGTTTAATCTTATAAAGATCAAACAGGAGATGACGCAGGATACGGATTCAGAGAGAGATGAAGTACAGGAAACAGTTGCAAAGGCTTTTCACCAGCTTTATGAGAGATTTAAAGCCATCAGTATTGACAAAGAGGAAATGAACGCTTATGAGTAGGGGGAAGGTAATCGGTTAAGAAAAAAAACATAAAAAAAGCGGGGCTTATAAAGGCCCCGCTTTTTTTTTGAAACAGTTTGTTCCCGGTTTATGAGGAGCTTACCCGGACCCGCTTCCTGTTCCAGAGGGAGATCCCGCTGATGAACAGTACAAGCGTGAAGAGTATTCCTGCCAGGAGCATCTTGTTGCCCATGGAGGTACCCAGGAGGTAGGCAGCCAGTGCCGAACGTTCCGAGTCACCAACTCTCTTGAGCTTGATCGCTTTGATCTGAATATTTGCGTCGTACTCACCTTTTTTGTACTTGTCATTGGTCCAGGTGAGATATATATCCGTATTTCCGCCGGTCAAGTCCACAATAGCCGATCCTTTCCGATACTTATCCGGATCAACCGCGATTTCAACTTCAGCAGTAGTTGCGTCTGCGTCTACATGAACTTTGAAGTTGTCATAGTTTGGAGGAACTTCTATGGTTTCGTCTTTGTTGTAGTTCTTTGCAAAGATAAAGACCTTGTACTTTCCTGACTTCAGATCGGGAAAGTTAAACCCGATAGTCTGGTTTGCCCAGTAGGTTCTTACGCTCTTGTTGTCCCAGAAGAATCTTCCGTCTGCAACAGAGTACTGGTGCGCGGTTCTAATGAGTTTCTTCCGCTTGTTCTTTGCTTTGGCATACTTGAGCGATACGTTCCTGATCTGGATATTGGCGTCGTATTTTCCTTTTTTCCAGGCATCATTTGTCCAGAGCAGTTTAAGATCGGTATCGCCTTTTTTCAGTTTAACGAGCATGTTGCCTCTGAAATATGCTTTTTCCGAAGCTTTTATAAAGATACCGCCCAGGTCTGTTCCTTCTGTTTCATCGCTTACGGTAATATTAAAATTATCGTACCAGTCCGGTAATGTTCCCTGGTTTTTAGCAATTATGCGCAGTCTGTACCAACCGGGTTTTTTAACTTCTTTTACCCGGAAATAAAGAGGCTGCTTTGACCAATAGGTATGAATACCTTTTTGTACTTTTGCGTAACCAATAGCATCGCGTGACTTTTGAATTTTTTTGTTCAGCTTTTTGATCTTATCGGTAGCCTTTTTGTTATTGGCTTTAGCTACTTTTCGTACTTTCTTAAGTTCTTTCCGCAGATCTTTTATTTGAGCATGAACGTCTTTCCTGTTTTCTTTGGTTCTTGTGGCTTTCAGTTTTTTGATATCAACTTTTAACGCTTTGATCTCTGCGTTCAGCGGTTTGTTCTCAGCTTTTTTCTCAGCTTTAAGCTGCTTTTTCTCTTTGTTGAATTCCTTGATGAGCTTTCGATGCTTTGCGAATTCACCACTGGTTACAATGTCGAGTTTTTTCTTTTCAGTGACAAACCATTTGCCATAGCTGGTATCGAGCTCTGTCTTTGGAGCTATGTATTTTTCAGGTTTTTTTTCTTCAACTACTGCTTCATCAATGGCAGCGGTTTCTATTTCACCGTCATCTCCCGTGGTATCTCCGGCATCACCCGTATCGCTGTCATCGGATGCGGTATCACCTGAATCCGTATCATCGCCTGAATCCGTATCATCGCCAGAAGCGGTATCATCGCCGGATGCGCTGTCATCGCCTGAATCCGTATCACCGGATGCGGTATCATCGCCTGAATCCGTATCGCCTGAATCCGTATCGCCTGAATCCGTATCACCTGAATCCGTATCACCTGAATCCGTATCACCTGAAGCTGTATTGCCTGAAGCTGTGTCGCCGGATGCGGCAGCATGTTCATCTGCTACACTTCCGGGGATAGCTGCAATAACTTCTTCAACAACCTCATCACTGGCTGTACCGTCTGCAAGGTCTTCCACAACGTCGCCGCTTTCTTCACTTGCATTTTCTTCTTCAACAACAACAACTACTCCCGGTCCTGCGGTGGTCGCTGTATCGTCACTGGTTGTAGCTGTAGCGCCATCTGTTGAACCGGAGTCGCTATCACCGCTTGTATCGGAAGAATCACTGCTTCCTGATGTATCGGTTGATCCGGTTGTATCAGCGGGGTCTGTTGAGCTTATAAGCCCGGTAACTTCTTCCGGCAGCGAGTCGCTATCCGTTAGAATTCCCAGATCCTCTAATTCGCTGACAATGACTTCTACATCTACTGTTCCGTCATCATTTGTTGGGATATCTATTGGAGATTCCGAAGGCCCTCCCGGCAGCGCTGAGGTATCAAGGTCCCCGCCGGAGCAGTACAGGCCGCTTAGTGCTAATAGCGCACTAAATACTAAAATTTTGATATGTTTCATAATGTGTCCTCCATTAAAATTGTACACAAGTTCTACTTTATTTTACTCCAACTTTTTGATGAGTTCAAGTAAAAATAGTCATATTTTATAATTAATTGACAGTTTTCTCTGTGTGTTTAGAGAAATCGCCGGGACTTTTGTAAGCGTTTTCTTGAAGTTTTTTTCCTGTTTTTCCCCATATTCCTCCTTTTGATTTAAAAGATATTCATACGGGTATTCAAAATGATTTTATTGCAGGGTTTGCAGTAAGGGGGGCGGGATGCTGCAAACCCTATATTAAAATCATTTTGTACCCTGTTAATCTATAATATACAGGAGATTGGAGAAAAGTCAAGCAAAAAACCCGCCCGGGTGGACTTTTTTTGAATAAGCAGGTGGTTTTTGTATACATTATTCTTCATATATATACTTTTTCCGGGTATTGCCCGATATTCTTACTATTCTTCCATTAATACCGAATTCTTCCGCAAGCCTGATCCGGGCGTTCATGGCATCATCAACAGTATTGAATTTTCCGATGTAGATAATAAACCCGGTTCTCAACTTCAGAGTCCATGACAGGCCAAATTCCCGTGTCATTTTTTTTATGGAATTAACTCTTTTTAGAGAACGGAACGGGCCTATATGGATTGAAAAAAAAGATTTTTTTTGTGATCTTTCCCGGCTTTCCAGGTCTATTTCCGGGCGCAGATCAATGGATTGGGCTTTATTAATAGCCTTCTTTCCGGGTATATACTCCTCTTTAGTGGGAGAGTATTTTTTTAATGCTGCGAGATGTTTCCGCGCCATGATCGCTTCCGGGGATCGCGGATACTTTGTTATTATATCGGAAAAGGCCGACCAGGATTTGTTATACTCTCTCCCTCTCCGGTAAAATGTTCCCATAAGGTAGAGGGCTGCGGGTGAACTATCGGAATTTTTAAAGCCCAGAGCCAGTTCTCTCAGGCTGTAGATATATGTTCTCGAATAGCCGGTTATTTTCCTGTTGATATGCGCCTGGTAGAGCATTGTCCTGGCAAGGATATCATATGAATGATTTGATTTGCTTATGAGCAGGCATTCTTTTTCCGCTGCTTCAAAGAGTCCCAGCATGACGCAGGCATGTACCCGGAATAGTCTGAATTCGTCGATATACGGGCTCCGGGGAAATTTTTTTATCCCCCTGTCTGCTTCTGCTTTTAGCTCTTTCCACCGGGAGAGCAGGTCCAGGATCTCACATCGTTTATACCGGGCATAATCCCTTTTGGGGAAATACCGGTATTTTTTTATTACGATATTGTACCCTGTAAGAGCATCCTCCGGATCGCTTTCGTTTTCCGCCCTCATGAGCCTGACGTAGGGTACATATGTTGATCGCGGATATCTTTTTAAGAATTTTTTCGCGTGATAAATCACCTTCCCGGGCTTGTTTGTCCGTGAATAGTATGATATTTTATTATAATATTCTTTCGTGTTCCCGGCATAAAGAGATTGGAAGGGTGATAATATAATAATAAGGAATAATAGTATTCTCGGTCCCGTCACTGTTATTGTTCTCGCTTGAATGGCAGCAGTTTGATTAAGTAGGTGCGCTCGGGAATTAGCCTGATCTTTCCTTCACCCTGGTGGAAATACGTCCTGTATTGCACCAGGGCAGAGCCGTCCGTGGCTCTTGTTCCGGAAAGATCAGGCTAATTCCCTGATGTTGCTGTTTGAATCCGAAAATTTAAACTGCTGCCCGTCTGAATTTAATATACGCAATATATTAATTATCGACTTTTTTCCGTTAACAATTGAGCATTGAGCATTTTTCCCGCCGGACCTTTAAACATTAAAGGCCCTTTTCCCGATACTATATATAGCGCGGTTTCACTATATTCGGAGGATTGATGCCCAATAACAGCACTATTACAGCTCAACGCAGGTTTTGGCCCCTGCTTTTTGTGCTCACAATACTTATCGTTTTTGGGTCTGCCCGGAGCAGTATCGCCGCCGCTGCGAATAAATCCAATAATAAAACAAATAAAGAAAAAATTGCCGATATCCAGCAGACAGGGGTTTATGACTGGTTCTGGATGTTCTATGAATATGAGAAATACCGCGGCTTTCAAAGTTTTACTATCCGGCCTTTTTTCCTGGAATATGAGGGCAGGAAAGGGATGTTCCAGGCTTCCCTGATGCCCGTTATTTATTGGCGATATAAGAATAAAAGAAGAGATGAGGTCAAGGGTCTGCTGGGCTTTGTCGATTCCCTTGACTTTACCCATAGGAACGGGACCAATGATTACGACCTGGGTTTTTTCCCCTTGTTTTACTATGGCAGCTCGCCCTATAAAAAAGATCAATATCTTATGGTTTGGCCTTTTGGCGGGACTATAAAGGGAAAATTCGGCATGGAACGTATCACCCCCATTCTTTTTCCCGGTGTGCTGCTGTTTATATTTTTTCCTCCCTCCAGCCTCTTTTCTATTACTACTACCCTCTACCTGCTGGCATCCCTGGTGCCCGTATACATGAGTTATGAATGGCAGGATTATAAAGCCTGGGCTATTTTATGGCCCCTGATCCAGCGGGGCAAAAGCTCCAAACGGGACGATTTCCGCATATTACCCTTTTATGCACACAATTATAAAAAGGGTTTTTACGATAATTACTCCTACCTGTTTATTATCAATTACCGGAAAGTCTTTTTTAAAAAGGATGAGCATGTAACCCTTTTTATTCTTCCGTTTTACGGCAGGAAATGGAGCAGGTCCGGAAGGATTAAAGCGACCACTATTTTATGGCCTTTTTTCTCCTGGGGATACGACAAAAGGATCGGAGATTATCAATATAATTTACCCTGGCCCCTTGTGCAGATCCAGGACTGCGAGCATCCTAAGATCAAAAAAAGGATATTCTTTCCTTTTTACGGAAAATATACCTTCCAGGATGATGAAACTTTTTTTGTTACTCCCCTGTTTTTTCAGCTCACTAAAAAAACCGCCGATTATAATTCCGATTATTATATCGTAAGTCTCCTGTTCTGGTATTTTAAACGGGATTATAATCATAACAATGCCTATTACGGAAAAACATGGAGATTCTTTAAATTCTGGCCCGTCTTTAAAATAGAATATAATGACCAGGGCGATCATTCTTTTGAATTTCTTTCCCTGCTGCCTTTGCGTGATCCCGAAGGATATGAACGGCTCTATAATCCGCTCTGGTCCATTGTTGAGTACCGGCGGTTCCGGAACGGGGAAAAACGGCTGGGCCTGCTTTTGCGTACCTATTACCAGCGCTGGAATGAGCGGTATATCCAGTTGAGAATTCCCCTGCTTTTTTCCCTGGAACGGAATGATAATAAAGTGACTGAGTTAAGTTTTTTAATGTGGATGTTCAGCTATAAAAACAACAGGGAGGGCCGTTATATGCGGATCTTCTGGATCCCTATCCGTCTGGGTGAGGGGACCGCGGTTTCCGTGGATGAGGCCGCTCAGGATGAATTAAAGAAAGACAGGGTGATACAAAATAGTACCGATCTTTCTTTAATTCCCGGGTTTTGCAACCCTTCGCTTGAAATGCCCGTTCCCGATAGTTTTAGGGTAACTTTCCGGTTTTAACCCGCTCTTACTCAATAAATAATTTAAATTTTTATATTGATTCTTCCCCGGATTTAGTATAAAATTTAAATAGAGGATATTGATTTTTAATGAATAAGATCCGGGCTTTTTTATTTAGAACAGGAAAGGGAATCCTCAACGGGATTGAATTTACCGGGTATACTATCCGGCTTTTCCTGGAGACGCTGGCAAACCTGCGTTACGCGTTCGGCAAGTGGCGTGAGATTGTGCAGCATATGTATACTACGGGAGTGCATACGCTGCCCGTAGTCTCGGTAGTGGCCCTCTTTACGGGCATGATCCTGGCGCTCCAGGGCGGGATTGAGCTTGAGGTGTATCACATGAAGTATATGATCGGCAATGTTGTTGCCGCCTCATTAACGCGGGAAATGGGCCCTTTTATGACGGCCATTATCCTTATTGCTGCCGTGGGTTCGGCAATGGCAGCGGAGGTGGGAACCATGAAAGTCTCTGAAGAGATCGATGCCCTGGAAATTATGTCAATCAGCCCCGTGCGCTACCTGGTTATGCCCCGGGTACTTGCTTTTTCCATAACGCTCCCCATTGTATCGATCTATACCATTACCCTGGGAGTGATAGGTGGAGCCATTGTCGCGGAGTCCCATCTTGCTGTTCCCTTTGATGTGTTTTATATTCATGTGCTGCAATCGCTTTATTTTAAAGCGACTTATGTTGGCTTGCTCAAAGCCTTTGTATTCGGGATCTGCATCTCCTGCATTAGCTGCGCTCATGGACTGAGGGCTTCAAACGGGGCAAGCGGCGTGGGAAAGGCTACGCGGAATGCCGTGGTTGCATCTTTCCTGGTTATCCTGGTTGTGGGATATATTATTACGGCAATATTTTACGGGACAGGGTTATAGTACCGGTATGATAGAGTTACGGAATATATATAAAGAATTTGAAAACCGCGTGGTCCTTAACGGCATCTCCATGCTCATTAAGGAAGGTGAGACTTTTGTAATAATCGGTATGTCCGGTACAGGCAAAACCGTAACCCTGAAACATATCGCGGGACTCCTTGATCCCGATGGAGGGGACGTTCTTATTGATTCCATTCCCATGAGTGATTCCACAAAGGCGGTAAAAGAAAAGCTGCGAAGAAAAATGGGAGTTGTTTTCCAGTCCGGGGCTCTCATTAACTGGCTCAGCGTGGTAGATAATGTTGCTCTTCCCCTGCGGGAACACCGGTCCTTTCCTGAAGAAGAGATAGAACGGCTTGTTGATGAAAAACTCAGGCTTTTACAGCTTGGAGACGCGAAGAATAAAATGCCCGCGGAGATTAGCGGCGGTATGAAAAAACGGGTCTGCCTTGCCAGGGTCCTGGTACGGAACCCGGAGATAATTTTGTATGATGAACCCACGTCAGGGCTCGACCCGGTGATGTCGAATGTTATCAACGAACTGATAAAAAAGATGCAGCATGAGTTTGGGGTTACTTCTGTTGTGGTTACGCACGATATGGAGAGCGCCTATTATATAGCCGACCGGATAGCGGTTTTATATAACGGATCGATTATTCAATGCGATACTCCGGAGCGCATACGAAATACGGAAAATCCCATTGTAAAACAATTTATAACAGGAGGCTTAAGCGGCCCCATCAATATTGATTAATCCCGATACCAAGGAGGTATTCTAATGAAGAAAGCGAAATATGAGATAGGGGTGGGGATAGTTTTTTTTATTGCCCTGGGAATACTCAGTTATTATACGGTCCTTATGAGCCGTAAATTCCTGGACCCGGGAGAGACCTATACAATAAAAGTTGCTTTTAGAGATGTTTCGGGCCTGGGAGTAACCAATAAGGTAAAGGTTAACGGGGTTGCATCGGGTTCAGTGGAAAAAATATCATTGGCAGAGAACGTGGTCCATGTATCTCTGAGGATGTTTAACCGTTTTACCATGTATGAGAATTACAAGATCAGTATTACCACAGAGGCTGCCCTGGGCGGCAAGCATGTAAGCATTTACCCGGGAGAGCCTGTTGACCTGGAAGGGAAGGAGTTCGCGGTGTTAACTACCAGGGAGAACCTGAGCGGCAAGCTGGAAGACCCTTTTACCACGATCAATGACCTTATTAATGAAAACAGGGGAAATATTTTTGCCACCATCAAAAATGTGCGTCAAATCACTGAAAAGATAAATTCGGGCCGGGGAACCCTTGCCAAACTGCTCAATGATGAAAGCGTTCATATGGAAACCGATATCCTGCTGAAGCAGACCAATACGGTTCTGAAGCAAACCGACGGCCTGCTCCGGGACCTGAACGAAGCTGTTGAAGATGCAAGGGAACAGGCCCCGGTGACCAGCTTTATCCGGGCAGCGCTGACTGCGTTTTAATTTCCTCTGACACCGGTCCGGTTTCCGCCGGAGGGAGCTGGTTGTTCCTCTGACACCGGTCCGGTTTTCGCCGGAGGAGCTGGTTGTTCCTCTGACACCGGTCCGGTTTCCGCCGAAGGAGTTGGTTGTTCCTCTGACACCGGTCCGGTTTTCGCCGGAGGAGCTGGTTGTTCCTCTGACACCGGAGTGGTTCCCGCCGGAGGAGCTGGTTGTTCCTCTGAGACCGGAGCGGTTTCCGCCGGAGGAGTTGGTTGTTCCTCTGACACCGGAGTGGTTTCCGCCGGAGGAGCTGGTTGTTCCTCTGACACCGGAGTGGTTTCCGCCGGAGGAGCTGGTTGTTCCTCTGACACCGGTCCGGTTTTCGCCGGAGGAGCTGGTTGTTCCTCTGACACCGGTCCGGTTT
>JAAENB010001329.1 GCA_024224995.1 bacterium | reverse complement strand
TACGGTGAGCGGTAGCGGCAGCCAGGGGAATAACTCGAGAAGTTTGTACGTGGGGGGAGATAGCTTATGCGCTGGCGGCAGTGGTTCATTGACGATTGCGGACAGCGGTTTGGTCGATGTGGCGGGCACGACTAAGTTGTGGAACGCCGGCATGTTGGCGCTGGATGGTGGTAGCCTAACAACAGGGTCCTTTGACAACACAGCGGGTGGCACGTTTAACTTCAACACGGGCACGTTGCGGATTACGGATGTTGGGCAAGCGTTGAGCATCGGAACGAGCAGTTTCTCATTAACCAACGGGACCAGCTTCAACACCAGCGCAGGAACAACGACGTTGGCAGCCAACCAAAACTTGGAGATTGCCGGTGCGGCGACGGTCGAAAATAACGCGACGCTGACGATGGCCGGGGGCAGCCTGACGTCCGGTTCGTTTACCAACAACGGTATGGTGCACACGACCAGTGGTACCTCGACGATCGCCGGTGATGTGCAAAACAACGGCGGTTTTCAGGTGGATACGGGCAGTGGTCTGTTGTTTCTGGATGATCTATCCGGAGACGGACCTTTTACCGGGGGCGGCGAGGTGACGGTCCAGGGGGGCCTAAATCCGGGGAACAGTCCCGGCACGATCGAATTTGGTGGCGATGTGACGCTGGGCGCGACCTCGCTGACAACCATCGAGATTGCCGG
>JAAENB010001328.1 GCA_024224995.1 bacterium | reverse complement strand
TTTAGCCGTAATTTCCGGTTCAAATCCGAAACGGCTTTCCTCAATTGTTATATTTTGTATGATTTCCCTGCGGAAAACTTTGTAACAAGTCTCCATGTCTGTGAGGTTCAGATTTGTAAAACAATTGGAAAGAAGAGTAAGGAATTTGTTGCCAATATAATGCCAGAAATAAAGAACCCGGTGAGATTCACCGCCTGCAAACCTGGATCCGTACACAACATCTGCCTTTCCGTCAACTATAGGCTTTATCAGTTTCGGATATTCATCAGGATCGTATTCCAAATCAGCGTCCTGGATGATTACCATATCTCCTTTTGCGTTATTAATCCCTGTGCGGAGTGCAGCTCCTTTTCCATAGTTTTTTTCATGAAAAAGAACCTGTATATTATCTGCATCAGCAATGTTTTGCAGTATTTCACGGGTTCCGTCAGTGGAATAATCATCTACAAGTATAAGCTGCTTATCAATAGGTACTGCCTGAACCAACCTGATAATTTGTTCAACAGTATCCGCTTCATTAAATATTGGTATAATAACAGATAATTTCCAAGTCAATTTCTTATCTCCTTGAACGTATTGTAGGTATATTGCCTCGCTCAATATAAGGCTATATGCTTCTGTTTCAAAAACGATGTCTGTAGCACGATTTTCCAAATCGTGCCGACAAAGCATTCTGTTCAGACACAATTTGGAAAATTGTGCTACATACATTTTTCGCTGTCATAATAACCCGTTTCAAAATACTAATATTTTTTCTATTTTATTCATTATGCCTCAAACAGTTTTACTTATTATTTTTTTCAACTCAAAAAGAGGTTCTTGCGAATTTATACCAAAGTTTTTTATTGCTTTTTCACTAAGTGCTCCCATTTCCAAAAAAGATGTCCGGGTTGCAGAAAACTTTTCCGCATGAGGAGTACAAAGCTTGCTTTGTCTGTGTCCGGGCGGAATTCGGACACGGACAAAGCAAGCTTTGTACTCCTCTAACCTGGACATCGTTTCTGAAATGGAG
>JAAENB010001327.1 GCA_024224995.1 bacterium | reverse complement strand
CACTGACATTTAAGTAAACTGTCCAACGCTCACTAACCTCATCCGGCAGACAAGCGGCATAAGCTGCTAACTGCGGGCCGTGCGCAAAAGACTTAACTCCGGTTTTGATATCCAGCAGAATATTTTTCTCTCCGATATAGCCCAAACGGTCAAGGTTTCCAGCATAGTGTAATTTGGGATTAAAGACTCGCTTCTCAATCAAAGTGAACTCCGGCTTGAAGTCATGGCGAAAATATTGCCAAGCTCCAAAGTAAGCGGCGACCTCTTCATCAAGGCTGGCAATGTCAAGCCTTTTGCAATCAAACAGCTCACAAGCCGGATGAACATAGCTGCCACGTACTGCTGCCAGTTCCAAAGTTTGTGGTTTCACTTGAGAGAAGTCCGATAACCTCGCCGCTTCCAGAACTGAAGTAACTCCGGGAATTACTACGCCGTTCAGGCGGTATTCGTGGTTTGTGGCATTAAACTCAAGCATCTAAGTTTCCTTGTTCAATGTCCTGACAGATACGTTCATACAAGCGCCACGGTACAGCTCGGCTGCTGCCACCCGGCACCCCGTATTTATGTTCCAGAGCAGCTTTAAT
>JAAENB010001326.1 GCA_024224995.1 bacterium | reverse complement strand
GCGTTGCACTGCAACGTCTCTCAGAACCAAACCTTTCCCGGAGCATCTTCGCTTCGCAAAAAACAGACCCCGGTGTCGACATAGTTTCTTTCGTATTTTTCCCGGCCATCCGGTCCCTGAGCGGAGCCGAAGGGCCGGGTCCGCACTCTTAAGAAACTCTTTTTAAACAGGGTCTTTTTCGGGGGATATTACCCGGAACTTGCACCTTGAAAGCGACGTGACGTCACGTCGCTTTCAGAAAGAATCTTCGGCTGATTCTCCCCGGAACCTGTTACGGTAATAATTTTTTTATCTTATCTTCATTTATTGCCATGGAGAGTATTCTTTTTACAAGATCCTTTTTGTCTTCATCCATTTTGTCGACAGCTTCAAATTGCTCGAATAATTCTTGATCGGATATTTTTGCAGATAACGATGTTTCTTCTTTGTCAAATAAAAGATAGTCCGCAGAAATATTAAAAACCTGGGCAAGTTGACTTTGAGTCATCTTTTTTCTTTTTCGTAATTGTCTTATTTTCTCACCTAAAGTCATATCTTAATCCGAGTTTTTGGCTAATTTTTTCATTTTATTTTTGGTAATTAAAGAATCAATTATATGTTTAATTGATTCTTTATCTTTTCCACTTAGTTTTTCAATATCTATTACTTTTTGTAATAACTCCGAATCAATTTTTTGCCTTAAAGGTTTTTCCGGAATATCATCTATTAATAGATAATCAATAGATATATCAAAAACCTCTGCTATTTTAATCAAAGCTTCTGCTGAAGGAACATATTTGCCTTTTTCATAATAGCTGATCATATTTCTATCAATACCGGCTTTTTCCGCAAGGTCTGATTGCTTCCAGCCTTTATTTTTCCTAAGATATTTAATTCTTTCAGGAAATGGTAGATTGGTTGTGTTCATATTCCTAATACTCTATTATTTTTATAAAAAATCAACAAAAAAATAGCTTGTGAGGGCTCTACGAAAATTACTTGATAAAGTCAGGTGAACTGTGCTTGTACCAGGGTCCATTTTCTCCCTGCCCCCTGATCCCCCAGCGGGGGCACGTAGGATGATTTTTTATCTGACAAAGCAATTTTTTCTTCAATGATTTTGTTTTTTCTATATATGAAGCTCTTTCTGTAGAGGAAATACCTTATCATGTGCCCCCTTTGGGGGATCAGGGGGCAAGCAAAGCTCTTGACAAAACACCGGAATGTCATTAAACAGCAAAAGAGAAACAGCCTTTGGTACAGAGGGATTTATCATGCTAATAATAGACAAAATATCTTTTACGGACCTGCCGCAATTAGCGGAGCTGTATAAGCAGTTGCTGCAGGAAGAAAGCAACATACAAAAAATGGGAGAAGTCTATAAGCATATCAGCAATAATGATAATCACTATTTACTGGGAGCCAAAACAGGGGACGGCGAATTAGTTGGTTCAGTAATGGGAATTGTATGCCTGGACCTGTGTATGGAATCCCGCCCATTGAAAATATGATCGTTCATGAAAAATGGCACGGACAGGGGATTGGGAAAGAGTTGATGCGAAGGCTGGAGTCAATAGCCGGGGAACGGGAATGCAGCTGCATAGAGTTCTGTTCATCATCGAATCGTGTGGATGCTCATCTTTTTTATGAATCGCTGGGATATGGGCGTGAAAAAGTAAAAGGATTCAGGAAATTTTTTTAAGGAAAACTTGACAATTGCCTGAGTATTTATTACTTTAATTAGTAATGAAGCACTAATATAAGACAAGGAATGTTCGGATAGAATGAAGAAGTAGTAAAGCGGTTGAAATTAGAAGTCTTTTTGCAGGACAAACGAGAAGTGGATTTTATGCGGCATTGAAAAATGCGCGTATATATTGTCCTGCACTGAAAAGAACCTGAAAGCCGCTTTATCAATAATTCTAATCCGGGCATATTGTACGATATAACATATATCACAAGTTTTTTAAAATGCCGCGGGTTCCCCCGCGGCTTTTTTATTGCCCGGATAGCGTCTAATTCCAAACAGGAGGCTATGCATGGGTGTACTATTAAACACAGTATCATTTGGATACAACGAATTACTTTTAAATAATGTAACCTGCCATTTCGATAAAGGGTGGACCGGGGTAACAGGGGTAAACGGAGCAGGCAAAACAACCGTGTTATTGCTGGCCCTGGGATACCTGGAGCCGGACAGGGGAAAAATCTCAAGAGAGGGAGAGGGAATTTATTGCTCCCAGAGAACGGATGTTTTGCCTGAAGAATTTGAAGACTTTATCTATTCCTATACCGGAACAGCGCAAAAACTCAAAGGAAAACTCAATATTGAAGATGACTGGCTCTATCGATGGGAGACGCTTAGCTATGGAGAAAGAAAAAGGGCACAAATAGGAACAGCGCTCTGGCAGGAGCCGGAAGTCCTGGCGATAGATGAGCCCACAAATC
>JAAENB010001325.1 GCA_024224995.1 bacterium | reverse complement strand
TGGCGCGAACAGCGGGCCAATGGAAACAAACATAAACCGGATAGAGTCAATGCCTTTGGCAGCCAGAGAGCGTGAACGGAGCCTGGATAATATTTCGGCGTGGGACATGCCAACCTCTACTTCGGACATGGTCCGGAATACGATATCTTCCTGTACCCCGGCAGCGTGCCTGAGACAGTTGATTTCGTATGGAGTTTTAACAGCCCGGGCTTGTACGTATATGGCTCCGGCATCAATAAATGTTACGTCCGGCAGCGTTGATTGCAACCCTTCCCATACCGGAACCTGGACTGCCGAGAACTCAATCCCGATTTTTCCGTTTAGAAGATCGAGCGACTTTAGTCGATCCTTAAGGACCGCAAGACTGCTGTTGAGTTCGAAAAACTCAGTTTTTGGGGTAGGGGCGGTTCCCTTTTCGCCGCTAATGAACTGATGGTCGATGTAAATCCACATAGGAAATTCATGCCATTCCTTTACGAGACCTTCTCTTTCCATGGCCGGTTTTTCAAAGTCGCAGCAGATACCAAACATATCTTTGTCCCGGGGAATCACGATCATGGCCAGGCTGGCTATACCGGACTGGCTGAGAAAAGCGGAGGGAACAGTATTTACATAGGTGAAGTTCTCGTTTTTTAAAATGACCAGCGCGTCCAGTCCTTCAGTGACCATGAGCGACCGTAGGCGTTCAACAACCGTGTTATGGTGAGATTGTTTTTCAATTTCCGTAAACATGACAGGACTCCTTGTTCTGTTTGTCAAATGCAGCTATTGTATCCTGTATATTACTCAATACGTCAATGAAAAAATAGATGGCAAAACATCCTCTCCCGTAAAGGCGCTGCACGCAACGTCTCTCCCCGCAGGACCGGAGTAAAATCCAAAAGGTATGGGGAGAGCCCGGAGAAGCCCGACCCGCAGGGGTGCGCCCGGAATGCTCTTCTCACTGGTGCAATACTTTTTTGCTTGCTTTATTCCCGCTTTTTATAGTATAGTAACAGGCACAAACCCGGCCTGCCGATATGGATTTTTAATGGAAGAATCTTTTCAATAATGACGCCCGTTACACCAGTATCCAGGAATTTAAGACCATGAAAGATAATATAAATAAAAAAACAAAAACGCAAACAATAATTCAAACAATAATTCAAACATTTAATTCAAAATATCTTGAAAGCGATATTTTCCGGTATATTTATCATATTTTTCTCTCAATTTTACTGGGGCTTCTTTCGGGCATGGGAGCAATTTTGTTCCATTTTCTTCTGGAAAAGATGCGGTACTTTTTTGATCCCAAAATTTTTACCGAAATGTTTGGAGTAAAGCCTTATTTTATCTGTGTTATTCCCGTAATTGGCGGTCTCATCATTGCGGCCATAACAAGGATCTTCAAAAAATTCTCGGCAGAGGGCGGGGTTATGGGAGTAATAAAATCCCTGATTCTTAATAACGGGATTATCCCTTTAAAAGCCACTCTTTTTCACTTTATTGCCCCAATAATTACCATTGGAACGGGGATGCCCCTGGGACCGGAAGGGCCCGCAGCCAGGGCCGGTAGCGGTATTGGTTCATTTATGGCGCAGGTGCTGCGGCTCAACAACAAGGATATGAGAATGTATACCGCTGCCGGAGCGGGTGCCGCCATCTCCGCCATCTTTAACGCTCCAATAGCGGGTGTCTTTTTTGGTCTGGAAGTAATACTCTTGAATGACATGAAGAACCAGGCCTTAAGCGCTCTTATAATTTCATCGGTTGTGGCGGATTTTATTTCACGGGGATTTCTTGGTATTCAGCCTATTATTGTTATTCCGAAATTTTCTGAGCGGGTGGATGTGGATGTGGCCGGGGATATTCCGCTATTTCTTATCCTTGGAGTATTGTGCGGGCTCATCTCCCTGTTTTATTTCTTTGTTAAAAAAATGACCGGGAAAATTATTAATGATAAGCTTAAAATCAAAAATCAATTTTTAAAGCTTATCCCTGTTGCCCTATTATTCGGTATTGTTCTGATAAAGTATTACAGCCTCTTTGGCCTTGGCTACGATACCATAAACAGTATCTTCAGGGAGGCCATCCCTGTTGACACGGTCTTTATTCTGATGTGTCTTAAAATAGTTTTTGTGGCTCTTTTTCTAAACGCCGGGGCCTATGGCGGAACTTTCGCGCCTTCCCTGAGTATTGGCGTGATGCTGGGATATACATTCGCCATTTTTATGAATACAACCTTTGGCGTGAATCTGAACCCCGTAATCTGTTCCCTCGTTGGAATGGGAGGCGTCCTTTCGGGAATAAACTCTGTTCCTCTTACGTCGATTCTGCTTGTTTTTGAGCTTACCCGTGACTATAGGTTTATTCTGCCCCTTATGCTTGCTTCGATTATTTCATACCTGGTAACGCTCTATTATAACAAGGGAACCGTTTATTCCAACAGCCTTTTGAAAATCGGCATTGACGTAAGCAAGAGAGGGGAAATTGACCTCCTGGGAAAAATATATGTCCATGAGCTGATGTTATCCGAATACGATACCGTCGATTACCGTATGCCGTTTAGAAAACTTGTTGATGTATTGCTTACTTCCGCGCTGGGGAGTGTCATTGTGCTGAATGATAAAAAAGAAATAATGGGGATTATTACTATTAATGATATTCGCCAGGCCCTGTTATCCGATGAGCTGGTTGATCTTCTTATTGCCGCTGATCTTACCAGGCCCGTGCCCTATATTGTAACCCATGAAAAAGTTTCCGAGGCATTACAGAAAATAGAAAAACATGATATTGAATGTACTCCCGTAGTAAAACGGAGCGATAAAAATAAGATAGCCGGAGTCTTAACACACCAGAATATTACCCATGCCTATCATACGCTTCTTGAAGAGTGGGAAACCGACCAGTTTCTTGTTGATTATAAGAAGAAAGAAAAGTAATGTAGTAGTAGGGGGAGAGGCATGCCTCTCCCCCTACTCAATTAATTTACTTCAACAGCCCCAATGGTCCATTTACCGGTTGCCGGTCGTAAATTCCCGTTTCTATCCCTGTCAAATGACCCCCCTTCGAGAATTCCATTGAGTCCCCCATTGGGATTTTGATACAGTTCATTGTCGGGAGTTGTTAAAAAGTGGTAATTGTTAGCCGTTGTATTAAAAAAGTGATCACTGATATCAACACTGATATTCGCATTATATTCTGCTCCAGGGCCATTAATTGCCGCGGGCGTAAATATCTCACTGCCGCAGTCTATTGTGTTATTCCTGATAGCGCAGTCGCTTAATTCCAATTGAATTCCATAGTTATGGAACCCGTACCGGTCTCAGAGGACACTTCGGCTCCGCTCAGTGACCTGCCGGCTCCTTCGGCGGCGAAATCTAATCGGAAAATTGGCCCTTTATTGCAACTGCCTCATCAATAGTCTCTAAAAAGGCCCGAACCAGGGCAGGATCGAAATGTTTTCCGCTTTCTTCTTTAATAAGGTTTACCGCCTTTTCCACAGGCCATGAATCTTTATAAGGCCGTTTGCTTGTTAAAGCGTCAAAGACATCTGCAATAGCGATGATTCTTGCGTACAAATGAATATCATCACCCTTAATTCC
>JAAENB010001324.1 GCA_024224995.1 bacterium | reverse complement strand
TCATCAGGCCGTGGACATCGAGAATATGCTTGGAGTGGTTTTGGAAAGTGCGCGTTACCCGACCGGGCTTGAGCCTGCCATTATCGTCATAGGACACCACCCAGTCATCGGGCGTGACTTCCTCAATCGGTTTCTGCCAGATTTTGGCCAGAACTACCTTTTCGTCGTAATGACCGCTTGCATCCGGTTTCAAATCCAAGGGCCACATGTCAATCATCGTGCCTGCAAGGAAGCATTCAGGACGGGCAGTTGGAACAGGAACGCCCATTTTATCTATAACTTTTTGCTGATAAATCTCCATTGCAATTTTTCGATATTCTGCTGGCGTTTTAATACCTTTTATGCCTGCAAGATCAATATTAATGCCTACCGGCCACCCTTTAAAACTTGTACCTTTTGGGTCTATCCCCAGTATTGCCATTGCCAAAGCAGCTGCTGAATTTGAATTGACTGCAATGAGCGAGTATCCAATCCCTGCCTTTGCCAAGTCATTGGCGAAGGCTTGTACTTGGTCATAAAGCGCTTCTGCATATTCCTGGGTTACTGACACTTGTGCAGCAATAGAGCTTGGCATCCCTAACTGGCCAATAAAACCGTCGACAACATCAAAGGGATTAAACAATCCACCAACCGGATTGTATTTGCCATTTGTAAAAGAACCAAAATTAACTTCCTTTGGTGGGTTAAACGAAAATGTTATTCCCAAGTGAGAAATTTGCCCTGGCACGGCACGTGAAATTGATTCGATGTCATACTCTTTAACTGAAATCGTTACCGCGTTGCTATTCGCCATTTTTAATCTCCTGCATGCTTTCGTCATTTTCAAAAACCCAACGCTCTCTTTTATCCAATTCATTGCGTGGTGGGCACCATCCTGAATAATTAACTGCGCCGGAGTAAATTTTTTTTCCGGG
>JAAENB010001323.1 GCA_024224995.1 bacterium | reverse complement strand
TGGTCATAAAATAAGATCTGAAGAAGTGTCAGAGGATTATTAACACACCCTTCTTTGCAGGCACGGGTTTTTCCTTTGAAAATATTAACATCACCGGGATACGAATCGTAAAGATCTGTGGGATACTTTCCCGATTCCGGCATATCACCCAGAAGATCAATTCCTTCAAGAGTATCGATATCACCCTGTAACTCAATATCTTTCAGACTGTTTATACCGCCGGAAAGATTTTTATCCCGGGTTATTTTTAAATGCGGTACGTCATCAATATCAAGACCAAAGATCTTTGCTCCTGCCATATCTGCCGCGAACACATTCGCACTTCCTATGAGGATCTTAAATGGTTTAATAGAGTTATCAGCAAAAGCAGTGACCGGGTAATGTCCGTATACGGTCCCTTCAATTCCTTCAATAAGAGTAAAATCGGGCTGTATATACGAGAGCACATCAACAAGTTTATAATGAAGATTATAATTATGATCGATCCCCCTGCACGCGTGCCCCGGGAACCCCCACTGATTTTTAATCCCAAGCGTTACTCCGGACATGGAATGTGTTTTTAGTTTGGGTAAATTTACGTACAGGTTTTCCTCTTTTCCCTCAATCAATTTTTCCACCACTGTTTGAGGCATCTTAAACGACGGCAGTTCATATCCATCGGGATTATTCCCGGAAATTATCTCTTTTCCATCAAATTTAAATTCAACGGTTTTTTCTTCATCGAGATAGATGGGTTTTGCCCCGGTCTGTTTACATATTTTTTTGTAGCCGTTATTTTCAAAAACAAGGCGCGTATAATTCGACTGGGTTGAATTTTCAAAGAGGTATACATTCTTCGCGCCGACAGCAAACCAGTACCGTATAACGGCCTCAACGACCTCGGGTCTTGTATAACAGTAGGGCTTCGCGTCGATCCCGTTTGGTTTGATATAGACATCGCCGCTCGATTTAATCATGGAACTGCCGCCGAAGGAATTAAAAATTTCTTCAACGGCCTTATTTATCTCAAGAACCATTTCTTCCGCAAGGGGCATAAAATGCTTAAAGCTTTTTTCCTGGTGAGGTGACTTAATCTTTTTAATAAAAACAGGTTTTCCCGACATACGCTCTCCTGAATATTGGTTTATCTATGACTAAACATACTCCTACCGTTTATAAAAGCAAAGCATTTTTTTATATTTAGCATGTTACCGGTTCCGCGCGAGACGCAAACCTAAGTTGACAGCCAGGATATCCGTATCACCGGAATTTCGATTGGAAGTTCGAAAATACCCCGAACTAACAAGATCTACCCAGCTACCGCCGCGATGAATCCGTTTATCGCAAATATTCGCGCCATGGGGATGTGCGCCGGTATCACCATCACATCCTCTATACCACTCCCAGACATATTCGCATACACTCCCGCTCATATCGTATATGCCAAGCGCATTGGGCGCTTTAAACCCCAC
>JAAENB010001322.1 GCA_024224995.1 bacterium | reverse complement strand
CTCCCGAAAATAGTAGTTAACAATGGTAATTTGTATACAGAAACAGGAATAAGACATGTTTTCGTTGTCTATATTGGTGTTTTCTGCATTATTAAGCGTTTTTTTCTCCGATTTGTTACAATATATATATAAGTGAGAGTTAGGGTGAAAATCCGGGCAATTTTTTTTGTTTTTTATAAAAAAATGTACTATTGATTGTTTTAAAGCGTGAAATTGTTTACTTCTAATAATATATATATATATATATTTATTTATTTATATATCGTCAACCCCCAGGGATAAATAATTCCAGACAAATTTTGTCTTGAACAAAAGCCGAGTTAATGTTGGTTTTTTGGGAAAGCTCAGGTATTTTCAGAACTGATAAAAAAACTTTAAGAAGTCTTTTTGCCGGGATTCCGTCTATTCTATATATTAAAAGAGAGGCTGTGCGCTCATGACGGGGTGAGACGCTGTTTGAGTTATTGATGGGTGCTATAATGGGGTATTGCTGATGTCCACAAGAAAGTACATGTACCTTCTTGCGGACATCATGCAAACAGACAGGTTCTTACTTCTTTGGCTGTTTATCCCCGGCAGATACATGATAATGAAAGTCTCCCGAAGGCCATCTTAGCTTGCTATCTTTTTCTTTTTGTTCGGTATGATATTCGTGGTGATCCATTCTGAAAATTTGTCTAAAACTTGATTTAGTAAATTGAAAACCTAAACCGAATAGTCTTCCTTTTTGACCACTGCCGCCAAACCGTAATGAAACTTTAAAGCCTCCTAATGTCGCCTTCGGCAACCTGACAGCAATACCCGGTAAAGCACATCTCTCCGGAGTGGGCAAAAATACTGCAATGCTGGTATTTGATCTCTTTCTTTTGGCATATCCATTTACCAGGGTTTGTTTATGTTCGGTTAATACATGGCCCGTCAAGGTAGGGATATTGCTCATCAAGTTATAATAAGCTCCGCTCCAGAAAGCTCCGCTGCTCATTTTCGTAAAACCTATCCCACTTTTGGCCGGTCCATAGGACCTGTTAAAAATAGGTGCCCAGACAGAAGGATCCAGAAAAGCAGGTAATGATCTTAATGTGTTAAGAATATCCACAACAGCATGAAATCTTTTTACCATTCCAAACAACTTCGCTATTCTGAAAGATTTTGAGATTGTATTATAAATAGATTGTGCAGTCGCAACACCCTGCATATTGAAGAATAAACCAC
Source organism: bacterium (assembly GCA_024224995.1). Next base: position 3,847 of record JAAENB010001322.1, on the reverse strand, counting down.
TCGGATCATTATAATCAACAGGATTGTTTTTCGCGTAAGAATATTTATGCAAAGACTCGGGAGCCATATAGTCGCCAACAAATGGGTCCATGCTGGTGAATCTGCCGTTTTGCTGATTCATCCATCGAGCGCGTAAATAATAGAGGCCTACGGCAGCATCGAATTGTTCACCTGCATACAGGTAGTTGTTTTCGGTACTTCCTTCCCCGTTTATCAACACGCCAAAGGCATCATATACATATGCATCTGTTACTATTCCAGCATCGTTCGTCAACTGCCGAACAGACTGCTGGGCATCATAATGATAGTAAGAAGCTGCTTCATTTCTATGCTGGCTGATCAGGTCATCTCCATAAATATAGGATACAGTTAGCGTTCCATTATCTCCTCTTTCTTCCAGTACTTGTGCATGTTTCCTGTTTTTGTCTACCAGGTACCTGGTAATAGTACCATTTGTTGTTGATGATATTCGTGCACTATCGGCATCATAGGCATATTCTGTTTTATCACTACCTGTTTCGACTGAAAGCATCTCATTCTCATACCCGTAAGTATATACCGTTGTATTGCTGCCGTCTGTTTTACTCGTAGTATTTCCGTTATTATCGTAAGAGTAATTATAAGTATAATCGTGACCGGTTTCTGCTGTGAGCTGGTCATTGTCGTTATACGTATATGTGGTAGTTCCACTTAAATTTGTTTTACTCAAACGATTCCCAAAAGCATCATAGGAATAAGAGATTGCCTCATCCCCGTGAACCAAATCGGTGATATCTTCCTCCATGAGCCTGGAAAGTTTATCGTAGGTATACCGTACAACCCGGCCGTTATTCTCTTCCGCCTGCAGCCTGCTGCCTGTAGGGCTTAATGTATATCGGTAACTTGAAAGTATACTTCCTGATGAATTTTTGTTTTCAAGATATACAAGTCTTCCCAGGGTATCATTCGTGTATTCCGTTATCGCTCCGTTCGGGTATACAACCTGTGACCTGTTGCCCACAGCATCATAGGTATATGTTGTAACTCCATCGGCAGGATCGGTTACCGTAGCAAGCCTGCTCAGGGCATCATAAGTATAATGAGTGGTTCCTGATGGTACAGTTATAGATATGCGATTTCCTTTCTCATCATAGGTATATGATATTTGGGTAGAGTCAGGATTTACTACCTTAGTAATTCTTCCCGTAATATCATAGGTGTATGTGGTAGCACTATTTAAATAAGCAGCGGTTTTCTTCTGCCCGCTTTCAGTATAAGTAAATACAACCTCCGAACTATCCGGATACGTTTTCCCGGTTAAACGGTTGTTGCAGTCATACGTGTAGGAAATAGAATTGCCGTTAAAATCCGTTGTGCCGGTCAGGTTTCCTGCTGGATCATAACTAAAAGACCGGGTATTTCCCATGGGAAGTGAAAGTTTAATTACCCTCCCTTCATTGTCATAGACCCAGTTTTTTGTATTATTGTTTGGGGCAGTTTGGCTTAATAAATTACCTGCTTCATCGTAGGTATATACAGTTTCACCTTCCATCGCGTCAATGACCTTTGTTAATTGACCAATAGCGTCATATTCAAATTTTGTGGTATTTCCCGCCTGGTTTGTCACGGAAGCCTTTTGATTTCCGGAAGTGTATTCCATTGTTGTAAAAGTACCGTCAGGGAATATGGTCCTGGTCAACCTGTTTAGAGCATCATATTCATAGCCGGTAGTATTCCCCTTCGCATCTGTCATGCTGAGTCTATTACTATTACTGTCATAAGTATAAGTGAACTCATTACTCAGGGGATCAATTATTTTTGTTTTTCTACCTGCTGCGTCATATTCAAAAGATGTCTTGTTGCCTCTTTCATCTATAACGGCAGTAAGCCTGCCCGCAGCATTGTATTCCATGTTTCTGCTGCTGCCGTCGGGATTGACTGTTCTTGTTACTAATTTTTGACTGTTAAAAGTATACTGCCGGGTTTCCCCCTGTTTGCCTGTTGCTCTAACTATATTGCCTTCGGCATCATAGGTTCTGTTTCTTGTTGCTCCGTCAGGATAAATTTGTTTCGTCAGGTTCCCTTCGTTATCATATTCATAAGTTGTCCGATTGCCGTTTCTGTCTATAGTAGCGCTTTTTTTACCCGTAGAATTATATTCAGTGAGAGTGGAATTATTTTCTGAATCAGTAACACAGGTAAGATCACCCCGGATATTATAGTCCATATTGGTTGTTATTGTCGCTAAACCGGACTCAGTTGTTCGAGTCATGGTTTTACTGAGTTCATTGCCTTTTAAATCAAATATGAAATTAGCTTCGTTCCCCAACGCATCAACTATCCTGGTACGGTTGCCGCTGTTATCATATTCATAGGTTGTTGTATTCTCATCGGCATCTGCAACAGACTCCAGGTTGCCATGAGAATCATAAGTATTAGTAATTGTATTTCCCATAGCGTCTGTAACTGTCAGTTGCTCTCCATTGGAGTCATAGCTGTAAGTAGTACTATTTCCCATAGAGTCGGTCTTCGTTAGTACCTGGTTTCGGAGATTATAGGTATATTCTTTTTGGTTTCCCAGAGGGTCAGTTTCTGTCAGCATATTCCCATTTTCATCATAGGTATATGTTTTTGTATGATCTTGGGGGTCCGAAGCTGAAAGCAGATTGCTGTCGGAATCATATGTCCAAAAAAACTCATTACCCTGAGGATCAACTTTATGGGTTACATTTCCTTTATTATCGTACTCATATAAAGTTTCGTTGCCTAGCCTGTCTGTAACAGTCTGCCGGTGATTCGGAATATCAAAACCATACATTACCCTATTTCCGTTTCCATCGATCATCCCGATTAAACGTCCCTCACTGTTATACTCAAACTGGCCCAGTTCAGTTCCATCAGGAGCCTTGATTGCCTTTAGTACCGGTTTTTCTGTAATACCCATATTATAACTATAGGCGCCGGCAAACCTGAGAGCCATGGGCCCGTCTCCTTTTTGAACCACCCTGTCAAGTACACCATCCTCATTATAATGATACTCATATGTCCTGCCCAATTGGTCACTGATAGTCTCAATTCTATTACCCGTTCCTCTTTCAATGGCAATAGTTGCGCCGGAAGAGTGTTTTATACTGTCATCGTCATAACTAATCGTATGACCGTAGGTGTCGGTAACACTTTCGAGACCTTTTTCGGTATTGATAATGAAAATTTTTCCGTCAACAGCTGTATACCTGAAACGTGACGGGTTATAGAGCCGCATATCGACATCATATATGCTGCCGTGCAACAGCATAACATGTCTGTCACGGTCCAGAGCAGTTAGGCTTCCCTGTGTTCCTTCAAGAGGAGAGAAACTCACAGTCATGGGCCTGTGTCCCCCTTCAAAAGGAATCAGCATTGAAGTCCTGGGACCTACATTCATTTTGAATTTAATGATTTCCTCATCACTAAACCGGATTACAACAACATGTTGTTTCTTTTCAACCAGTATATAAGCAGTAATAAATCCCCCTCCTACATTCTGGCCCCAATCATTACCAAGAGGAGTGGTCACTGCTGCTGTCACGTTTTTCGACGGCAGGTTCCAGCCCGGACCAAAATCACCTGGCTCCTGTAAACGGCTGTCATATTCTCTTCCTGAAACCATGGTAAAACCGATCTGGGGGATTTCCATATCCACAATAGGAAAATTCACCTGGCCAACCTTAAGCCCACCTTCAACCATTGCGCAATTCTCCACAACAGTGGAATTCCCCGAAAGGTCTTCGGCATACAACCGCATCCGGTGAATCCCATTCCGGAGAATCGTAGGATCAAACACCCCAAGCTCACCTTCAATCTCCGACCCATCACCTTCGGCAAAGGT
>JAAENB010001321.1 GCA_024224995.1 bacterium | reverse complement strand
TGCGAGCTGCATCTGGCCTGGAAGTAGTATGGGCTCTTTGGGTTGTGAGGACTGTTTGAGCGGAGCGAGTTCCGGAGCAATCCAAAGAGCCCATACTACTTCAAGGCCCGCGCACAAGCAAAATTTAGTTTCTTGAGAGAAGGAGTAAGGTGATCCAATGAAAAAAACAATCCTTATTGTAGAAGACGAGCCCGGCATTGCCGATACCATAACCTATGCCCTTACAACCGAAGGATTCAACTCTTTCCGGACAAGCACTGGTGAGGGTGCCCTGGAAAAGCTGAACCAGGAGTCAATTGATCTCATCCTCCTGGACGTTGGCCTGCCCGATATTTCGGGGTTTGAATTAATAAAAGAGATCCGTAAAACTTCCGAAGTGCCCGTACTTTTTTTAACGGCCCGCAGCGAGGAAATCGACCGGGTGCTTGGCCTGGAACTGGGTGCCGACGACTACGTAGTAAAGCCCTTCAGTCCCCGAGAACTGACCGCGCGGATCAAGGCCGTACTGCGGCGAAGCAGTGACAGCGGGAAAAAGCCTCAAGAGGAACCGGCACAGGCTTCTCTTAGTGAAAGTACTCCCGGAACAATATTTGAGGTCGATAAAAACAAACGCCAGATCTCCTACTGCGGAGAAAAATTGAGCCTCTCGCGATACGAATATGAAATTCTCTGCCTCTTCATTGGAAAACCGGGATGGGTCTTCTCCCGTGATACCATCATGGACATGGTCTGGGAAGAACCGGAAGAAAGCTTCGACAGAACCGTGGACGCTCACATAAAAACCATCCGGGCCAAATTAAAAGCGGTAAATCCCGATGTTGATCCAATAGAAACCCATCGCGGAGTTGGGTATGCCTTACGGGAAAAACTATGAAGATCCAGACCCGGATTCTAATCAGTTTTTTTTGCATCTACATCGCAGGGTTCTATTTCCTGGGCGACTTTGTTATTACCGACATCCGTCCCCGGTATCTTGAAGCGGTTGAAGAATCACTGAATGATACGGCTCATCTCCTGGCCTCGTTACTTGAATCGGAAATACGCGGTGACACAATAAATTTTTCGGTTTTGGAAAAAGCCTGTACCGGGGTATTGAAAAAAAAATTATCTACGAAAATATTCGGATTGTATAAAACCAGGGCCACGCTCTATGTCTATGTTACCGATCATACGGGCATGGTTCTGTACGACTCACGGGGCCTGGATGAAGGAAAAGACTATTCCCAATGGAATGATGTATATCTTACCCTGAAAGGCAAATACGGTGCCCGCTCATCCAGGGAAAACCCGGACGACCCTTCTACCAGTTCCCTCTATGTGGCGGCTCCGATAAAGCATAACAATAAACGGGTTGGAGTAATTACGGTTGTAAAACCAACAGACAGTGTCACCCTTTTTATTGAACTGGCCAAACGCAATATCATTATCGCCGGAATACTTACGTGCGTGGCTTTTATTATCCTGCTCTATATTCTTTCGGTGTGGATAAGCCGGCCCATTACCCAGCTCATTAATTATGTTAAATCCCTGAAAGAAGACAAACGGGCCGGGTTTCCCAAACTGGGAAGGACCGAAATGCGGGACCTGGGTATTGCTTTTGAAGAGCTCTGGGAAGAGCTCCGGGGTAAAAAATATATAGAACAATACATCCAGGCGCTCACCCATGAGCTCAAAAGTCCTCTGTCGTCTATCCGGGGCGCGGCAGAGCTCCTGGGAGAAGAGATGCCGGAGGAGCAGAAAAAAAAGTTTTACCGGAATATTCTTACTGAATCGGAACGGATTGAAGCGATCATACAAAAGCTTCTTGAGCTTTCATCGATAGAAAGCAGGGACACCTTAAAAGACGTTGAGCCGGTCTCCATACACGAGCTCACTTCCGATATCCTGGAAAGTTTTTCTCCCCAGCTTACAAAAAAAAATATTGAGGTGATACACTCCGTGGACCGGTCCCATTCCGCGCCGGGAGAACGGTTTTTGCTCCGCCACGCCCTGGCAAACCTGGTGCACAATGCCATTCAATTTACCCCTCAAGAAGGAACAATTGAAATATCCTCCGAAATTTCGGACTCTGTTCTTTCCGTTTCCATCCGTGACAATGGTGAAGGAATCCCGGTTTATGCCGAAGATAAAATATTCGATAAATTTTATTCCCTTCCCCGCAAAGAGAGCGGCAAAAAAAGCACGGGCCTTGGCCTGCCCTTTGCCCGCGAGGTTGCCTCCCTCCACAACGGCACCCTTGAAGTCAAAAACAATCCCCACACCGGCGTATGCGCTCTCCTTTCATTAACAATTAATAATTGACAATTGAGCATTGAGCATTTCTCCTGTCAAACGATGAAAAAATTAAATATAAGATACACGCTGATACTCCTGATCCTGAGCATAACGCTCTCCCATTGCGCCAAAGAACCGGCTCCCAAACCGGAGCTTACTCCGCGGCAAAAGCAGTTTGCTCAGCAAGCTCTTCTTGAGGAATACGAGAACGTTAAAAACGAAATTGAACAATCACGGAAACAATTCCATAAGCGATACCGTAAAACTCTCCGGAAAAATAACTCCGGGGATCGACAGGCTGTTCTTGCTCAGGCCCGCGCCTGTATTACGGACAGCGTCATTGACCTGTCCAAATTCTGGCCTGGCACCCCCTGGAATTTCTACGGTTCCAGCAGCAAACCCCAGGAAGGAACTATCGCCTGCGGTTATTTTGTCACTACTCTGCTCCGCCACGCCGGTTTTAGAATCAACCGGGTTCGCCTCGCGCAGCAGCCGGCAAGCTGCATTATCGACACGTTTACCACGAAAAAAAAGATCCAATTCCATTACAGCAACGCCTCTATTGAAAAATTCAACGGCAGCCTTGAGCCAATGCCCCGGGGTATATTCATCGTTGGCCTTGACAAGCATACGGGGTTTATAATTAAAACAGGTTCTTTAACGTATTTCCTTCACGCCTCTTATTACAAACCGCCCCTTGCAGTAACTGAGCAGGCAATAACCGCCCCCTCCCCGCTCCGGGACTCCAAATACCGCCTCCTCTGTAATATTTTATTAGATGACACAGTGGTTACAAACTGGATTACCGGGAAGAAGTTTCCTACGAAGATCTTTAAACCACGACGGTAAAGGTATGTCAACCCGGAATGTAAATTATGCCTGCCTGGAGCAATACCTCTGCAGAACGTTCGGAACTCGCTCCGCTCAAACAGCCTCACAACCTGCCGAGGCATTGCTCCAGGCAGGCATAATTTACATTCCGAATTACGTTTTCCGGTATATTAAGACAGGACCGACCCCGTGTAGCGGGGTGCGACCCCTGCGAGGGGAAAAAATACGTCAGAAACAAAGCTGCATCTGGCCTGGAAGTAGTATGGGCTCTTTGGGTTGTGAGGACTGTTTGAGCGGAGCGAGTTCCGGAGCAATCCAAAGAGCCCATACTACTTCCAGGCCCGCTCACAAGCACAATTCAGTTTCTTGTTAGCAACTCCCCGCGCAAGGGATACGCAGGGTTTAGTCCGGAGGTCTTCCGCAGGACCGAAGCGAAGCGGAGCCCGGAGCAGCCCGGCCCGAAGGGTGCGCCCAAATTTAATTTATGAAGAGACTTCATAAACTCTTCATAATCCTTTCACATCCCTTCCCTACTCTATATATAACACTATATATATTCTACATTCCAAAAGGAGGAAACACGATGAACCAATTAGTGGTACTTGTGGCGATGTGCGCTATTCTTGTTGGCGCGGGACTTGTTCTTATTCGCGTGTATAAAGCAAATCCGGAATTTACTATTAAAATATTAAACTACGCGCTGCTTACGGGCCTGGTTATTGTACTTTCGGGCGTATCAGTAGCACTGGGAATACGGACCAAGGAACGAGGCAGGCAAAAATTTCATGAGAACCTGACCGAAGTTAAACAGATATGGGGAAACAATATTGTGCAGCGCCCCCCGGCTATATCGTATAAGACCCTTACCAGGGTTGAACGGCAGAACTGGAAAACAGGGGAGCCCTACAAAGTAAACAGGATCGTGAGTAAGGATATCAAAATAAAAAAATCGAGTATGGATATTTCAATTGATAAAGATATTCGAAAAAAAGGACTCCAGGTCTATAATGGGTATATTCTGAAATTTAAAGGAACCTACGTGGTAAAAAATCCTCTGGGTAAAGATGAAAAGATCTATTTTCATTTACCGCTGCCTTCGGGCGGAAATAATATCACCAATGCCACAATTTCGGTAAACGGGAAACAATACGACCGGGATCAGAAAGTTTCGGACGGACTCGACTGGAAAGGAACCATTAAATCGGGTAGAAATATCACCATTATTATTTCCTACGCGTGCCAGGGACTTGATTCGTTCCGCTATGCCCTGGATTACGTGGAACGGGAAATCCCGGAATTTTCCATGACTATTAATACCGATTTTGACTCTGATGATATTAATTATATACGGAATTCCATGGTACATACGGGGATTTCCGAAAGCGACGGACGGTCCATTGTTCTCTGGAAAGCTAAAAATCTCATAACCCGGCAGCCTGTTGCCATATCCTTTGACTCGGGAAAGAGGACCGATGAGATCGTCGCGGGCCTGTATATGTATTCGCCTCTTGCGATTTTCCTGTTCCTGGCTATATTACTGGTATTTTCCATAGCCTACGACATCCGGCTTCATTTTATGCATTTTGTCTTTTTTGGCGCGGGATTTCTCTTTTTCTACTTTTTTCTCTCATATATTGTCAGCTATATTGGATTTATTCCCGGGTTTATTCTTTCGGCAATGCTTTCGGGAAGTATGCTCATATACTACTCCAAAATCCTCAACCGGGGAAGGAAACTAATGGAAGGAACTGTCATTGGACTGGTAATGTTCCAGTTTTTCTTTTCCTTCGCCTTCTATTTCCCCATGCACACGGGATTTTTAATCCTCATTGGTTCTGCTGCCACGCTCTTTTTGCTTATGCGGGCTACGGCAGGTATTGACTGGCAGGGAAAATTTTAATAACTTCACACAAAATTCATATTGCGTTCATTCGCAGCTTCTATATTATAATAAGATACCATACAGGTATCTTATTGTATTTTATGTACTTTAGTATAAAGGGGAAGAACAATGACTGATACACAACAATCATCATCAAAACTGAAAGAGTTCAAATGGCTTTTGGGAGCCTCCTTATGCCTGGGCTTTATTTTCAACTATTTGTTTCACGGCAAAGAGACCGGGGTTTCATTACCGGTTTTCATTACCCTGTATTACGCCTATTTTCAGCGATTCGGCGCGGGAAAACAGAAAAAGCGGGTCATTGAGCTGTTTCTGCTCATCTCAATTATTTTGATATCTCTTGCGTGCGCGGTCTTTTCAAACCCTGTACTGTTTTATTTGAACCTGCTCATTCTGCCTTTTATGATTATAACCCATAATCTCCTGGCACGGTATGAGACGGTACATCTTTCTTCCATGCGTTTTGTTGGCCGTATTTTTGTAAGGATTGCCCATATCTTTGATCATATCTCACCGGTATTCCGCCATCTTCCGGCCATGTTCAAGACCGAAAAAGAAGGGAATCCTGCGGTAAAAAAAATACTCCTGGGGCTGCTTATTACCATACCGCTGCTCTCTGTTGTGCTGCCGCTTTTGGCCTCGGCCGATGATATTTTTAAGAGCTATATTATCGAAATTCCTAAATTTATTGGGCAGTTCGAAGTCTTTGATTTAATCGTATCATCCTTTATTATTGTTAACGCGGCTGTTTTTTTGGCCGGGTATATGCTTTCGTTTAAGAACGAAAAGACCGAACCGGGAACCGGGGCTGCCGCGGGAAACAAGCGGAAATGGGACAGTATTACGATATCAACTATACTGGTTGTTATCAATTGTATTTATTTATTCTTCGCGCTTATACAGTTTAAATATCTCTTTGGCGGCAATTCTCATATTCAGTTAAACGGTATTGTGTATGCCTCGTACGCGCGGAAAGGTTTTTTTGAACTGCTGTTTATTACGATTATCAACATTACCCTGCTGCTCAGCTTTTTTTCAAAAGCAAAAGACGACAGCAAAATCCAGTTCAATGTTGTCCGCGTGCTGTTATCGGTCCTGGTAGGGGTAACAACGGTTATACTTGTTTCGGCATTTTATAAAATGTACCTGTACGAAGCGGCATACGGGTTTACTTATTTGCGATTCTTTACCCATGCTTTTATGATACTGCTTTTTGTTTTATTTTTGCTGACGCTCTATTCAATATGGGTGAAACGCTTCTCCCTGGTAAAAGGCTACCTGGTAACAATAATACTTTTTTATACGGCGCTCAATTATGTTAATGTTGATAAAAGAATTATGAACGCCAACATTGACCGCTACCGGGAAACCGAAAAGATCGATATTGACTACCTCTCAAAGCTTTCATTCGACGCGATTCCGGGCCTGGTGGAATTTACGGAATCATTAAACACCACTGTGGAGAGTTATACCCGGGATCTTATGGAAGAAAAATTAAGAGGACGGAAACGAACGATGAAGGAGACAAACCCGTGGCAGTCGTTTAATGTTTCACGGTACCAGGCCGCGAACGCGCTTGAACGGATTAAGATTCCCGTAGAACGCGCGACACAGGATAAGAAGTAATGGTGGTTTAAAGCACAGCGAATTTGTGTTTGTGCTAACGGTTGAGGTCTCCCTCATGGCAAGTGCTCATTTTTAGGGGGTAAACGCATCCCGGGCGACGATGTTAGTGCGCTCGGGAATGAGGCTTCTGCTTTCCTCCACCCATGTGAAAAAACATCCTGTTTTGCACATGGGCGTCGCCGTCCTGGCTCCTGTTCCGGAAAGCAGAAGCCTCATTCCCTGACATTTTTATAAAACCTAAAGGATTAAACTGCTCCCACGACCAACTGTCAACTGCCTCCGGCAACTGCTAATAAAAGTCATTTGACATCCCGGTGTTACTTAGTACGATTGGTTTAGACCATATAAGAACACAGGCAGAGTAATGACAAAAACGTATATCGGACTTTCGACGAGTCCGCATGATCCGGCCCTGGCTATTGTTAATTCTTCGGGGGACGTTGTTTTCGCGGAAGCCGCGGAACGAAATTTGCAAAATAAGCGGGCCTGTAATAGCGCTCCCGATGATGTTGTTTACATTGAAGAGCTTATCCGGGAGTACTGCGAAAAGGGCACGGACCTGGTTATTGCCACAAGCTGGCAGAACCGTTTTCGTACCAGGATACGGTTTATTACTTCTGTGCTGCTGCCTCTATTAAAAGGATTCTTTGATCCCTGGTTTTACCGGGCTGTTCTAATGCTCAGCCGGGGACTTCTTGCCAATTACGAACAGGCCGGAACAAACCTGGAATTCCGCTACAGTGAAACAAATCCCGGGGCTCAAATTACCCGGAGGCAATATAATCATCACCTCTGCCACGCTGCTGCCGCAGCTTTCACCAGTCCCTTTAACGAAGCAGTATGCGCTGTTATGGACGGTTTTGGTGAATCAGCTTCCACTGCCTTTTTCAGTTATACCAATGGAAGATTATCAACAGTAAAAGGTATTAAACCATCAACCAGCTGGAGCCCGGGGCTCTATTACGCCTACCTGTGCAAGCTGTGCGGCTTCGACCCCATAAAGGGTGAGGAATGGAAGGTCATGGGCCTTGCTCCATACGGTTCTTTTAATGAAGAGATTTACCAATTCGTACAAACCCTTACCAATATAAAGAAAGACAGGTTCTACCTGCCCCGGTGTTACTCCGGAGATACATCAGCATTTACCAGGGAACCGCACGAACCGGTCCTGAAGGCGGCAGACCTTGCCTGCACGGGCCAGGCCTGGTTTGGCGAGATGTTCACCCGGCTTCTCTCCCGGCTCCACGAAATTGCTCCTTCCCCCGCTTCGGACAACCTTATCCTGGCAGGGGGGTGCGCGTTAAATTCATCGTATAACGGCCAGCTGCTGGAAAAAACCCCTTTTAAAAATCTGCATGTTTTTTCCGCTCCAGCCGACGACGGCAATGCCCTGGGCGCGGCGCTCCTTGCCTATTACGAAGACAATCCCCCGGAAAAAGCCCGGGCTCAAATACTATCGCCCTACCTGGGCTCTCGGGTCCGGTTAGAAACACTTGACTCTGTTGAAACTCACGGGAAACTGAAAAACCGGCTTTCCCGGAAGAAAACTGTCCATGAGCAGGCTGCAAAGCTCATTGCCGGGGGCAAAATAATCGGCTGGGTTCAGGGAAGAGCCGAATTTGGTCCCCGGGCTCTTGGAAACCGCTCCATCCTGGCCGATCCCCGGCTAAGCAATATTAAAGAGATAATCAACTCCCGGGTAAAGTTCCGGGAAGAATACCGCCCTTTCGCGCCTTCTATTCTGCATGAATACGGCGGTGAATATTTCGAAGAGTACCGGGCTTCTCCCTATATGGAAATGACTCTGCGGTTTAAGAAGGACGTTATTGACAGGGTGCCGGGAGTGGTTCACGTGGACGGAACCGGCAGGGTGCAAAGCGTGAGCCCCGAATGGAATGAAAATTTTTATAAACTTATTAAGGAATTTTATTCTATTAGCGGAGTTCCCATAGTGCTGAATACCAGTTTTAATGTTATGGGCAAGCCCATTATTCATTCCGTGGAAGACGCGCTTGCGGTCTTTTTTTCTACGGGGCTCGATGCGTTGGTTATTGAAGACAGGGTATATGTGAAATAAGGGAACCTGTTTAGCCTGAAAACTCATCCAACAAATACTCCGCTTCTTTATCCTTAAACCCAACACCAAGCAAAAATATCTCCTTCCCGCTCCCAGGATACGCCTCATAATACTTCTTCTTTATCAGTATTACTACTTTATTTTGCTCTGAAGTGTTTACAACATGAACATACTCCTTTTTTTTGTATAAGACAAATTTGTCTGGAATTTTCTATCCCTCCCGGGTTGACGATACATAAATAAATATATATATTATTAGAAATCAACAATTTCACGCTTTAAAACAATCAATAGTACATTTTTTTATAAAAAACAAAAAAAATTGCCCGGATTTTCATCCGAACTCTCACTTATATATATATTGTAACAAATCGGAGAAAAAAACGCTTAATAATGCAGAAAACACCAATATAGACAACGAAAACATGTCTTATTCCTGTTTCTGTATACAAATTACCATTGTTAACTACTATTTTCGGGAG
>JAAENB010001320.1 GCA_024224995.1 bacterium | reverse complement strand
TCACACCCCTCTGTTACCGGAGGCGCATGCTTGGGTAGGGTTATCCCAAATGGATAGGATAGTCCGAAAGCCCATTCATGGGCCTGGACAGCCTGAATACATGCTTACAGTTCCATCGAGTGGAACCTCTTGTCACAGCAGGCAATTTTCATAAATTGATGAGTCGAACAGAACATGGCACTTGTACCAGTTGTCATCGCCGGAACTGAACTGGTATTTAACGCTGGAAAACAGGGTAAGGTCAAAGGGTTCCTCCTCCATAACCCGGAGAACCAACAGTTCCACGAGTCGACTTCTGGCGATTTTCATGGTTTTAGCGGAAGAATTCAGCAGCTCAAAATCCTTCATCCTGAGATTAATTGTAGTAGCAATAAGGTCCATAATAGTTCTCCTCAAATTTTGTTAAAAGTAAAAAGGTGTATATATATAGTACGAATGGGAGAGCTAAAATATTAAAGGATTTTCGAATTTTTTTTAATAAATTGAATTTTTTTTGATATTTGTATCAGAAGGGCGGATTATGCCCCGGGTTTGACCGGGGCAGGGGGGTATTATTTAGCTTTCATCATTTGCTTCACGGTTTCCGTAAACCAGAGCGCCAGCTGTGCATCGCCTTCGATCTTTAATTTGCCGTCTTGCAGGGCCTGCATGGTGGCTTTATTACTGCCCGATGACATGGTTTTAAAACCTGTCGCGGAGTCGGCCCAGATGAGGGATACGCTGGCACCGGGAAAATCGGTACTTTTGGAGATGAGTTCACCGTTATTAAAGGTATAATACCGGGCTCTTTTGCCGTCTTCGGTTTTTATAAGCAGGGTAAAGTCTTTTTCTTTAAGGCGTTCTTTAAAGGATTCGTTTTTTTTCGCGGTACCTTTTAATTTTTTGTTTAACATATAGAGTAAGAATGAAAATTTCATGATTCCTCCTGGGGAAAGTTTAGACTTTCTTTGTTGTTTTTTTCCCGCGAGGCGGGCTTGGTTGCTTTTAAAAAGGGATTGACGGGATTACAAGTCTTTTTTTTGGGAAGTTACTTTCTAAACTATAAGAATTATTATTCCCAATCCACCAACTGTAATCCGTTTACTCGACTAATAAAAGAGTCAGGTTTGACTCTTATTTACTGCTGTATCAGGCATGTATTTCATTCCAATTCCTCCCTGGTTTCGTACTCGCCCTGTGGAGGACGTGTTAAAGATTCTCCTTGCCAGCCGCCTGCAGTTTTTTCAAAAAAACCTGGTGGCCAACCCTTATATTAATAGGGGCCACAATTCCTTATGCTCCAGGACATATATCCGCCAGTGCCAGAAATTCATCTCCCTGCTGTCGACAAGTGCCAGCAGGAGCAGGGCTTGTAATATTTCGATATTTTCTTCTTTGTCGATCTCTGCCCATGCAGACTCCCGGAGCGCAAACCCCAATTGGTGAGTTGCTTTAATTATCCCGCTCAGCAGATCCTGCCTGCTAAGAGAGGTTAAAGAGGTCTCGGGGAATTGTCCGTTTTCTTTTATCATGCTGCGCAGCTGTTTTCCCGTGACTGCGGTTGTTTTTTCCGGCTCATCAAAGTGTTCGATCTGTGACCGGACTTCTTCTATTATAAATTTTTCCTCTTTGCTTCCCGGAATTACTATTTCAGGATTACTTTTTTCTGAATCTTCTTCTGTGTCTGCTTGTGACTTCTCGACCCGTTGTTTTAGCTCCTGTATTGTTTTTTCTACTTCGTGCAGTTTTTTTCTGCAATCCGCGTCGTTCTTTTTTATTATCTTTTTAAAGGTCTTCCGCTTATTATTTTCATAGCGACAAAATAATTCCAGAAGCTCCGGTCCCGTAATGTGAAAATTTACCTTTGTGGGCATTCCTCGCATGAGCATAAAGGTGCGTTCCATTATTTCATCTATGGTCTCCAGCGTTCCGGTTTTCCGGGAAAGTAATGACAGGGGTTCCCGTTCTTGAAACGCTATGGTGATAAAATTTTTGCACAGGACATCCAGTAGTTCTTCCAGGGGGAATTTTCTATCCTGTTCCCCTGCTTTCTCCGGACAAACAAATTCTATCAATTGGTCGATATCTTGTAATACTCCCAATGTTATGCGGACTATCTTTTCAGCTCCCAATTGTTTGAGACTGGAATAGCGACTCAGTTCTTCCCGGTACGCGCTCCTGACTTCCCGGATATCGCATAATTCTATTAATGTTTGCAGCTCCTCCTCCGTGGTCCCGCGATACAGCGCCCGAAACCGTTTAAGCGCATCATTTTTATCCGGGAATACCGCGTCTGCCCGCGTCCATAAACGTTCCGCGTCAACGCATATGGACGGAATTGCCGGTTGTTCCAGGATGGTATTCATCCATCGCAGGGTTGGTTTCACCTGCCCTCCGTCTATATCACCGAATGCATAAGCGTTATTCGGGAACCTGCTTTCGATAAGTATAGTCACTGCCAGTACAGCAAGGTGATAGGGGCACCCTTGTGTTTTGCCGCCAAAAATATCTACCCCGTTCCCTTGCGGGTAATTGATTTCATCCTCATTGGCCCAGAGAATATCTCCTTTATGGCTGCCCGCGTGCCTGCCCATATCCCGGAAGAGCTCAAAGGTTTCCGCTCTGCGGTAACTGCTTAAGTCCCCGCTGACTCGCCAGCTTTCTTTCGCGGTTCCCGCATTCAGCCGTATGTTTGAAGTGTAAACATATCGTTTGCTGCCGTATTTTTTCTCAGCGTCCAGCCGCATAAGCGGTGCCGGAAATTTGTCCAGCAGGATCAGGCTTTCGTTATAGACCGATTCCCACTGTTCCTGTTCTATGCCCGTGAAATTTATGTAGAGATGTATGTTTACTCCCATTGTTGTTCCCTCCCTTTTGAGTCTGCCCTGATGCTGGGTATTTTGTATTGATCGGATGGGAGGTTAACAAGTGTTTTTTGGATGGAGGGGGAATTAAAACCTTTAATGAATTTCGATAATATTTTTTACGTGGTATGCTGCCGGGAGATCCCGGAGCCTCTGCGTTACCTTTTTAAATATTTTTTTGAATTCTTGATTGACAAAAATCGTGCTTCACAAACGTTATTAAACAGAAAGAAAAAACCGGAGTAAAAAAATGGCCTCGCCCTTCAAAGAGCTGCCCGACAACTTTTTCTCACCCCTGGCTTTTAGCTCCCGGGAGCATTACGGTGCCCTGCTGCTGGTCTTTTATAACCTTTTTCTTGAGTTTCCAACGGGTGTTGAAAGAAATGTTGTTGTTTCGAAATATGAGGAATATTTTTCCGATCTTGCGAATTTAAATGAGATCATTACCGAAGACGAGAGAGATGAAGAGGAAGAATCCGGTTATGAAAAGAATCCCCGGGGGCTGGCAAACAGGTTTTTACGCAGGCTTATCGCTTGCGGGTGGATGAGTGAAGAGACCCTGGCGGACTACACGGAAATTGTTAATATAACCTCCTTTGCGAAGCCTTTTTACGAGGCCCTGGCCCTGGTGTCCGAGGGAACAGCTGTTGAGTATGAAAGCCATGTTGTGGGGATATACTCGTCTTTATGTAGTGTGTCTGTGGAAGATAACGGGCATCATGCCGTATTAAACGCCCATTACCATACGAGGCTGCTTATTGAATCCTTAAAGGTACTCTCACAGAATATAAAGACTCATATTCAAAACATATATCGCCATGAGGCTAATGTTAAAGACATCCTCCATTTTCATTATGATATTTACATGAACGAGATTGTGGACAAAGCCTATAACAGGCTTAAAACTTCGGATAACCTGTCGCGTTACCGGCCCGATATTATACATGCCATTAATGAACTTCTTAAGAACGAAGCCTGGTTAAGCAAAACGTCGGAAAAACTTTCGCTCATAAAACTGCTCCCCCGGGAACAAACAAATACAATCCTTGTTTCAATGCTCAAGGACATAAAAGGTGATCTAAAAAGTATAGATCCCATACTTGAAGAAATTGACGATAAGAACCGCCGGTATTCAAAGATTTCCACGCAAATGATCAAAAAAAAGCTTTACAGCGATGCTTCCCTTGAGGGTAAAATACAAAATATCGCGGCAGCGATAAAGAATGATGAATTGGATCACGAAAGACTTATGCACCATATTCAGCGCACCAGGTTTTTTCGGCGAGATTCTCTTTATTCCCGGACCCGGTCAAAAGCAACGGCAGCATTGGTTAAACCGAAAGAAATAGATACTGTTGACCTGGAATTCGCGGAAACCGAACTAAAACTGAGGATACAAAAACAACTTAATCCTGAAAAGATACTCCGCTTCCTTGATTCGAAGAGTATAGAGGGAGCGGCTTTCGCGGCTGACATGGTTGAGGATATGGATAGTTTCGTGAGGGTTATGTACGCTGCGCTCTACGCGGAGTCACGGGATTTCGGGTACCGGGTTCACTGGGAAAATGAGGAGATTATCGTAGGCAGGTTCCGTTTTAAAAAACACCGGTTTATTCGGGTCTTCGGCTCCGCTCAGACACCGGATGGCCGGGAAAAAAATAGATCAGAAACTAAATAGCATTGCGAGCTGCATCTGGCCTTGAAGTAGTATGGGCTCTTTGGGTTGTGAGGACTGTTTGAGCAACGCGAGTTCCGCAGCAATCCAAAGAGCCCATACTACTTCAAGGCCCGCGCACAAGCAATATTTAGTTTCTTGAGAGGAGTAACAAATCGTGGAAAAAATTGTTATAGCGGGGCTTGGTTCTGCCGGGTATGCTGCGGTGATGGGCATAAAACGGAAAAATCCCAAAGCGGTAATTACCGTAGTGGACCCAAAGGAATTTGATCTTTTGCATCCCTGCGGGCTGCCCTATTCACTTGAAGGAATAGTCGCACAGGAAGAACTGCACCAGGATATCAATCTTTCCCGGATGGGAGTGGACAAAGTTACGGGCAGGGCAAAACAGATCCTGGCGGAGAAGAAAACTCTTCTTGTTGAAACTGCCGGAGGAGAAGAACCGGTTGAATATACTGCTCTTATAATCGCAACGGGGAACCGCTTACTGATCCCCAAAATACCGGGTCTTGAATCTGCCCTGGGGCATGGGCTCTACCCGTTAATGAATACCGGCGACCTTAGCAAAATAAAAAATGATATGGCAAAAACCGGAACCGGGATAGTAATAGGAGCGGGGGCCATTGGGCTTGAGACTGCGGTTGCTCTAAAAAAGCATATGGAAACAATCAAGGTACTTGAAGGAAAAGATTTTGTGTTACCGGGAGTACTGGACCCGGATATGGCAAAGGTCGTTGAAGAGTATCTTGGTAATATTGGGATAGAACTTGTTACGAAAACCACGGTAATGGGAATTGAGGGTGATAATTCTTTTTCCGGAGTTGTTGCCAATAATGAGAAAATTGAAGCAGGGGTTGGAATACTTGCCACGGGATTTACGGCCGATACTACGCTTGCGGAAAGTTCGGGACTTGAATATACGGCTAATGGAATCACCGTAGACCGTTTTCTCAAGACCGGGGCCGAAGGAGTCTACGCGGCCGGGGACGCCGTAAGCGGATGGTCTGTAATTGACGGAAGTCTGCTTGGGGCTAAACTGGCAACATCCGCGTATAAACAGGGGACCATTGCCGGTGTAAACGCCCTGGGAGAAGCGGTCGAATACCGGGGAAGTGCCGGAACTTTTGTTACCATGATAGGAGAACTTGAAGTTGCCGGAACCGGTTTTACAACGGAACAGGCAAAAGCCAGGGGATATAACCCGGCATCGGGCAAAATCAAAACCGGGATATTACCCGAGTATTATCCCGGCAATCGTGAGATTTCAATAAAAGTAATATTCGACAAAACAAGCGGCAGGCTTCTTGGAGCACAGGCAATTGGTGAAAAAGGAGCGGCAGAACGGGTAAATATTGTTAGCGCAGGAATAGAATTCGGCATACGCATTGATGAAATAAGCAGGCTCGAACTCGCCTACTGCCCCGCAGTAAGCGAGGTATACGACCCCTTACTGCGCGCTGTTGATTTCGGGCTGCGGAGAATGAAACGCTAGTTTTTTATGGGTGCGACCCCTGTGGTCGCGTCTTAATATAAGGTATATGAACCCGGAATGCAGACTATACCCGGAGCAATACCTCGGCAGAATGTTCGGAACTCGCTCCGCTCAAACAGCCTCACAATCTGCCGAGGCATCACTCCGGGTATAGTCTACATTCCGAATTACGTTTTTCGGTATATTAAGACACGACCGACCCGGTTTAGCAGGGAAAAAATAGATCAGAAACTAAATAGCATTGCGAGCTGCATCAGGCCCATACTACTTCCAGGCCCGCGCACAAGCAAAATTAAGTTTCTTGAGAGAGAGAACTAAAAGGAAAGAATTATGAAAAAAACTCCATTATATGATGAACATAAAAAAGCGGGCGGGAAAATGATCGATTTTGCCGGGTGGGAACTTCCGGTACTATACGAATCTATCATGAAAGAGCATACTGCCGTAAGAACCGCGGCAGGTCTTTTTGACACCTCTCATATGGGAGAGATTGTAGTAAAAGGGGATGGAGCAGAACTCTATTTGCGCATGCTGGTTCCGTCTACCATGGCCAAACTTGAAGAGAACAAGTGCATGTATACCTGTTTTTGCAATGACAAGGGAGGAGTAATTGATGACCTGATTATTTATAAAATTTCAAAAGATGAATTTTACCTGGTTGTTAATGCAACTACCCTGGAAAAAGACCTTATCTGGTTAAAACAGAATCAGCCCAAAGAAGTGGAGCTTATTAATGTTTCCGAACAAACAGCAAAGATCGATCTTCAGGGTCCACGGTCTCTTGACATCCTGAAAGAAGTATTTGATCCCGCCCTGGTTTCCGGGATGAAACGCTTTCATTTTGTTTATTCGGAGTACCAGGGAAAAAAAGCCCTCATCTCCCGAACCGGGTATACCGGAGAACAGGGGTATGAGTTCTATATTGACAGGGAAGCTGCTCCCGCTCTCTGGAAAGAACTGCTTGAAAAAGGAGCCTCATACGGGCTTATGCCTGCGGGTCTTGGCGCCAGGGATTCCCTGCGGCTTGAAGCATGTTATTCCCTGTATGGCCATGAACTGTGTGATGAAATGAGTCCTCTTGAATCGGGAATCGGGTGGCTGGTTAATTCCGGTGATCCCTATGTGGGCAAAGGTGTACTGGAGGAGCAGCAGAGGGATGGGACTCCGTTTGAGATTATAGCTCTTGAGCTCACGGAAAAGGGAGTGCCCAGGGAAGATTACCAGGTCCTGAAAGGG
>JAAENB010001319.1 GCA_024224995.1 bacterium | reverse complement strand
TCCGGAAATAATCCTGTGTTTTCTACAGACAGTGCGGAGGGAAGCTATTCTGTTGAATTCAATGGTGTTGATGATTATCTCTACACAAACTCAGGTCAATCATTTAACAGTGATTTTACCTGGACCGCTTATATTAAGACCTCCTCAGACGGGACTATTATAGCAAAAGCTCCTTTAACCGGGGACTGGGCGCAGGGAGGTAAAAGCCTCTTTGTCCGCAGCGGAACACTGCAGTTTGATGTGGGCTGGGTAGGGGCACTTAACTCAAGTGCTGTAGTTAATGACGGCGGATGGCACCATGTAGCTGTTACCGCACAGATCAATAGCGGCAGTACTACAGATACGGTAAAGATCTATGTTGACGGCCAGTTGAAAGCCACTAAAGCCAGCTGGAGCATTGATACTTATTCCGATGACGCTTTGGTGGTAAAAATCGGCTGCACAAATGATGATTTTCCTTCTGTGCCCTATTTTGACGGTTTAATAGATGACGTACGGATCTATGACCGGGTGTTGGACGCGGCTGAAATTGCCGCTTTGTAATATAATAATAAAAAATAATAAGGAGTTTATTTATGCGATTTTTAATGCGATTTAAAATAATTATTTTGTCCTTATTGCTCTTAACGCAATTAAGTGTAGAAGAGAACAGCTTTGCTTCATCCCCCAGCGGATATAATGGATTACACGGATATATCAGCTTTGGCTCCGGCAGCGTGCCGTCCGGTTATAATATGGGTATGGGATTTTATGCGGCGGTTTGGCCGCTTGTATCAAAGCCGCTCTCGAACTTTCAAATTGGTTTGCCCAGCGCCTGGATTTCGCCCGATAACCGGGATAATTACGACACCCCCCTCTGTCCTGTAGGCACACTGGCCCGGGACAATTGGCCCGAGCGCGGTCCTACCTGGCGGGATGTATTCCAGACTGTGGAAGGCGGACTGGGTTACTGGGCCGGGAACCGGTTTCGCTATGGCCCGCCCAAATTTAGCATGAACGGAACACCACAGTGCTATGATTACCAGGTGGCATCCCCGGGATGGTCTTTCTTTGGCAGTTCGTCTCCCCTGGATGATGATCGTCTGGGAATCGCTCAATTGAGCAACCGCCTTTTAATTCCACCCGATGGTTTAACCTTTGATGGAGAGCCAAATGGTGAATTATTAGGATACAGCTGGATGGCTCTACCCTTAACAGAAGCCCGGTCAGGTTCTATACCCACAGGGGATCAAAGCTGGACCTGTTTCTTGAACGCCTCCAATTTCAAGGGGCCAATCGCTTATTATGTTGCTGAAACGTGGAGTAAAATAGCCGATATATTTAATTATCCGTTTGATTACGGACGCGGACTCGACACCAAACCGGGTGTTATGGGCGGCGGAGCCATGGAAATCAATACAGTTCCCTATTTCAAGGCTACTGACTCAACCGGTACGGTTTATACCAAAATTCCACAGCTCCAATTCCCTGTAGACAGTCAGGGGCAATCCTATCTTGTAAGCGACGTGACCTACTATTCCAGTTCTGCCCTGTATGACGCAGTAGAAGCCTGGCGTGAAGGCGGCTCCACTGTTTCAGGAAAATTCGCAGACGCAGGTAAATACCGCTCGACTTTATACACATACTCCACCAGTTACGACCAGGAGGGTATTACGCTGGCCGGTATTAACGATGTAGTGAATACCCAAATATATGATTCATATACCTGGGGCCTGAAATGGTCTGGTTCTCCCGGGGAATTTCCTCAATACTTTAAGCAGGTCGGCAGTTACCGGGTTGCCGTATCTGAAGCAGAAGTACCTGATGAAACCGGCTTAAAGGGTATGACCTTCCCTGAAGCTAATTCCGGCGCAGCCTACGCGGCCTCAATGACCGGAGCCTGGACTCAGCCGGGTCCGGCCTCTGATGATTGTTACGCCTATTTGGCAGATGGTACAAAAATCACCTATCGCTGGTATCGTTTTGTTGATCAGCCGGTATTTCAGCAGTACAATTGGAGCACCCAGGAAAAAGAGCAGCTGCAAGAGCTGGTGGAGAATATCCATACCTATTGGGGGATTAACCAGGAATATATGGCCCCACCCGGCAGAGGCAGCCTGGCCGCTTTAGACTCAGGTCTAATTGTAACACCACCTGCAGCTTATGCAGTGGGCTATGTCCCAATTGTCATCCGGCAGGAATATGCGCCGGAGGAAGATGATTATTGCGAATCAAAAAGCAGCAATAGTGATTATTTTCACATCCAACAGGTGCAGGTGGGATCCTTCTCAAATTCCTCCGGCGCGGCTGCATATTCGGATTTTACCTCAAAGATAATTTCTATGACCATTGGAGAAACGTATTCAATTACTCTCACACCGGGATATACGCAAGGAGCCTATACCGTAGGTTTTAGAGTGTGGATTGATCTTAACAAAGATAATGATTTTGATGATTCCGGAGAAATGGTATTTGAGGAAACAAATAATGGAGCTGTGAGCAGCAGCATTACTATCCCCGGAACAATAGCTCCGGGAACTACACGAATGCGAATAAGCATGAAATACAATTCCTACGCAGGGCAATGCGAAACCATTAATTATGGAGAAGTTGAGGATTACACCGTAACCCTGTCGGAAAGTTCGGGAGGCAGTTGCTCTGCGCCAACAGTCAGCGTAAGCGGCACTACCGAAAACAGCATTTTCCTGTCATGGGACGATGAAGGCGCTAACAGTTATAGCGTCTATTACAAGACAACAGGTACCAGTAGCTGGACAAGTGCCGCATCAGGACTTACCACTACAAGTTATGTGATTACCGGTCTGGCAGATAATACAACATATGATATCGCTGTGCAATGTGTTTGCCCGGACGGAACACAGCCCTATACTATGATCACCGCAGCAACAGAAGATTCAGGCGGCAGTGGTTTAACGATCAATGATATTCCCGGGCAATATGTTCGCGAACCTGCTGCCAATGGATGGCACACCGGTACCATAACACTGGCTGGAAATTCTTTGCAATGGACAAACGAAGCAGGATCCGCCTGGAGTCTCATAGCGGCTCTTGATGAAGAAAAACTCCTTGTTGGTGAAGATTGTCCCTATTATCAATCCAATGGAGATGTTGCGTTTACACTGGTGCTGAGCGACAATAGTAACGGCACTGTAGAGGTTGAAGGATTTGAGTTTCTTAACGAAGTTTATGTGCGGCAGCAAGAGGAGGTCGATGGTATGTCGGCCGGCTGGTTGTTTAATTATAACCTGCTCGATTCCTCCGGAGATAATGACCTCACTTCCGGAAATAATCCTGTGTTTTCTACAGACAGTGCGGAGGGAAGCTATTCTGTTGAATTCAATGGTGTTGATGATTATCTCTACACAAACTCAGGTCAATCATTTA
>JAAENB010001318.1 GCA_024224995.1 bacterium | reverse complement strand
TTGTATAACTTCTTTTGTTTTCTGTCAACAACTTTTTTAGGCAGACCAAAATAATTTTGGATACCGCCGAACAAAAAAAGCATTTGTATAACAACTCTTGTTTTCTGTCAACAACTTTTTAGGCAGACCAAAATAATTTTGGATACCGCCGAGCAAAAAAAACATTTGTATAACTTCTTTTGTTTTCTGTCAACAACTTTTTTTAGGCAGACCAAAATAATTTTGGATGCCGCCAGACAAAAAAAGCATTTGTATAACTTCTCTTGTTTTCTGTCAACATTTTTTTAGGCAGACCAAAATAATTTTGGATACCGCCGAACAAAAAAAGCATTTGTATAACAACTCTTGTTTTCTGTCAACAACTTTTTTAGGCAGACCAAAATAATTTTGATACCGCTGAACAAAAAAAGCCCTTCTACAACTTCTTTCGATTTCTGTCAACAACTTTTTTTTAAAAAGTTGTATGATCTGACCGAAAAATTATTTCGTGATTCGATCAATTTCGAAAGTCTGGCTCTTATGCTGTTTTTTTTACTTTCTGTCAAGCACTTTTTTGCTTTGATAGAAAAATTAATTCTTAAAGAATCAAACTTCTATTTTTCCATTGTTAAATCAATTAATTATAAAAAAGAACTGTATTAAACCACGAAATACACGAAAAAACACGAAATACACGAAAAATATTTGCAGATTAAAGCTGACTGTTTCAAAGAATTATAATTTCAGACAGTTATCTTCCGAATATCATTGCAGGATTAAGCCCCCGTTTTCGTTTTTTTTGTGTATTTCGTGGTATAAATTATTACAAAATGTCCCGCTTTAAGTTGGTAACAAAAAAAAACCTTGCAACCAGTCAGCATATTCGTTAATAAAAAATCAGCAGATCGAAAAGTCCTGCCATCCTCATTCCCACAAAGTCCGGAAATGTCTGAAAGGCCGGGACGCAGAGCGTGGGAACGAGGTTCTGCTGTGAATGTTTACGATCTGCTGAAAATTGATAATTTTCATCTTTCTGACCAGACCATTATGTATGGAATAGATAAATTATGCTCGTCAGTCATAAGTTCTGGACTTGAAAAATGTAAAAAGTTTGGCCGCGGAAGTCAATGAATAATAATTTTCAGTGTACAAAATTTAAAAAAAGAGTATAAAGACCTTCATGAAAACCTTATTGAAAAGGAGGTCTGTAT
>JAAENB010001317.1 GCA_024224995.1 bacterium | reverse complement strand
TGCCAGGGGTAACGCCCCGGAGGGTCGTGATTATGTAGCTCGGGGTTTCCAACCCCGTGCGGGCTTCGCAGGAATAGGCCCATTTCTAAATCCCCTCGCAGGGGTCGCACCCCACGTTATGAGAAGGGAGATCCCTGGGACGATTTTACCCATGTCAATAATGCCCCAGCGGGGCATCGTCATGTAGCCCGGGGTTTAAACCCCGGGTAGCCCATGCTGAAACCGATCCATTTTTTAAAAACAGTTTCTAACCTGTTTTTTTCCGGCCAAGCCGGGTCCGCACTCTCAAGCAGGCAACCCCGGCTTTTCTTCCCCTGCCATGTCTGCCGACGATGCTTTCCATGTAAAAAAATGCTGTTGTTCATGCCCTTCCAGCTGGCATTCATTCCAATTGCCTTGCCCCCGGGGTATTATTTTAGTATATTCTAATGGTATTATCATTTCAATATGCATAATAATTAACATTAAATTATAAAACTTAAATCTTAAGGAGATTTTCATATGAAAAAATTGTTGAACATGGGTACTATTACCATAATTCTGCTGGCAACGGCAGCAATAGCTTTTGTCGGCTGCGGCAGCGGTTTTTCCGAAGATTCCGGGAAAAGTGACTCCCGGTCTGTTGCTGACGATACTGCGGCATTAAGGAAAAACGCGGCAGTTGACTTTTTAAGCGGCAGTGACACGGACGCGGCAAAAGTGACCCGTAATCTTTCACTTCCCTTATCCGGTAATAATGGCACAACCATTACCTGGGCCGCAACCTGGCAGTATGGAGGAGGCGATGCCTCGTCAGTTGTCAATGCTGACGGAATAGTGACCCGGCCTCCCTGTAACTGGGAAGACGCTTTTGTTGAAGTGACCCTGACGGCAGCAGTCC
>JAAENB010001316.1 GCA_024224995.1 bacterium | reverse complement strand
TCGCTTGAATTCTTGGGTGTATTTTTTTCTTTTTATCATTTGGTCATTCTCCTTTACTGTATGTTTTTTGTCATTACAGTTTTATGGGTTCAGACCAGACCCCTGACTATTAAAGATAACTAATAAAAAAATTTAATTGTCATAATAAAAAGCTTTTTAGGGTAAGATTTGATGGAGATAAGATTCTAAACAGATAAAGACTTAATTCTAAAGAAAGTGCTTTTTATTATGATAATTAAATTTTACATTTTTTCAGTGGATAAAACGTAATCAAACTTTTTTTATGAGAGTGTTCTTTATTTAAAAAGTGACCCGTTTATTTTATTAGCCATAATTTCCTGTGCTTTTAGAGTACTTTCAAGATTCTTCTGAATTTTAGACCAATACAAAGGGAAGTCTTCATGGGTAAATATCTCTAATGCCAAGCGATATACAGTAACTGCCTCACCAAGCAGAAGTACTCCCTCCTTACCTTCTTTACGGATTCCCTGTTCTTGCAATGCTCTCCCCAGGTTATACTGGGTAACAGCCCACTTCTGTGAAAGGCTTTTACGGGTATACACCTCTAATGCTAGCCTATAAGCTGCTACAGCCCCCCTGAGTAAAAGAACTCCTTCTTCTCCTCCAGTAAGAATCCCTTGTGCTCGTAATGTAATCCCCAGATTGTACTGGACCATTGCCCAATACTGTGGAAGGCTTTTACGGGTATATACCTCTAATGCTAGCCTATAAGCTGCCACAGACTCCCTGAGTAAAAGAACTCCTTCTTTTCCTCCTATACGGATTCCTCGCATATTCAAGGCATTGGCAAGATTTTTCTGGGTATCAGCCCACTGCTGTGGAAGACTCTTACGGGTTCTTACCTCTAAGGCCAGACGAAATACAGTTACTGCTTCTACAAGCAGAAGTGCTCCTTCCTTTCCTCCTATACGGCTCCCTTGAGCATATAAGACATACCCAATGTTATTCTGTGTCATTCCCCACTGCTGTGGAAGACTTTTACGGGTATATACCTCTAATGCTAGCCTATAAGCTGCCACAGACTCTCTGAGTAAAAGAATTCCTTCCTTACCTCCTTTACGGATTCCCTGTTCTTGCAATACTATACCCAGTTTATACTGGGTTTCAGCCCACTGCTGTGGAAGGCTTTTACGGATATACACCTCTAATGCTAGCCTATAAGCTGCTACAGCCCCCCTGAGTAAAAGAACTCCTTTTTTTCCTCCAGTAAGAATCCCTTGTGCTCGTAATGTAAACCCCAGATTGCTCTGTGTCATTGCCCAATACTGTGGAAGGCTTTTACGGGTATATACCTCTAATGCGAGCCTATAAGCTGCTACAGACTCCCTAAGTAAAAGAACTCCTTCTTTTCCTCCTATACGGATTCCTCGCATATGCAATACATTACCAAGATTAATCTGGGTATCAGCCCACTGCTGTGGAAGACTCTTACGGGTTCTTATCTCTAAGGCCAGACGAAATGCAGTTATTGCTTCTACAAGCAGAAGTGCTCCTTCCTTTCCTCCTATACGGCTCCCTTGTGCAAACAAGACATACCCAATATTGTCCTGTGACATTGCCCACGGCTGTGGAAGACTTTTACGAGTATACACCTCTAATGCTAGCCTATAAGCTGCCACAGACTCCCTAAGTAAAAGAACTCCTTCTTTTCCTCCTATACGGATTCCTCGCATATGCAAGACATTGCCAAGATTATTCTGGGTCTCAGCCCACTGCTGTGGAAAACTCTTACGGGTACTTATCTCTAAGGCTAGCCTATAAGCTGCCTCAGACTCCCTGAGTAATAGAACTCCTTTCTTTCCTCCTATACGTATTCCTTGCTTTAATAATACATTCCCCAGGTTACTCTGGGTCGTTGCCCACTGCTGTGGAAGACTTTTACGGGTATAAACCTCCAATGCCAGACGAAATGCAGAAACAGCCTCATCAAGCAGAAGTGCTCCTTTCTTTCCTTTTATACGTATTCCTTGCTCTAATAATATATTCCCCAGGTTACTCTGGGTCATTGCCCACTGCTGTTGAAGACTCTTACGAGATCTTATCTCTAAGGCCAGTCTATAAGCTGCCTCAGACTCCCTGAGTAAAAGAACTCCTTCTTTTCCTCCTATACGGATTCCTCGCATATACAAGACATTGCCAAGATTATTCTGGGTATCAGCCCACTCCTGTGGAAAACTCTTACGGGTACTTATCTCTAAGGCTAGCCTATAAGCTGCCTCAGACTCCCTGAGTAATAGAACTCCTTTCTTTCCTTTTATACGTATTCCTTGCTCTAATAATACACTCCCCAGGTTATTCTGGGTCGTTGCCCACTGCTGTGGAAGACTTTTACGGGTTCTTATCTCTAATGCTAGGCGATGTGCATCAACTGCCTCTCTAAGCAGAATCATTCCTTCCTTTCCTCCTGTACGGATTCCCTGTGCTGCATACACATTCCCCAGGTTGTTCTGGATAACAGCCCACTTCTGTGTAAAGCTCTTTCGGGTATATATCTTTAAAGCATTATTATACCCTAAAACAGCTTTACTAAAATATTGCTTTGATTTTTCTCCATCTATTCTTAAAGCTAATTCAGAGTAACTATTTGAAATATATTTCATTAAAGATGCCCATTTCACAGGAGTAGCTTTTCTATCAACTCTTGCCAATGCCTTTTGGTAGGCCTTCACAGCATCATCAAAACGATAATCATTATAATAGGAATCTCCGGTCTTAATAAACGCACGGATTATATTTTCTAATCTTTTTTTGTTTTTTTCACTTAATTTGGCTATTCTTTTGTTAGTTAACTCAAATTCTCTTAATTCTTGATCTCCGTAATCATTAAATTTTTCAGCAGCTTCACTGAAATTATTTTTATAAAAATCAACCAGGGCCAGATCATAAAGACTATTGTTGTTGGCTTCAGCCTCAGCAGCCCATTTATTCAACTCGGCACGAACTGCTTCAATACTAAAACCATATTTAACAGCCCAATCTTTAAGGTAGCGAGTTAAATCAACTCTATGGCTATTCCTTTCTGATCTTACCTGCTCCTTTGCTTTTGCAATTATGTTTTCAATTAACAATTTAAAAGCTTTCCTGCTAAAAAAACGATGGGAGCCTATTTTATCCAGTACAACAGTTATCCTCGATTCTTGTAAATTTAAAGGTATTCGAACAGTTCCACCTGAAGGACGCAATACCCGGTATTTACCTGTTTTAACCCTGAGAGTTATAGTATCATCAGTTTTTAACTTTTCAGGTAAAAAAACTTTAAAAGAGCCGGTTCGTGTTGTTTTAAATGAGTCCCCTGTTTCTTCAATATAGATAGTTGTTCCTCTAAAAGGAATTTTATTATCATGCAAACCAAGTTTATAAACGTTGCCGCGTAAATAACGAGCGGCCTGTACAATGGAAGTTTGAAATATTGCTATACAAATAATAATCAAAATAAATGTTTTTCGGAATATATGCCAATTTTTAAAGTTTTTCATTATTATCATTCCATTTGTATATTAAGGTCATAGCTGTTATTGGTTTAATAAGCAATTAGTCTCTTTTACTATTAGCCATAATCTTCTGCGTTTTCAGAGTATTTTCAAGGTTTTTCTGAACTATAGACCAATACCCGGGGAAGTCTTTACGGGGACATGTCTCTAATGCCAGACGAAATACAGCTATAGCCTTATCGAGTAGAAGTACTCCTTCCTTTCCTCCTGTACGGATTCCCTGTTCTAGTAATACAGTCCCCAGGTTGTTCTGGGTCATTGCCCAATCCTGTGGAAGGATCTTACGGGTTCTTGTCTCTAATACAAGACGATATGCAGCAACAGCCTCATCAAGCAGAAGTGCTCCTTCGTTTCCTCCTATACTGATTCCCTGATTTTTTAACGCAACACCCAGGTTATTGTTAACCATTGCCCAATACTGTGGAAGACTCTTACGGGTATATATCTCTAATGCCAGTCGATATGCAGTAACAGCCTCACCAAGCAGAAGTGCTCCTTCCTTTCCTCCTATACGTATTCCCTGCCCACTCAACGCATTCCCCAGGTTATTCTGGGCCATTGCCCAATCCTGTGGAAGGCTTTTACGAGTATATATCTGTAATGCCAGACGAAAGGCAGTAACAGCCTCCCCGAGTAGAAGTATTCCTTCCTTTCCTCCTGTACGGATTCCCTGATTTTTTAACGCAACACCCAGGTTATTGTTAACCATTGCCCAACCCTCTGGAAAATTCTTACGGGTATATATCTTTAAAACATCATTATATCCAAAAACAGCTTTTTTATGATATTGTTTTAATTTTTCTCCTCCTATTCTTACGGCTAATTGTGAATAACTATTGGAAATATTATTCATTAAAGATGCCCATTTTTCAGGAGTTATTTTTTTACCAATTCTTGCCAATGCCTTTTGGTAGGCTTTCAGTGCATCATTAAATCGATAATCGTTATAATAGGAATCTCCAGACATCGTATAAGCATGGACTATATCTTCTAATATCTTCTTTTCCTGTACAATTAATTCAGCCTTTTTTTTTCTTATTGCCTCAAATTTTATTGTTTTATGATCTCCATAATCATTAAATTTTTCAGCAGCTTCACTAAAATTATTTTTATAAAAAGCAGCCAGGCCAAGTTCATAAAGATCATTATTATTGACTTCAACCTCAGCAGCCCATTTATCTAACTCCGCACGAACTATTTCAACGCTAAAGCCATATTTCACCGCCCAATCTTTTAGGTAGCGAGTTAAATCGACTTTACGCCTGGCTTTCTCTGATTTTACCTGCTCCTTTGATTTTCTAGCTGTTTTTTCAATGAGCAATCTAAAATGTTCCCGGCTTAAAAACTGATGGGATCCTGTTTTATCTACAAGAACAATTACTCTCGATTTTTGTAAATTTAAAGGTATCTTTATCTTCCCATCGTAAGGATGTAATACCCGGTATTTACTTGTTTTCACTCTGAGAGTTATAGTCTCATCAGTTCTAAATTTTTGCGGTAAAAAAAGTTTAAAAAAACCTTTTCTTATTGTTTTAAATGAATCTCCTGTTTCCTCAACATAGATTGTTTTTCCTTTAAAAGGAATTTTATTATCATGCAAACCATATCTATAAACATTACCGCGTAAATAACAAGCAGCCAGTACTATGGAAGACTGAAATATTGCTATACAAATAACAATAAAAATAAATGTTTTTCGGAATACAGACCAATTTTTTAAATTTATCATTTTATCATTCCATTTATTAGGTAAGACTTATTATTGTTTAAAACCATAATTAGTTTTATTAGTTTTTGTTTTATTCTTAAGTGCTTTTAGAGTATCTTCAAGGTTTTTCTGAATTATGGAATAATGCCTGGGGAAATCTTCATGGGTATATATCTCTAATGCCAGACAATATGCAGAAACAGCCTCATCAAGCAGAAGTACTCCTTCCTTACCTCCTTTACGGATTCCCTGTTCTTGCAACACACTCCCCAGGTTATACTGGGTTATAGCCCACTGCTGTGGAAGACTCTTTCGTGTTCTTACCTCTAATGCCATACGGCATGCTTTAACAGCCTTACTGAACAGAAGTACCCCTTCTTTGCCACCTGTACGGATTCCTTGTTCTATATAAACATTCCCCAGGTTGTTCTGGACCATTGCCCAATCCTGTGGAAGATTCTTACGTGTATATATCTCTAATGCCATATGATATGCAGTAACAGCCTCTTCAAGCAGAAACACCCCCTCCTTACCTGTTGTACGGCTTCCCTGTTTTTGCAACACACTCCCCAGATTGTTCTGGGTCGTAGCCCAATTCTGTGGAAGATTGTTACGTGTATATACCTCTAATGCCAGACGATATGCGGTAGCAGCTTTATTGAGTAGAAGTATTTCTTTTTTTCCCTTCGTACGGTTTCCCTGTTCGCTTAACGTATACCCAATGTTGTTCTGGAGTCCAGCCCAATGTTCTGGAAGATTATTACGGGTATATATCTCTAATGCCATGTGATATGCAGTTAATGCCTCTCCGAACAAAAGTGCTCCTTCCTTTCCTTCAGTACGGATCCCCTGTTCCTGTAAGACAAGCCCTAAATTATTCTGGGTTCCAGCCCAATGTTGTGGAAGACTACTACGGGTATATATCTCTAATACTAAGCGGTATGCAGTAACAGCTTGGTTAAGTAGAAACGCACCCTCCTTTCCTCCTATACGGATTCCTTGTAATCTTAACGCCCCCGCCAGATTATTTTGGGTCCTTGCCCAATCCAGTGGAAAATTTTTGCGGGTATATACCTCTAATGCTAGACTATATGCAGTAATAGCCTTACCAAGTAGAAGTGCTCCTTGCTTTCCTTCTGTACGGGGTCCCTGTTCTTTAAACATATTCCCCAGGTTGTTTAGGGTCATTGCCCAATCCTGAGGAAAATTCTTACGGGTATATATCTCTAAAGCCTTATGATATGCAGTAGCAGCCTCGCCGAGCAGAAGTGCTCCTTGCTTTCCTTCTGTACGAATTCCCTGCTCTTGCAAAGCATTCCCCAAGTTGTTCTGGACCATTGCCCATTTCTGTGGAAGACTCTCACGGGTATATATCTCTAATGCCAGACGATATGCAGTAACAGCCTCGCTAAGCAGAAGTGCTCCTTGCTTTCCTCCTATACGGATCGCCTGATCATGTAGGACAAGTCCTAAGTTATTCATGATTCCGGCCCAATCAATTGGAAAACTTTTACGGGTATATATTTCTGATGCTAAATGATACGTGGTGACAGCTTTGTTGAGCAGAAGTGCTCCCTTCTTCCCTCCCATACGGATTCCTTGTTCTTGCAACACAACCCCAAGATTGCATAGGGTCATTGCCCATTTCTGTGGAAGATTTTTACGGGTTCTGACCTCTAAGGCACGAAGATATACAATAATAGCCTTATTAAGTAGAAGTTCTCCCTCCTTTCCTTCAGTACGGATCCCCTGTTCTAACAAAGCACTCCCCAAGTTGTTCTGGACCATTGCCCAATCATGTGGAAGGCTTTTACGGGTGTATATCTTTAGGACATCATTTAATCCTAGAACTGCTTTTTTAAAATATTGTATTGATTTTTCTCCTCCTACTATCTGGGCTAATCCAGAGTAACTATTTGAAATATCAAACATTAAAGATGCCCATTTCTTAGGAATTGTTTTTTTGTCAACTCTTGCCAATGCTTTTTGGTAAGCTTTCACTGCATCATTAAATCGACAATCATTATAATAAGAATCCCCGGACTTTGTATACCCATGAATCATATTTCTTAATTTTTCTTTTTTCTTCCTGTTTAAATCTATTTCTCTTTTACTAATTGCCTCATAATCCTTTGCTTCCTGGTCTCCATAATCATTGAATTTTCTAGCAGCTTCCGCAAAATTGTTTCTATAAAAATCAACCAGGGCAACGTCATAAAGATTATTCTTATTGGCTTTGACCTCAGCAGCCCATTTATCCAACTCCACACGAACTGTTTCAATACTAAAACCATATTTAACAGCCCAATCTTTCAGGTAGCGACTTAAATCAACTTTATTTTTCTTTGACCTTACCTGCTCCTTTGCTTTTGTAATCCTGCTTTCAATTAACCGTTTAAAAGATTTTCCGTTTAAAAAACGATGAGAGCCTGCTTTATCTACTACAACAGTTATTTTTGATCTATGTAAATTTAAGGGTATTTTCACCTTCCCATCAAAAGGATGTAATATCCGGTATTTATCTCCTTTAATCCTAAGAGTAATAGTATTATCGGTTTTAAACCTTTCCGGTAAAAAAAGTTTAAAGGAGCCTCTTCTTATTGTTCTAGATGAAACATCTGTTCCTTCAATATAGATAGTTTGCCCTTCAAAAGAAATCTTTTTTCCATGCAAGCTATATCTATAAAGGTTTCCATGCAAATAACGAGCGGCCAGAACTGTAGAAGTCTGCAATATTGCAATACATATAATAATTAAAATAAATGCTTTTCGGAATATAGACCAATATTTAAAATTTTTCATTATTATCATTCCATTTGTAAATTTACATTCATATTACCAAGAGTAGCCTCTTCACGAAAACTTTTAGAACCTTCTTTTTGTACCATTAACGTAACAGAAGCTTCTTTTATATCTTCGATATTGTCAAATGAAAACATGCCTTGTTCATTCGTCTCCTTGCTTACTTTTTTTTCAATTATAGTTACTGTAGCACCGGGTAAAGGTTCTCCTTTTTTATCAAATACAATACCACCGAGCTGCTGTTTTATAATTTTTAAAGGATTTTCTCCCGGTATTAACTCCGGGGGATTTACCAGGAAGACCAAAATAAATAAAGCCAGGGCTCCTCCGGCAGAAAGTAATCCCTTACGCAATAACGGTATTTCCAATTTTAAAAATCCGGGAATCGTTGCGCCAAAAGCAGCAGCAGCCAATGCAAGTATAACCCGAACTATAAAAAATCGCCTGCCCGATAACTCAGGAAGAAAAACTGCAATTGCCAGCAGTAAAAATAAAAAAATAATACCGCTACTTATGGAAACAATCAAAACCCATGTGGGTAATTTTTCATTTTCATTATTCTTACTTTGATCCTGATCTGTAGATGACATATAATCCTCCAAAATTTAATTTCCTAAAATTGAGCAAAAACCTTCTCCAGTCTTACCATCCTCTCTTTCCAGTTATTCTTTCTCAGAGCAAAACATCAAATGTGACATAACCGCTATCCTGGATTTTCTCTATTTACCCCATCCCCGATCAGTTCCTGTCAAGCTTCTTTCCAATCAAGGTAATAAGAATGCCCAGCATGATATAACCGTATATGACCTCAATACAGACAAATAGCTTTGCCAACAGTGTAATCGGTGTAACGTCTCCAAATCCCAAAGTCGTAAAGGTTACAATACTAAAATAGAATGGAGTGAATGCAGACCCCCATTCACTTAATTGTTTACTATTCATATTAAACCATAATGGATTATATAAAAAAATAGATCCGAAACATAAAGGAAAAATACAGGACGATATAAACCATCTGTTAATACTAGTACTGTAACGGGAAGTTAACCACCAGAAAAAGAAAAAGGGTTGATATAAAGAATACTTAATTTGTTTAACGTTTCTAAACTCTTGATATTTCTCCCTCAAACATGATATTTGCTTTACATAGAAGTGGTCAGATTCCTCAAAATAGCCGTTTTCTTTGTAAAAATTTTTTATGACTGCTGCAGTAGGAACATCTAATCTAAGATTTTTAGGATATACTCCTCGGGTTTCTTCCCAAAAGGTATCTAATAGATTTGCGTCTTTAAGTATTGCTCCTCTTAAATCAGCTTTGATTAATATAGCTTCGGCCAAGTTGGCCTCTTCTAAATTGGCCTTACAGAGACTAGCTCCGCTAAAATTGGTCCCTTTGAGATTGGCACCGGTTAGATCGGCCCCCAGGAGGGTAGCACAAATAAGCGTGGCCACGATAAGATCGGCCCCAGTTAGATCGGCCCCGGTTAGATCAGCATCGATTAGCTTGGTCTTTCTGAGCCTAGCCCCGCTAAGAATTGCCATGTTGAGTTTGGCCCCGCTGAGATTGGCTGAGTTAAGATTGGCCCTACTGAAATTAGCCTGTATGAGTTCGGCCCCGGTTAGATCGACCATGGAGAGTTTGGCTCCAGTGAAATCGACCCTGCTGAAATTGGCCCCAGCGAGATCAACTTCGGTGAGATTGACCCCCATGAGATTAGCCCCGTCTAGATTGGCCCCGATGAGCTCAAAACCTCTAAGGTCTAAACCGCTGAGATTGGCTCTCCTGGGATCGTCCTTTTTCCTTCTTCTGAAATCAACATCCAACCACTTTCCATGATTAACAAGAATTTTTTCCAACTTTTTTTTTGTTATTTTTTCCAACTTTTTTTTAAACATCTTTTCTATTCCGATTGTTAAGTTCCTCTTATCTTTCTTGCCTCCGACATTCTATCGGATCTGACGGTACGACCATTGTTCCTAATGTCGCCAAAAAACCTTCTCCAGTCTTCTTTTCCTTTCTTTCCAGTCCGGCATAACAAGAGGAAGAAAATCATAAAATTCTTTATCATGATTCGGATATTTTAAAACCTGGGTCAGCTCTGTTATCAAGCCAGCATTGCCATCATCAGATTTAATTGTATAGGAGGAAAGAATTATATCGTTAGAAAAATTATCAATAAATGGATTATCTTGAGTTACATCTTCGGTTGGTTTGCCAGATCTGGATTCACTAGTGAACTTTTCAATCAAACTCTTATTAGGATTTTCATCACATGAATTTAGTGATATAATAAGGCATAATACTAATAGATATCTCATTCTCCCCCCTATTATAGATATTCTTTATTAATAAAAAAATATCCATAACAGCAAATATCATATTATTATTTATGTGTAAAGAATTTAAAAAAAAAAGAACAGGTACAATATTGTACCTGTAAAAATTTTGATAGATATAGTGAGTGCTTATGTGTTTAAAATTTATTAACGAAAATTTTTTTACCAATAGTAAAGAAACTAAGATTCTGTAAACAGCTAATTCATCTGGAGATCCAGCCACCAAATAACCGGTAAGACGTGATAGTTGGCCTTGCATTTGTTCGATAGAACAATAATACTTCAGAAATATAAATGATTTTTATAAATCTGAAAGTACTGAGATTATACGAGCATTTTGAAAATGTTTATTCCTCCCCAAATCCTTTATCGATTTTATAGAAAGTTCTTTTGCCAGAGATACCGCATCATTCTGAGTTATCCCTTTCATGGCTTCTGTTGAAGACAAATTAATCTTACTTAATTCTATCTTTCTATAAGATTTATCCAACCCATTTATTGCCTTTGTATAAGAATCAAGGATAGCTTTTAGTATATCTGCCTTATTGCTTGCCGGATCTGTTATTATTCCGGCTTTTATCACTATTCGCAGCAGTTCTGTTTTGCTTTTTGCCTTTAAGATTGCCTCCAGCCCAGTCTTTTGTGCTTTCCCCTTTTTGGGGGCCTTTTCCGCTTCCGGTGGTATTATATAAATGCCGTTATCGCCAATTTTCATTTTTTGCTGGTATTGCCGGAGATTATGGTGGGTTACCGGGCCAAAGTCTCCGTCTATTTTCAGTTTGTACCCGGCTTTGTTCAGCTTCTTCTGGAGCTCTTTTACCTGCTCGCCTTTTGAGCCGATTCTCAGTCGGTGGTCTTTGGTTATCAGGTCTTCATACTGGAAGATTGCTGCTGAAAAATAGGTGATGTCTTTGTTTGTGTTGTATATCCAGTTATCGGCTGTTTTCCAGTCACCGGATAGGGTTTTCATTCCTCCCTGTACTGTTACGCAGCCGGCACTGCCGGGTGCCCAGCCGTGGAAGTTGTCTCCTACTACCTGGTATTTATTCCAGTCGTCGTCATCCAGTAAGTCCATATCATCCGAGCACCAGATCATGAATTTGATATTCTGTCTTAACGCGCGGTATCCCCGGTGGTAGCCTTTTCTCCAGGCGTTTTCATAATAACCGCTTGCTATATAGTTAGCTTTGGCCAGTTTTTCCACCATTTGTTTCTGGTATTTATCGGCCGGGTAGGAGCGGCCCTGGAGTTTGATTATATTTTTTCCTTTTAGCAGGAGGATGGTGTCACAGTTGTTTGTACCGGTGTCCACAATTTGGCTGCCGGATTTGTTGGTGTTGCGGTAGACTATTATTATTGGTTTTTTGAAGTCGTGGGGGTAGTTGTTTCTCCGGAATAGGGACTTTATGAAATCAAGAGTAAACATTGGATGCCTCCACTTCAGTTTGAGTAGATGGCATATTTTAACGGTTTTTTAGTTTATGTTCAAGTGTAAAAAATTGGCTCAACTGCTTTTCTCCGGGTACATCGTGTATATATAGACAAATTCGATAGACTCGTTTGTTTTTTCGTTTATTATTTCATATTTGGGCTTACTTTCCAGGTATTTTATAAATTCCGTGTTTTCGCTGTTAATGAATTCTATTATGGTTTTTCCCTCTTTCAGGCGTTTTATGTTATAGCCGATAAAGGCATTGTAGCCGCTCATACGGTTGTGGTTTTTACGGGTATAGTGATTCCAGGTATTTTTTGCTTCTTTGTTGAGGCCGCGCCAGGCGCTTATTAGCCGGGTGAAGTTTTTTCTGTGTATTTGCTGTTTACGAGTTTTTGGGTTCCGGGGTTTGCCCCATTTTCGGGGGTAGTTTGTTCCATTGCGGTCTACGTAGACGATTGGACCGAGTTTGCCGGTTACGGTCTTGATGAAGGGGGATTCCAGCAGGTTGTTTGGGTCTTTTGTTGGCATTTTTTTCTTCTTTGTTTATTGTTTTTTATATATATAAGATAGTGTGGTTTATGGCGGGAGTCAAAAAATAAGGAAATTATTTTACAAAAGTGGGGTAAGTATATTTTTTACACTCTCTTTGGGACTTGGTGGAGTTTTCTAAATTACTATAATTCTGCTCCGCAACTTCTTCACATGTCATACCTTCAAACTGGTTTACTAAAATCATGGGAGAAAAGATTTCTTTGGAATAGCAATTTTAGGAAATTAAGTATAAACATGGTAAGGGCTGAACATATAACAAAAACCAGATTTATTGCCTTCATACAAAAATACCAGCCCCCTGTAAATATATTAGCATTTCTTAACATTCCCAAGAAAGAACCGAGCAAGCAAGTAAAAGTCTCAGTTTTATAAGTAGGTGAATAATGGGAGTGCGCGCCCCCGTTAAATTGAATTCTCTCAAAGGACCCGTGGAGATTTTTTTAGGAATCTGCTTGACAGTAATTAAGAGTCTATTACTATAAAATCATAGTTTTCATAAGTGGGGGAAATATGAGTAACATGCAAAATTATGATCAATTAATCCATGAAATAATTGGGAAACTTAAAAATATTTCTAATAGCGAGCAAGGAACATTTTCATCTTTTTTGTCTATAGGAGATGATACTTATTTTTTAATTGATTCGATACAATTTAATAATTCATCTTTTAACGATATTGAGCAAAACTGGTCTTCTTCTAAAAAAATGTTTAATGATGAAATAAATAAAATAACAACAGATGACAATACCAAAAAAGGTAAAATAATTTTTCTTATTGTTTTATCAGCACAAACAATGTTTGCTTTATATAATGTTTATTCAGAATCAGATATTTCACAAATAGTCCCTTTTAAGGTGGTAATAAAATCAAATATTCTTTAAGGACTCCGATAATTCGGGGTCCCGGCCCTGGCTCCTGTCCATTACCGTACATCAAAGTAACCAACCAACCGGAAATATAAAGCCACTCTGCAAAGGACCACTGCGCCATGAATCACCCGCACAGCTCTATATATCACAGTACCTTTTTTCACTTTTAGGGTGTACAGTAATTCCCAGGGACCGCACCAGGTATTTTTAATCCGGCCCTTTTTATGGTGTGTAATTGGTCAGTAGATCCGCACCAGGTTAAACCCTTGAATCTGTATCAATTTGTTTGATATTGCTCTATTCTACTAATTATTGCCACTTTCTGCACCGTTCCCAGGGCTTGAACCATGACCAGGCTAAGACCGGTTTAACTTCGGTATATGGTGTTTTTCTTTGAATTTATACCGCCTTTTCCCCGTCCTTTTACCGGGGTATTCTGCTTTACTGACAGATAGCGGTACATGGTGTTTTCTTAAGGATTTCCCCCGCGCTTTTCCCGCTGAATACCCGATAATTATATAATTTTGTCGTAATTTTGTCGTAATTTGTCGAATGCCGCATGATGGGTAATAATATAGACGTTCCCGGTTCTTGTCACCATAAATTTTTGTACCTGCAATAATGCGTTTCAAATGTTAGGTTTTGTTAGGTCCCGGAGCTCTTCCCATGAACAGAGACCGGCCCGCACCTGGTAAAATTAATCCTGCCGGTGGATTTCCGGCAGGCTGGTTTGTGGGGTTGTCAGGGTTCCCCGCTGGTAATTTTAATTAGGGTTGTAGTCGGCAGTATTATTCCTATTCTGTCCCCCGGTCACACTGGAATAAAGACCACTGACTGTGTTACCATGCCCCCCGCTCACACTGGAAAAATCACCACGGGCAGTGTTCTCATTCCCCCCGCTTACACTGGACCGCTGTCCACTGGCTGTATTGCGATTTCCCCCGCTCACACTGGCAAAGCGGTCACTTATTGTATTATGATAGCCAACAACAAACCCGCCAAAAGAGGTATAATTATGTTCAGGGCCGACGATAATATTATGAGAGCCTGGTTTTTCACTACCGCTGCTTCGTTCTTCATTATACCCCACAATCAAATTACCAAGACCGTTGATATCTCCACCAGTTGAACCTGAACCGCTGACGATCTGCACATTGACCCCGCTAAACCGTATTGTCGGCTGATTGGTATTAGGATCGTTTAACCTGTCAACACCTTCCAAAATCCTCTTCAATTCTGCAACTTCTGCCTTTAATTCTGCAAACTCTGTATTCGGATCAGAACTATTAAACCCTTCCCCCTCACACCCGGTAAAAAACACAAAAACCAATACGCCGATAAATAGAAATCTTTTCATATGAATCCTCCAATTAAATTTTGATATTAACCAAGGATTATTTCCGGGAGTAGATTGACCACACTTTTTTAGAGGGAGTACGATTTTGTCCTAACCGCCCGGATGGGTTCTCCGGCAAAGTTGGCTAAAAAAGTCAACCGCACCAGGTTAATCTGGTCTTTTTATAAAATGGTTAATCAATGCTGCCGTTTTCCCTATTTCCGGCGGTTCTCTTCTCTACCCTGGCCCGGAATAAGACACCAGGTTTACTGATAGTAATCCTGGAAACAACAGACTGAACAAAAATTGTGCAACGGTTGCACAATTTTTTTAATCTTCCGAAAATTCGACAGGGATAGGATTAAACCCTGGCTTTTACCTTCTTTTTTTAGTAACACGCCTCCAGAGCTGGCCCCGAGAGACCCCGCACCATGAGCCGCCATAAATAGCCAAAAAAGTAGATTTCTTCCAGTAAGTAAAAAGATTTATTCTTTTGGAAGTATACTTTCTTTTTTTTTATAATACCTTCAAAGCCTTCTTCGCATCCCTCCGCACCCACTTTTCCTTATGCTCCAAACAAGCCTCAATCTTCTCCCTTGCTTCAACAGCTCCCAATCTCCCCAAAGGCTCAACAGCAAACCCGCCAATCTCAGGATCATCAAGCACATTTAACAAAAGGTCAATAACCTCCCGGTTATCTTTAATACCCCCAAGCGCCACAACCAGCATCTGCCTTGCCGGACCCAGGCTCTTATCCCGGACTTTCTCCATTATCCAGGGATAAATATTCTCGGGTTCTGTTAAGGAGAAGGTGTTGCCAATTATCCATTTAAGATCAACAGATTCTGTTTTATCAAATAATTCTATTAAAGCATCTGCTTTATACGGAGTCCTGGTTGCTCCGACTATACGGACCAACCAATCAAGCGCCCCAATATCTGATAATTGGGGCAGCTTCGCCAGTATGATATTAACAATCTCTGAGGACACAGGAACCAGCCCCATTGCCTGCCCTGTTTCCGAAAGAATATCATCGATATCATTTATTCTATACCCGGCTTTCCGGATATCCTTGAGAATAGGCTCATACATTTCATCAAGCTCTCTTCCTCTTGCTGCAAATTCTTCTTCCTTTTTTTTTAGCATGGCTTGATATTCAGGATCATTTTGTTTTTGATCTAAAAATTCCTGAGCTGTCATACTTTTTGTTCTTTTCTTTGTCATGGTAAAAACCTTAAAAAAATATCTCCATTAGTAATTGCGTCAAGAAGAGGCCCTGACATTTTTGTTGTTGGCCGAATAAATAACTCAAATCTTCGCCCGGTATCTTTTGCAAACCTGGCATAATCTCTTAACTGCCTGGTGTTAGATAATCTGCTTACATTTTTTACTTCCTGTACTACCTTCTTAGTTAAACCATCAGGAATTCTATAGTTCACCCCTGTAGCGGTCCCCTTCATTATTCTTTTGGTATTCTTATAAATACCGGCAGCTTCCTCCCCGGCTTTACCAAGCTTCCGGGCAGTATCCATCTTCTTTACAAGGGAAGTCGCGGCAACTCCGGCTTTAACACCGGCTTTAATCATTTTAGCCGCGCCAATTCCCTGACCGATACCGGGAATAGCAGCACCCAGGGAAAAAGCAGCATCTCCCCAATTCCCACGAAAAGCAGATACTCCGGCATTTACAATGTCAAATACAAAACCAACAACGGGAACCATGCCAAGAGCATCAAGCCCTATTTGCACCCCATCAATAACAGAACTGCCGCCACCATCTTTAGAGCCGCCGGAATCTTTATCACCGGATGAAGGAGGCGGCGGCAAGGGCCTGTTAAAGGGATCAGTTTGTTCGGGTGCTGAAGGCTTAGCCCCCATGCCGGCACCAATAAGGAAATAATGCTCATCAGGGCCGCGGTTATTATAATAACCAATTCCGGCAAAATTACCGTCTTTATCTCCTATGTAAATAGAGCCGCCGTTTCCGCTCTCTCCACCCCAGGAAATATTAATTCCAACAAGATCACCAAGCCCAAGACTAACACCATCATCATGGGGGTCAACAAAAAATAGAGCAATTCCCATAACAAAATCTTTTAACCCATCCCAGGAATGGCCCGTAGGATCGGCAAACATAACCGGATTCCCTGCCACATACATATGCCGGTTATAAGCAAGAGATGATCCGGGATCGGGAATAATACTGTCGGCAGAGGTAAACGCACCAGCCCCGGGATCATAATAACGGGCATTATAATAATAAAGCCCGCTTTCATAGTCATACTGCTGGCCCGTAAAATGAGAACTTACGGAGCCGGAAGCATCTTCAATAAACCCGTTGCCCTGGTTATAAACTCCGGAATACTCTTTTTGTACCTCTCCATAGGGAAGATAATTTACTCGTGAAACCTCGTTTCCTTCCTCATCAGTAATAAGAGCGGATGAACCCAGGTGATTGGTATGGAAATAGAGAGTTCCCACAGGCAGCCCGCCATACTCGGGGGGCATACTTACCCCTCCCGGTACAACTATATCCTGACCGCAGCCAAACAAGGAGAGAGTAAGTAAAGAACAAACAAGGGCGATGTGAGCATATACCGGGTGCCTGGAGGCAAAACCGGTAACGCGCTTTCCTTTCCGGTTAATGCCCAGGGTAAATGTTTTATTACCTATACAGAAACTAACAAGACGACGGGAACCTTTTTCCAGAGTACCGGACCGGTTAATGGATAAGACAAGACCAAAAATATTTCTTGCTGATATGATGGTAATAAAGGACAGCAGGATTAAAACAAATGCCGGTAAGAAGAGATCGTTAAAAGAGATCCCGGCAAACTGCTTAATGCTGTTTGAAATTTTATCCATAAAACCGTTTATCAAGCCGCTCTTCTTTTTTACTTCATCAGGGATTTGTACGCCGGTAGAAGAAACAGCCCCGGTCAGATCCTTTGTATTCGCAGCCAATACTTTGCCATTAGCTCCGATAATATATTTAGTTCCTTTAACTTCGTCAACAGTGCCGTCGATCAGCTTTATTCTGTATTCATAAATACCAGAGGAGTAGGTCTTAATTACTGTTCCTTCACGATTGTCATAAATCTTCAGGAATCGCTGCCCGGTGTCATCGTAGTAAAATTTTGTTTCGCCTTTATCGCCTTCCGACTTTTCAAGCATATTCTCACTGTTATACGTATAGGAGAAAGAACTTGAAGGATTGCTTTTGGAAAGCAAATTGCCGGAAGTGGACCAGGAATAGTTTGTTGTACTGCCGGATGTGTTGGTAATGCTGCGGACCTTTGTAGAGCCGGGATAGTATTCAAGACTACTGCCCGCTTTCCCGGTTAAATTCCCCCGGCCTGCTGTGGAACCACTGTTGCCGTCAAACTCATAGTTTAAAGTTTCACTGTTTTGTGTAACCGATGAAATACGGTTCATGGCATCATATGAATACTGTACTGACAGGTCAATAGCTCCAGCCGATTCCTGGTAGTTTAGATGGTCTGTAATTGCCCTGATATTGCCGTTATTATAAAAGTCATAAGAGTAGTGAAGATATGTTTTGTCCTCCAAAGAGGTCTTCATATCATCAAGGAAACCATCCGTTTTATAAGAAAAAACAGTCTTTACCTGGTTCCCATATTCTATTACTCCAGCCTGTGCCCTTTTATTAATACCGGAATAGGCAGCATGTACGGTATCGCCTTCCGTAATCTTGTTAATAATACCGGAACCGCCAAAGTAGGAATATTCTATTTCCGAATCATCGGGATATACTGTTTTACGGGTTCGCCCCAGTCTGTCGAGCTCTCTGCCTATTTCGGCATGACAGGGCATGCCTACGGCGTCCCCGGTACAAAGAATATCATCCTCAATGTCCCTGGTAACTTTTACGGTTTCACCAAATATATCATAATCATATTTAGTAGTTAATTTATATTCATCTGTTGTAATAGAAGAATATGTTAAACGGCCAACCCCAAAAGAGCCAGGATCTCCGGTATAGCTCTCGTAATCATCATAATGAAACCCAACAGTACGGTCCGGGCTTACCTGGCCGGTCAGCCGGCCATAGGGGTCGTTATATTCATTGGTGATAGTTATAAAGCCCGGACCGTTTGGTGCCGGCCTGGTCTCTTTTTCCAGTGAACCGAACCGGGGATCGCCTGGAGTGTCAAAATAGGTATATTCGGTTTTCCCGGCATTGGGATCGGTAATACTCTTTTGTAAACCTGTTCCCCGGTAGTATTCAATAATTGTTTCTTTATCCGCAACAATGGTTTTGATAAGCCTTCCCAGGGTGTCATATTCAAACCGGGACAGGACATTTATACCGTCTTT
Source organism: bacterium (assembly GCA_024224995.1). Next base: position 1,979 of record JAAENB010001316.1, on the reverse strand, counting down.
ATCTTCAATGATTCTTACGGGCTTACCGTCTATATTATAAAAAACCTGCTTTTGAATATCCATTAAATCATTCAAAGGGTTTTTTTGAATAACTGTCTCCGAACCTACAAGCCCGGACTCAAGATCGTTATTATAATTGTATTCAATAACCCGGTCATTATTGCCGGGTATGGTAATCCTCGCGATCCTGCCCAGGCTATCGAATTCTTTATTGGTCCATTTTATTGACTCACCGGGCAAAGAAGCATCAAGGCCGGTATAGTAAGAATCGGATATTTGCGCGCTTCTTCCGGCGGAGTCATATTTTATATATTGAGCGGTATACCTGCCGGAATCGGTATCGCCTTCAACAGCGGGGGTAATAGTTTTATAATTCCTGAGAAGACCGTTATAATAAGTACGCCTGCATACGTCTCCATCAAAAAAATCTCCATACTTTGTACATACCTGGATATAACTTTCACCGTCATCATTAAATTGGTACTCCGTAAATGATTCCCTGATTTTTGAACCGTTTTCCGGTCCTGAAGCTCCTTCATATAGTACTGCCCCTGTTTCCCTGCCGAATTCGTCCCGTTCAATAACAGCACGGAAACCATGCTCATTTGTGTATTGACTGGTTTTTCCATAGCGATAATCTTTACGGAGAGTCCTTGTTATTTTCTTGCTTACATCCGCAAGGGGGAAAACTTCAATTATATTCTCAGAACCATACGTATATACGGTCTTAATATTATCCGGTGTAGTTGTTGACTGTAATAATCCATTGGTATAATATTCATTTATTGTCTCGGCCCAGGTGACTTCACCTTGTTGATTTATAAACCAGGCCCTTATCTTAAGCGGTTGGAATTTGTTATTATATTCATATGTTTCTTTTGTAATAATATTATCATAATTTGAAGAGTCATTAACATACTTGTCAAATGACTCAGGCAGACCAATGATCCAGTTGCCGCTGTCTGTTTGATTAATAAAATTACGGGCCTCATAATACGATTTGGAGGTGGAGCCTGCCGGAATCTTTGTCAATTTACTTAAGGTAATATTACCAAAACTGTCCCGCTCTAAATTTTCACTTACTGTGGTAAGCAGAAGACTTTTGTCTGTGTTATACGTTTTTATAGTAACAGATTTTAAACGGGTTAAAGTTGTTGTTCCTTCTCCGGCTATACTAAAAGGGGTACTTGTATTGTCCTCATATTCATAGGTAATATCTTTTACTAATACTTCCTTCGCGAATTCCTGAACTCGTAACGGCTTGCCTCTAAAAACAGGATCTTGTTTATAATAGACTACTCTCCTGGTTTCTGTTGCCGGACATAATTCTGTTACGGTTTCAAAATAAAGATTTTTTCTTTCATAAGGAAAGCCGGTATATACTTTCGCGTTACTGTATTCATAATTACTTATATAACTCCCGCCGCTGCCGTCTGTTTTGGTTACGCTTGATACAAAGGTCGCGTGTGTTTTATCGTTAATAACAGGATAATTTGATTCTCCGGGATTTATTATATACCCCCTGTTATGATATGAAATATCTATAGTTCCACCCATACCATTGCGGATAGTTGATAAACATTTCGGAGGCATAAAGGTTGACATATACGTGATACTGTCAAATGGACTCTTAGACAGTTCAATAAGGTCATTGCTGCCATCACCATTCAGGTCTATTGAATAATACCGGCAATTGTCTCCCCAGCACCCCAAGAAGCGCTCTCCCCTGGAATAAAAAATATAACCGGAGTCTGTATGTTTTGGAGTCCAGACTTGTACATATCCTTTCCCCTGGTTATTATAAAGCTGTGCAATGTCCGTAATCCCGTCACCGTCGACATCCATAGCATAATATTTATTATCACTGCTCCAGGCTCCTATATGTACTCTGTTTCCATAATAAAACCTGCTGCTGTCGGAGATTTGTCCTTCAAGGTAAGCCTGGCCGTCTGAACCCTGGTATATTGTAACCAGGTCGG
>JAAENB010001315.1 GCA_024224995.1 bacterium | reverse complement strand
GGCTCTTTGGGTTGTGAGGACTGTTTGAGCGGAGCGAGTTCCGCAGCAATCCAAAGAGCCCATACTACTTCCAGGCCCGCTTACAAACACCATTTAGTTTCTTGAGAAATAATTTAGTGAGCACAAATGCCAATAAACATACAACACGCCAATCTACTACAAAATAAAACCCGGGCCCGGCAGTGGCTGGAGTGGAACATTCCGGGGACCGGGCTTACCCTGGTTGGGTATTCGCGGTCGAATGACAGGACCTGTTTTTATATTCCCGAGTTAAAAACGGGGTTGGACGCGGGTCTATATGAGGACCAGCAGGCGGCCTTTCTTTTTCTTACTCATGGGCATGATGATCATGTAAGCGATCTTGCTTTTTTTGTAAAGAATAAGATTGCTGTATATTTACCGGAGTCCCTTAAAAAATACGCGGACTCCTACCTTAAGGCAAGAAGAGCGTTAAACCGGGGCGTGCCGTTTACTCCGGAGATGGCACGCCCCTATACCCTTCATGGAGTGTCCCCCCACGAAAATGAAATTGAATATGGGAAAGAGAATAGATACAGCGTTAAAATAGTAGAATGCGCGCATACGGTCCCCTGCGTTGGTTATTGTTTTACCGAAACAATAAAAAAACTAAAACCTGAAATTGAACAGCTCAAGGCGGATACGTGGGCACAAGGGGATAAGGAAGGATTTGGCCGGATAATGGCTAAAAAGCGTAAAGCCGGAATAGACGTTTATAATGTGGAAACCAGGCCGGTTTTTGTTTATATGGGCGATACCCATCCGGACGTGTATGCCGACAATCCTCAGGTTTTTGACTACCCGGTGATAATTACCGAATGTACTTTTTTATATGATACGGAGCTGGAGACTGCCCGGAGACTGGGGCATACTGTCTGGAGCGAGTTACAGCCCTATGTTGAAGCCCACCCGGAAACCCATTTTCTCCTGACCCATTTTAGCCTGAACTATTCCAACGGGAAAATTATTGATTTTTTTAAGAATCTAAAACAAGAGAATCCCGGGAAATTCAAGAATATTACGGTATGGGTGAATAACGAGCCATAGATGTCCCGGCAACAAAAAGGACCAGGCCGTTTTTAAGAACAATTAATTTTCTACCCAAAAAAAACTCAATCCTGAACCTGGAACCCCTGTGCTGAGCGGAGCCGAAGCATCGAACCCTCCCCCTCCAAAAGGATCTTCCCCCACTGCGCGGCAGTATTCCCGTTCCCCTTTCGCAGAACAACAATAATCCCCCGGGAACCAATGCCGCCCAAAAACATACCGTAACACAGGGGTTTGTTGGTACCGTCGATCACGGTGGAGGTCTTTCCCCAGAGTCCTTGCCGGTGACGGGTTGCCATTTCCTTAATGCCGGGGCGCTTTAAATATCGAAAATTTTTACTATTTCCATAGTCCTTTTTCTCCGACCATTTCCCGGTACCGCTAATAACAGTATTCATCAATGCTTTAAAGATCGCGGTCCGGAACTCTTCCGGGACAAGCGCCTGAACCTGCTTAATTGCACTATTTGAATGAGTCTCGGGATGGACGCACCCGGCAAGGGCAATACAATTCCCAAGAGTTAAGGAATACCGGAAGTTGAGCCCCGAAAGGAGGTGAGCCCAATCACGGTCCGATTTAATTGGCGGTAAGGGACTTTTAATATTGAGTTTTTTCCGAAGCGAATTATAAAAAGTCTTAAACCGTTCGTACCGGATGTGCCGGTACAAAGAAGCAAAATAGAGATTGCATGAATGAGGAAGCGCCTTTCGCAGATCAATCATTCCATGCCCCTGCGGATACCAGCAGCGGTCCGGAAGTTTCGGATCCGTTACAATATCTCCCGGGCACCGGAAGTGATAATCCTTAAAAAGATCGGGCCGTTCAGCTGCACAGTAGAGAGACACCACCAACTTCCAGAACGATCCCGGAGGGACTTCTCTGTTCAGCAGCGCGGAAGAGCTTCCCGGTTCCACAGCCCCCGTAGTAATGTCAAAAAGCAGGAAAGAAAGATAGGGTGATAATCGCCTGCCCGGAGCTCTCTCCTGCGGCAGGTCGGTAAACGAGATACGGGGATAATAATGCTCAAGGATTTCAAAACGGTTATAGCCCTTGCGGGCAAGCGCAAGAGCTCCATGCTGGCACAGACCTACCCCATGCCCCAGGCCGCTCCCCTTAAAGCGCACAATCCTTTTCCCTGAAAGAGACTCCATAGAAAGGGAATAATTATTGCTCTTAATAAAATTCCATCCCTTCTTCCTGTTTAATGCCAGGCGAAACGATTCGGCAGGAATTTTTTGTATATTCTGTTTATTGTCACTGTCTCCTATCACGATTTTTTGTCCGGGATGAGTATAGCGAAGAGAAATCTCTTTGAGAAAATTATTGGCAGCTTCATCTCCCGGGACCGCAGCCATGCCCTCGCCGCTAATAAAGCTTACCGGCTCAAGATCCCTTTCTCCGTCAAGCTGCCTGTTAGCTGCAAAATTCCGTCTTTTCGCAAGAATATTCAGCAGCTCCGAAAGCGCAATAGTCCTCTCCCAGAAGGAGTGCGGCGAACGGGAAGAACGGCACAGGATTGTTCCTTCCCGGTAGAGTTTATCCAACACCGGGGCGAATTGCCCTTTATACGGACCAAAAACCCGTTTATCCAGGGTCTCCCCTCCGCAGCTGGAATGAAACAGGAGCTCATCCGAAAGCTTACCCGCATCAATCCTCCAGTCATCTGCCCAAAAACGCTCCCGGGAACCGGGAAGGAGTTTCCCCCGATAGACCTGGCAATGAGTCAAATCGCAAAAATCAAAATCTTTATGGACCCGGCCGCGTTTCCGGAACCGGGCTCTGGCGGCAATCACCTGGCCCAGAGCGTGTACCGCTTCGGACTCTTCGGGTGAACGGATACCGTATTCTGCCAGGGCGGAATCACATGCATAGCGCTTTAAGGATTCCCGCACTAAAAACCGGGGCTCTCCGTTCCGGGAACGAATATAAAGCGGTAGCGGGTACCGCCGTTTCTCTCCTGCTAACTGAAGGGTGATATATTTCTTTCGGGAAGCAGACTTTATAACCAGGTCAAAAGGAGCTTCTAAAAAAGACTCCCCCCATGCGGCATGCCAGGAGTTGGAAAAAAAGGAGAGTGAAACCCTGCTGCTCTCTGAAACGGTCCCTTGCATACGATTATCAACAAGCATCTCTTCTTTCCCCGTAAACAAAAGCTCGCCGCTTCCGCGCTCGCGAATAATACGAACCTGTTTGGAGAGAATATTAAGCTGAACACTCTCTCCGGGAACAAAAAAAGACGGAGCCGTGTCACCCGTATCCCCTCCGAGGGGTGCGGCCCCTGCGAGGGGTGCGGCCCCTGCGAGGGGTGCGGACCCTGCGAGGGGTGCGGACCCTGCGAGGGGTGCGGACCCTGCGAGGGGTGCGGACCCTGCGAGGGGTGCGGACCCTGCGAGGGGTGCGGACCCTGCGAGGGGTGCGGACCCTG
>JAAENB010001314.1 GCA_024224995.1 bacterium | reverse complement strand
CTGAGAGACGTTGCAGTGCAACGCCTTTACTGGCTGGTTTCTGGCCAGGGCTATGGAGACTCTGAGGAGGGATGCGACTCCTGCGAGGGGGTGCAAGAGCTTTAGAAAATGGGTCCATTTTAGCCCGGGGTTTTAACCCCATAGGGCAACAGAGCAGAACCCCGGATAACATCTTCCGGGAACAGGCCCTGTTTATAAAATAGTTCACCAGGGTGATGGGTATTTCTCATAGCGTGGGGCTTCCAGCCCCTCGTTATGAAGAAGGAGACCCTGTTTTAAAAAGAGTTTCTTGAGAGTGTGGACCCGGCTGTGCCGGGAAAATATACGGAAGAAACTGTTTATAGAAATAGATCGGTTTCAGCATGGGGCTGCCCGGGGGTGAATCCCCGGGCTACATGACTACCCCCCTCCGGGGTGTTTCTGGTATGGGACCGAACCGCCCCGCAGGGCATTGATTGATCATTGGTTGAAGCTGACCCAGGACAGAGCAGAGCCCCGGGTAAGATCCCCGGAAAAAGACCCTATTTAAAAAGAGTTTCTTGAGAGCAGACTCTATCTATGGTTTTTGTAGGAAGACTCGTAGAGGCATTTAATAGAAGAATAAAAAGAATCAGGGTGATAGAATTTTATCACCCTTACTCTTTTTTTTTGTTTTAATTGATCTTAGTCTGCCGCAACGGGCTGGTCTGTAGTGTCTGCAGTATCTGTGCCGACTGCTTCGTCATCCTTCTTGGCCCCGGTATCAAAGAAAGCTGCCACCAGCACTACGCTGAATTCGTGGCTGCCCGTTGAAAGGGCTCCTGATGAGGCGTCCCTGTGCTCCGCATTGATGGCATAACCATAATTAATAAAACAGGGAATCATGTCAGCGATCTTGATAAAGATTGCAAGTGACGCACTGGTGTATATTCTTTTGGGATAATCCTGAACCCCTAATACCTTGTTATCTTCAGGCATGTATAGCATATTGAAACCGGGAGAAATCCTGGTGCCCCAGAAGCCCAGCGGTATTCCGAATTGAATGTTCGCGGCAATAAACTTGTCGTGAACAAATTCAGTGTTTAAATAACCGGGAATCGCTACTCTGTCGGAATGGAGATACCCCATCTCTTCCGCGTTATTCCGGTCTGTATCTATGTGATATCCGCCAATAGCATCCAGTTTGATATTATAATCTCCGCTAAAGTTATAATAAGCTCCAAGGAAGAGGAAAAATTTATGGCTCAGGTCGAGATTTGAAGGTTCTCTCAGGCCTCCGTTTGCTGTGGCAAGTGGTCCTTCATCAAAGGTGCCGTATCCCATACGCTTCATAATATCGTATTGTGCTTTTACCATAAATCCATGCTTGATAATGCCCATGACTTCTTTTTCTTCAACATCCTTTAAGATAACTTCAAGAGTTCCCGTATGGCTCCAGTGGTTGTTCGGCTTATTGATCGTTGGCACGTCAAACTGGTCGGAGAAGAAATGATAGGCCGGTTTGTAAGTGAGATCGGTTGAGAACGTTTTAGCCCATTTCTTTTTTACATATAGATTTGCTCCACCATAAAAACCTTCCAAACACCTGGCTTCATCGTTAAAGCCCTGGTCATAGGCCCGGTAAGAACCGTATACGGAATGCCCAAAAATAGGCTGAATTCCCAGGTGTAATTTACCATTGTCGTATCCGTATTTTAAGTATGCGGTAACCGTAGTTGCCCCGATTTCTCCATAAGTATTTGTTCCTTCAAAATAATGCATATAACTAGCGTATAGGATTGGAGATAAATATCCATTCCCTTCGCTTAAAGGCTGGTCTACTCCAAGTGCCATTTCCAGGCTAAAATCCCGTTTTTCAATGGCATTGGAAGGTGATTGCATAGCAAGGCAAAGAGCTGCCAGCACTAATAAAGTGGTAAAAACTCGTTTCATTCTTCAACTCCTTTAAAATTTTGATATTCTCCATCCGGGCACAACCCGGAAGCTCATAAATGTTTCTGTTGAGCTTTGTTGGTGATTTATAGGTCACTTTGTATTTTTTGTCAAGAATTAACTTGTTTCTTTTTGGTGTGGAATTTACTCGTAACTTCTTTACTTTCTCTTGACATTTAAAGAAAATTAAACAAAAATAGTTAAATAGCCTCAAAAATGCCTTATATTTTGATGGAGGAGTCATGAAGAAATTTTTAAAATGGATAGCGGTTATTCTGGGGACTTTAGTAGTCCTTTTTGCATTAATACTGCTCTTTTTTACAGTAAAAGAATATACCCCCGCGCAAGAAGAAGTGGTCGCGAACCTTTCAAAGGTCTCAGCCCAGCTTAAAGAGGCTCCTGATGAGTTAACTGTGCTTTCCTGGAATATCGGCTATTGCGGCATTGATAAAAATACGGACTTTGTTCTTGAGGGCGGCAAAATGAGCGTGCCAAAGGATGAAAAATCGGTCCGGGAAAATCTGGATGCTGCTAAAAGTTTTTTACAAAAAGAAGCAGCCGATGTTTATTTTATCCAGGAGGTGGACGAAGCTTCTTCCCGGTCATTTGACATTAACCAGCTGAAGGAAATTCCCGCGCTTTTTCCGCGATTCAGTTCATGGTTTGCTTATAACTTTAAAGTACTTTTTATTCCTTCTCCATTGAATGACCCTATTGGAAGAGTCAATTCCGGTATCCTCACCATGACTAAATATAATTCTTTTGGAGCGACCCGGTACCAGCTGCCCGGCTCTTTTTCCTGGCCAACAAGAGTTTTTCATTTAAAAAGATGCCTTACCCTGGTACGGATTAAAAGCGCGGTAGAAGGAAAAGACTGGTGTTTTCTAAATCTCCATCTTTCCGCCTATGATCCCGGCGGTACGCTTAGAAAGGCACAACTGGGATATGTAAAAGAAATGATGGAAAAACTCTACGCCGAAGATAATTATGTTGTTCTGGGCGGTGACTGGAATTCCCAGTTTCCCGGAGTAACAAACGGTATGTTTGGTTCATACACCACTCCTGAAGAGCATTTGTACTGGGTTCAGTCCATTAAAAAAGACTGGACTCCGGAAAACTGGACATGGGTCTATGACAAAAGCATTGCTTCCTGCCGGACTCTTGAGAAACCCTATGTGAAGGGTGAGAATTTTAGAACGATAATTGACGGCTTTCTTATTTCGCCTAATGTTGAACTCAAAAATGTACATGCTGTAGACCTGGAATTTGTTAATTCCGATCATAACCCGGTTATAGCGACTTTCGTATTAAAAAAATAATAGGTAATAAACTTTGTCAAGAATTAACCGGCACCTCTTCCAGGGGGTAAAACAAGAATATTTTTACCCCCTGGAAGAGGTGCCGGTTAATTCCGGCTGATAAACTTTGTCAGGATAGGATTAAGAAATCATGAAACCCGGCAAAAATATGGAATATCTTATCCATCCTAAATCGATTGCCCTCATTGGCGCTTCAAGCAAGCACGGAAAACCCGGTAATACCATTCTTTATAACCTGCTCAAATGGGAAGGAGATCTTTTCCTGGTTAATCCCAATGAAGAAGAGATAATGGGAAAAAAGGTCTTCAACGATATTGCGGACCTGCCTCCTGCAATTGAAATGGCGATTATCGCGCTAAAGGCTGCGGCTTCGGTTGCCGTGGTAAAAGAGTGTGTTAACAGGGGATTTAAGATCCTTATTGTAATTGCCGGCGGTTTTTCAGAAGCAGGTGCCGGGGGTAAGGCCCTGGAAAATGAAATAAAACAGGCGGCTGCCGAAAAAGGGGTGCGTCTTTTAGGTCCCAATACCCTGGGTGTTTTTATCCCCGGTAAAGGGCCGGATACGGTCTTTGTGGATCATGGCGATATTATGTTTTCCTCTCCCGGAGGTATAACCCTCATATCGCAGAGCGGCTCTGTTGGGGTGGAAGCTCCCGGTGCTGTTGGGGTGATTGGCTGGGGATTACGGGCCTTTGTGGGAATCGGGAACCGGGCCGACATTAACGAAGAAGACCTTGTTGAGTTTTTTTCTCATGACGCCGGCACCAGGTGCCTGGCATTTTATCTTGAGACCTTCGCGCACGGACGGAAATTTTTTGAAAAATGCAAAGAGATCGTTCCCAAAAAACCGGTAGTTCTGCTTAAGGCCGGAAGAACAGATATGGCGGCCAGGGCGGTAGCCTCACATACGGGCAAAATAATGGCCGCCTCCGGCAGGGTGCTGCAAGGAGCCTGTAAACAGGCCGGGATACACCTGGCCGATGATGAGGAAAAACTGGTTGATTATTCAAAGATCCTGTCGCAGGAACCGCCTGCCTGCAATCCGAAGGTGGCTATTGTAACAAGCGCCGGAGGGTATGGCATTATCGCCCTTGATCTTCTTGCCGGGACTCGGTATCTAAAACTTGCCGCTATTGGGGAAGAGACACAAAAAAAACTCAAAGAAAAAGCTATCCCATTTGCTTCTTTAAATAATCCAATAGATCTTACTGCCTCTGTTGACAATAATATGATCGCCCATACCCTGGATTGCCTTGAGGATGATCCTGATGTTGGGATTATATTAACAGTTATTTTTTTCTCCACCCCAAACGTCGATTTTCACTTAATTGATGTCCTGGCACAGCACCGGAAAAAGACCCGAAAGCCCCTGGTGGTATATACCAGTTACGGTCCCTATACCAATGAACGGGCTCACCAGCTTTACGATAAAGGAGTCACCGCCTTTACCTCGCTGCGAAGAGCCATTGAAGCTCTTGATATTCTCGCTGAAAGAGGGTATTTTTTAAGCCGCGGCTGATCGTTCCTCTTGACAGGTCCGGATTAAAAGTGTATAATTCCAGCACGGGGTAAGGAATTTTTATGAGACGGTATTGGCTATTTCTCTTTTGCATTTTGTGTATCCTTTCGCTTTTTTTATCGTGCAATATTTTTTTGGATTCTTCAGCGCCAAAAGTGAAAAACGGGGTGCTCGATCTGCGAAGCTGGGACCTGTCAGAAAAAGGCCCTGTGGAACTCGACGGAATGTGGGAGTTTTATTGGGATCAATTACTTGTTTCAAAAGATTTTACAAAAGATTTTACGGAAGATTTTAAACAAGAGCCGCTCAAGACCGGGTATATAAAATTCCCCTGTTTATGGAACCGCTGTACTGTTGACGGCAGCAGTTTCCCCGGCAAGGGGCATGCCACGTACCGCTTAACCGTACTGCTGAACAAAAAAGAAGACTCTTTAGCTCTTCGCCATCATTCCGTTTCAACCTCACTTGATATATGGATTGACGGCGTTTCCGTGATGAAGCAGGGGCTTGTGGGAACAAGTATGGAGACCTCGGTACCCGGATGCAATCCCGAAATCGCAAATTTTGTACCTTCGGCAGACAAAGTGGAAATTTTGTTCCGAATTTCCAATTATTACCTGCACGACGGCGGTCCCTGGGAATACGTAACTCTTGGCAAGCCCCGGGATATTCTTGAGATCAGGCAGCGGGGACTGGTCTTTGATTTCTTTTTGTTTGGAAGTTTTGTTATTATCGGGATGTACCATTTTGTGCTTTATCTTCTCAGGAGAAACGATAAGGCTCCGCTCTATTTCTCTATGTATTGCCTGGATATCGCGCTGTTTTCAATAATAACCAGTGAAAGCTATATATTGGAACTGATTCCTTCTATGAGCTGGAACCTGTTCCAGGCACTGATGTATTTTACGTTTTATGTATCGGTGCCTTTCTTTGCCGGTTTTGTGCATTCGCTGTATCCCCGGGAATTCAAAAAGGTGGCCGTGTGGATATTAATGATCTTGACCGGTATTTTTACCCTTATTCTCATATTTGCGCAGCCCGATTTTTATTCATGGACCATGAGGCTTTTCCAGGTTGTAACCCTTCTTATGTGTCTGTATGTGTTAATAGCCCTTATTGTCGCGGCTTACCGGAAGCGGCAGGGAGCCCTGGTCTTTCTTTCCGGTTTTGGTTTTCTTTTTCTTATGGTATTAAATGATATCCTGTACGACAATGATATCATTTCCACAGGATACTTAATTCCTTTTGGTTTTTTTATGTTTATATTTTCACAAGCGGCTCTTCTTTCAATGCGGGTCGCCAGGGCTCTTACTGCCGAGGAGCAATTAACAAAAAAATTAACAGGCAAATCCGTGGAGCTTGAGGAGCTTAACCAGACACTGGAGTTAAAGGTGGAGGACCGTACTGCCGAGTTAAAGTCTGCTTATGAAGAGCTCAAAACAACCATGGAAGAGCTTGAGGCCTCAAATGAACACTTAATGGAATTGAATGATGTCCTTGGAAATACCCAGAGGATAATGGACCGGGACATGGATATGGCGGTTAATGTCCAGAGCAATTTACTGCCCCAGGAAGCCCCAATCCTGGACGGCTGGGAAATAGCTTTTCATTTTAAACCCATGAGCGGTGTATCAGGAGATTTTTATGATTTTTATTATGATGATAAAAAATTTCAGGGTCTGTCGCTTTTTGACGTATCCGGGCACGGCATAGCATCGGGACTTATTACCATGTTCTCGAAAAACGTGATATTCAGGAACGTGACCCAGGGGAGGAACAAGCCCCTTAACGAGGTCATACATGATATTAATGTCGAAATAATCGAAGAGATTGGCGGGGTTGATAATTATCTCACCGGGATTATATTGCAGAATGATGGTGATTTTCTTGATTATGTGAACGCGGGCCATACCAGGCTTTTTATGAAGAACGGAGCTGACGGATCTGTTGATATCATCGAAGAAGAAAATCCCGATTTTCCCGGTCCTTTCCTGGGAATTCCGCTTCTCATGAAAGAAGGATACCCGCTTTCACGGTTTCCGGTTAAGAGCGGGGATACAATCCTGGCCTATTCCGATTGCCTGCTTGAGTGTTTTAATACCCGGGGCATGCCCTATGGCGGAAAACGGCTGATTGACTCGTTTGAGAACTCCTCCCCGGGACTCAGTGCCCGGGAAATGCTCGATTCTGTTCTTGGCGATTTTTATTCATTTGTAAAAAAAGATATGCTGGACGATGACCTTACGGTTATCGTGCTGAAAAGAGTTTGACAAAGTGTTCCCCGGTATTCAGAGTAAACCCAGAGGGAATATATTTACATGAGTTTTTCGCAATTTACCAGGTCAGCAATTTTATTGTTGATATTCACCGTCCTGTTCAGTTGTTCAACCCTGCCCGAGTCCGAAAATGTTGGTGATACCCAAAATTTCCTGGTATCAGTGGGGATCAGGTATTCTCAAGAAGAGCTCCGGGAGCTCCGGGAACTTGATTTTTCATATACGGAAGTTACGGACTCGCAATTATATCACCTGAGACATTTAAAAAAACTTGAGACTCTCAAGCTTAATTTTACCACGATAAACGGGGAAGGGCTTGAGTACCTGGCAATGATTAATTCGTTAAGAGTTCTTGAGTTGAACGGAACAGTCCTGGATAAAGAGAGTCTTCTGTTATTGAAAACCATGCATCAGCTTATTTCCCTGGAACTGGGGAGAACAACCCTGGATGACCGGGACCTGGCTGCCATTACCGGTCTGAAGAAACTGGAACGGCTTGATTGTTCAAATACCGGGATTACGGACAAAGGACTGCTTCATATTGCCGGACTGCCGGAATTGCGGGTACTCCGGCTTCGGAAAACAGCTATTACCAATAAAGGACTGCTTACGCTTAAAAAATTGTTAAAGCTTAAAATGCTGGATATTTCACATACCCTGGTAACAAATGACGGCATAGCGGACCTGGGAGAGTTGTCCGGTCTTGTTGATCTCAGGCTGGAGAATATCCCAATTGATGACAGCGGCCTGGCTTATTTAAGCAGCTTACCCTTAAAGCGTCTTGTTCTTACAAATACCCGCATTACCAGCAGAAGTTTTCCCCTGTTAAAAAAAATGAAGCATTTGGAATATCTTGATATTAGCGGAACAAGATCCAGTTACGTGAGCCGCAGTCTTTTGCAGGAAGCTCTTCCCGAAACAACGATTAGGGCGAAATATATGATCTTCCTGGCTCTTCCCGGTGAGAAGATGAAAGAGGTCACTAAAAAAGCCCGCTTTGGTGAGAAACCCTCAACTCCTGCTGAGTTATGGCTCCGCGATCCCTTAATTACCGGGATGAATATTCCTTTTAAAATAACACTCTTTTCCGCGAAGATCAAAGAGGACGTGAAGAAACCGGGCAGCGCGCTGGTTTTTTATTTACAAAGGGCTCCCTTTTCCATTACATCAGGAGGGCATTCAACTCATGGAAAACAGTACGTGGTTTTTCCCCTGGATAAGGCCGGTTTTTCTTTTGATGCCCCATTCGGCCCGGTCTTTTCAGGAACGATTTCCGCTGACCGGGTTTTTTCCGAGAGTGTTCTCAGGGTATTTTACTGGAGAAAAAACGATGATAACAAAAGCTCTATGAAAAAAAAGCTTATTTATCTTGCCAAATCCAGGACCGACGGATTTTTTGATGAACTGGGCGGGGTTTTTTTTAAACCCGTAAATCAGCCGGAGAAACCAGGCAGCGGTTTATATTCAATCAAGGCCGGGAAAGAAATGCCGCTTGATCTCTATCCCTACAATCACCTGGGAGTTCATATGAGCGAAATCTCCGAAGAAAAGATCTCTATTGGGCTTAACCTCACTGCGCCGGTCTTTATAAACGGGAAATTGGTCCGGCACGATACAAAGGTAAAATCGGATCGTTTTAAATCGGGTATCGCGCGAATCAGGGTTTCGGCGAAAAAAACCGGGATCTATACTATCGCCTACCGGAACGGGAAACCCTTTGATGAACGGCCCGGCGGAACCTGGAACCGGCTGCGGTTTTGGGTGCGTCCCCTGCCGCCTGTTTCCATGAAACTTGAAGCGCCGGAGAAGGTTGTTGCCGGAGCTGCCGGGAGTTTAACGGTCTCTTTATTTGACCCTTTTGAAAATCTTTCTCCTGCGGGGAAACCGGTAATTTTTTCAGCAGACCGCCGCCTGGTTCCCGCGTCTCAATCAAAGATTTATGTTAATGAAAAGGGAGTGGGGACTCTGCGTTTTATTCCCACCGGTGCCGGTGTGTTCTCCGTTATTGTACGGTGTGTTGGAAAACCGGTGCAAAAAGTGATCCGGGTTCTCCCTTCAACAATAAAATGCCATATTAAGCAGGATGATATATCACGATCTCCAAAGACCAGGAAAATTACCGTTCCTCTTCTCTTTGAGGAGCGGCATAAAAACTCTCCTCAAAAATCAAAGGTAATTCCCCTGTATCTTTCATATAATAAAAAGGTCCGGCTTACGGCAAAAATCAGCGAGAAGACCATAACGCCAAAAGTTATTCTAAAAAAAGAAGGTATGGTTACGGCGCAAATCCTCATCCCCGTACCTGCCGGTAAGAAGAAAAGCCTGCTGGTGATTGGATACCGCAACAAAGGAGCTATCAGCATCGCTGCCAGCGAGAAGGGGAGTGATAGTGTCAGTTTGATGGAGGAGTGAAAGCGGGTCGGCACTCTTAAGAAACTAAATTTGGGCGCACCCTGCGGGCCGGGCTGCTCCGGGCTCCGCGTTCGCTGCGGTCCTGCGGAAGACCTCCGGACTAAACCCTGCACATCCCTTGCGCGGAGAGCTCTGCTCTCAAGAAACTTAATTTTGCTTGCGCGCGGGCCTGGAAGTAGTATGGGCTCTTTGGATTGCTGCGGAACTCGCTCCGCTCAAACAGTCCTCACAACCCAAAGAGCCCATACTACTTCCAGGCCAGATGCAGCTTTG
>JAAENB010001313.1 GCA_024224995.1 bacterium | reverse complement strand
CCTGGACAAAGATGCTGCTGAAGATTTAAAAAAGATAATAAACAAATTGGAACTGATGAAATAAAAGGGCAGGGTGAAACTATGAAACGATCTATTATTATATTTATTCTTACGGGTATGCTTGTTTTCCCGGTTTTGTTGGGATGTGAATCGACTCAGCAGAAATCTCCCGGCGCTGCTGTTAAACATTCTGCCGCTCAAAAGAAGAATAAGTCCGACAATCTTATGACACCTGTTCCTGAGACGCGGAAGCTGCTAAAGAGCATTGATATTCATTTACGTGTCATGGAAAATATCTGCCAGCGTCTCCGTTACCTGGCAGTTAAAAGCGCCAATGGCACCTATTCCACGGGAGACAGGCGAAAGATGGATCTGGAGTGCCGCCAATTGCTCCATGAAATTGCCCGGATCGTAAAAGATACCGCTTCTTACAAGGGGCAGCGAAGTGTCCGCGTTTTTCCCACTCTCACTGTTTCCCTGCCCCGGGTTGATGCCCGTATTTTTGCCCTTGAGTCATTTAACCCGGAGAAAATTCTCGCTGTTCGTTATATCGCCTCTCCCGAAAGAGCAAATAGGATCATTGGGGTCATGGATGGGGCTATTGATTTTATCACCCTTGAACGGGCCAGGCTTGGGGCCGTGTATACGCGGCTTGGGTTTACCGTGCAGCTCCGGGAGTTCCTGTTGTCGGGAGGGCTCATAAAATGATTATATCACACAATACTTCCACTGTATATACTTCCATGGCAAAAACCGCGCTGCATAAAAAGACTTCGTCCGGGGAGAGTGTTCCGAATAAAGAGAATACTTCCAAAAAGGCCTCAGGAGAAATTGTCGATATTTCGGTTTCCGCCCAAATGACCTCTCAGCTTCATGGACTCAAGAATGCCCTGGAGAATATTAACCGGGGCAGGGATTTTATAAAAAAAGCCGACGGTTATGTGCTTGAGACACAAAATATTCTGAAAAAATTGAGGGCTCTGGCGGTGAAAGCCGCAAAGGGTTCCCACTCCGCGCCGGACCGGCTGATGTTCCAGGTCCAGGTGTCGGCATTGATTGATGAGGTGGACCGGATCGCGTCCCAGGGTGAGTATAACCGTTTTAATCTGCTCCAGGGGCATTTTGGAAGAACCTGGAACCGCATGACTTCCATGTGGTTCCAGATTGGCCCCAACATGCACCAGCGTGAACGGGTTTATATCTCAACCATGACTGCCTCCGGGTTGAGTCTCCGAGAAAGAGACGGCATGTTCTCTGTGTCCCTTGCGACGCGGAAAGGGTCAAAACGGAGTATTGGGATCCTTAATAAGGCGATTTTGAAAGTGTCCAAACAGCGAGCCGATCTCGCCTCATATTTGGACCGGTTTAAGCATTCTGCGGACCTGGTAAAACGGTCCATTAATACCATTGTTGAATCGGGCGAGGTTCCGGTTAAGAAAAGTGCTGCTGCTGAGTTGCTGAAAACCATTGATAAGCTAAGCAGGTGATAGAAGTTGGGTGTTGGGTGAGATAAAAATGGAAAGATTTATTGTTCGGCCGGGCTATAGTTCGGATGAATTTTTCCGATAATATAAGTATTATTAATGAGATATCACTGAACTGAAGGGGCCTATTCAATGATTATATCACACTTTGCAACTACAGCATATAATTCCATTGCAAAAGCCGGGCAGAATAAAAATCTCCCGGCAGATGGTAACGTTTCGAATGAAGAGAATAATAACAAAACAGCGCTCTCAAAGGATTTTGCCGATATTTCGGTTTCCGCCAAGATGACTTCCCGGCTTCACGGGCTAAGAGCCGCCCTGGATAACATCAGCCGGGGCAGGACTATGATCAATATTGCCGACGGCTATGTTGAGGAAACACAAAATATTGTTCAGAAAATAAGAGCCCTGGCGGTAAAATCGGTAAACAGCTTCTACACCGATGAGGACCGGCAGCAGTTCCAGGTCCAGGTATCGGCATTGGTTGATGAGGTGGACCGCCTGGCATCCCAGGGAGAGTATAACAATTTTAAACTCTTAACAGGGGAGTTTTTTAGGGTAAATGGTAAAGCTTCAATGTGGTTCCACATTGGTCCCAATATGAACCAGCGGGAACGGATATTTATCTCAACCATGACCGCCCAGAGCCTGCACCTGAGATCTTCCGAGGAGAGATGGAGGTTGATTATTACCGTTTCCACTGTTACCGGTGCAAATTCCAGTATTGAAGCTCTTGATTATGCTCTCTGGAGAGTAACCAAACAGAGAGCCGATCTTGGGGCATATTCGGACCGGATGAAGCATTCGGCAGAACAGGTGATGCGGTCTATTAACACAATCCTTAAATCCGGGGAAGTCTCCCTGGACAAAGAGGCTGCTGAAGATTTAAAAAAGACTAT
This sequence comes from bacterium, assembly GCA_024224995.1. Next base: position 16,840 of record JAAENB010001313.1, on the reverse strand, counting down.
AAACAAATTAGAACTGATGAAATAAAAGGGCAGGGGAAACTATGAAACGATCTATTATTATATTTATCCTAACGGCCTTGCTTGTTTTCCTGGTTTTGTTAGGATGTGAATCCACTCAGCAGAAATCTCCCGGCGCTGCTGTTAAACATACTGCCGCTCAAAAGAAGAATAAGAATGATGATGATAAAACGACATCTGTTCTTGAGACGCGGAAGTTGCTAAAGAATATCGATGTTCATTTACTCGTTATAGAAAATATCTGCCAGCGTCTCCGTTACCTGGCAGTTAAAAGCGCCAATGGCACCTATTCCACGGGAGACAGGCGAAAGATGGATCTGGAGTGCCGCCAATTGCTCCTTGAGATTGCCCGGATCGTAAAAGATACGGCTTTTTACAAGGGGCAGCGAAGTGTCCGCGTTTTTCCCTCTCTCACTGTTTCCCTGCCCCGGATTGATGCCCGTGTTTTTGCCCTTGAGTCATTTAACCCGGAGAAAATTCTCGCTGTTCAATATATCGCCTCTCCCGAAAGAGCAAATATGATCATTGGGGTCATGGATGAGGCTATAAATGCTATCACCTTTGAACGGGCCAGGCTTGGGGCCGTGTATAACCGGCTTGGGTTTACCCGGCAGCTGGAGCTGCTGTTGTCCGGGGGGCTCATAAAATGATTATATCACACAATACTACCACCGTATATACTTCCATGGCAAAAACCGTGCAGCATAAAAAGACTTCGCCCGGGGAGAGTGTTCCGGATAAAGAGAATACTGCTAAAAAGGCACCGGGTGAAAATATCGATATTTCGCTTTCAGCCAAAATGACCTCTCAGCTTCATGGACTTAAGAATGCCCTGGAGAGCATTAACCGGGGCAGGGATTTTATAAAAACAGCCGACGGCTATGTGCTTGAGACACAGAATATTCTTCAAAAATTGAGGATACTAGCGGTACAATCCGCAAAGGGTTCCTACTCCGCGCCGGACCGGCTGCAGTTCCAGGTCCAGGTGTCGACATTGATCGATGAGGTGGACCGGATCGCGTCCCAGGGAGAGTATAACCGTCTTGATCTGCTCCAGGGGGATTTTTCAAGAAACAGCTACCAGGCTTCCATGTGGTTCCAGGTTGGCCCCAACATGCACGAGCGTGAACGGGTTTATATCGCAACCATGACTGCCTCCGGGTTGAGTCTCCGGGAAAGAGACGGCATGTTCTCTGTGTCCCTTGCGACGCGGAAAGAGGCGAAACGGAGTATTGGGATCCTTAATGAGGCGATTAAAAAAGTGACCAAAGAGCGATCCGATTTCGCCTCATATTTGGACCGGTTTAAGCATTCGGCAGACCTGGTAAAACGGTCCATTAATACCATTGTTGAATCGGGCGAGGTTCCGCTTAAGAAAAGCGCTGCTGCTGAGTTGCTGGAGACCATTGAGAAGTTGAGTCGGTGATGGGAGTTGGGCGTTGGGTGAGATAAAAATGGAAAGATTTATTGTTCGGCCGGGCTATGGTTCGGATGAACTTCTTATTGAGTTCATCGGATATGATGACTCTTATGATTATCCGAGTATTTGGAGTATTATTGGCAGTGCCTTAAATTCTAAAATAATCAATGTAGAAGCTCTGGATGATATCGATAGGGATCGTGAAATTATATGGCCGGAAGAAAGCCAGGTACAAACTTTTTCATATATAAATGGTGAATATTCTTTTGTTATTGACTATGGTTCAGTTACTATATTTGCAGAAAATAATAACTCAGTAATAATAAAAGACATTGAAAATGCTCTGTTACAAAGTGGGCGCTTTATAAAAGAAGATGTAGATTTTTCAAAATATAAATGACGAAAACTTTGAGCAAATGTTGCTCTCCCCCGGTTCCGGGCCGGGACTTTTGCCCTTAAGTCTTTTGACTCCGGAAAAATTCTGGGGGAGCCCTATATGTCAGCATGGTTGTCGCCTAAAATGATGTTGGAGGCAACTATGAGATATAACACCAATGCAAATCGTACACCCCACTATTCATCAATATCATTCTTCTCCGCAAAAGAAAGCACCAACTGATAAATAATATCCTGCTCTTTTTGAGGCAGCTTCTCAAATATCCTCACGATTTTCATTCCTCTCAGCGAAACTTCTTCAAACTTCTTTTCCTCTTCCGAGAGCTCTGATTTCCCAAGCAGATAATCAAGAGAGACATTTAAAGCTTCAGCCAATTTCTGAACCTTACTGATAGAAGGACGCTTCGCCAGGGTTTCATAATGCCCAATCATCCTCCTGGAAATGCCGGAAGCCTCAGCCAGCTCCTTTTGACTTAAATCCCTGGACTTCCTGGTTTCCCGTAATCGTTCACCAAATTGTGTTATTTCTTCACTAATATTCATCTGATAATAAAATTTTCAATCGTATATAAAAAAGTATTGACGATAATAATCCCTTGTGCTTCTATGGGCACATTGAATGTGCATTTGATCTTTACATTAAAAGCCTCGTTCCCGCCGGAAACGGCACAGAACAAGGCATCCCAAACAATCCCCAAAGGGAGACCCTCTCTTAACCACCCTAAGAGCAGACCGTCTCTCCCGGTGATTGTCAACAAATTAATCCCCTGCGCCAAAAATAAATTATAAAGGAGAAACCCCATGAACATCTACCAATTCGATACCGATAACATAGAAGAACTCCTCACGGGAATCCGCGACAACTCCGAAGTTCTGTATCTCTCCCTCCTGGGACTTCATCACCTGGGGCACCTCGACCGCAAAGGGCTTAACGGGCTGGAAAGCATACTTACGGAGATGGAGGGAAAGATAGAGACAATTCTCGAAAACATGCATCCTTTAAACGTGAAAGAGTTTTACGGAAACGGGGGAAGATCGGGGCCCGTAGGAGAGTTACGGTATTCGCCGGAGGGGTAGGAGAGGTGAGAGCATGAGGGGTCTTACCCGGAGCCTGTACCTTGAAAGCGACGTGACGTCACGTCGCTTTCAGAAAGAATCTTCGGTTGATTCTCCCCGGAACCTATACAGAAACAGACCCCCGGTTCAACCACAGTTTCTTCTATATTTTTTCCCTGTTTCATCGGGACTAAACCCTGCGTATCCCTTACGCGGAGAGTTGCTCTTAAAAAACTTGTTTTTAAACCGGAACGGTTTCCGGCACTGCACGCACGGGGTGCGACCCCTGCGAGGGGCTGAAGCCCCACGCTATGAGAAATCCCCATAGCCCTGGTTAACTATTTTAGAAACAGGGCCTGTTCCCGGGAGATGTTATCCGGGTTCTGCTCTGCTGCCCTATGGGGTTGAAACCCCGGGCTAAGATTGGCCCATTTTCAAAAACTCTTGCGCCCCCTTTATGGGCTGGGGGGCCGATGAAAACAGACCCCGGTATCAACACTGTTTCTTCCGTATTTTTCCCCGCCGGGCGGGGTCCGCTGCTCTTAAAACTTAATTTTATTTGTGAGCGGGTGTGGAAGAATGGAAAGATGCCGGGGCAGGTTTGTCCCGGTGGGAAAAGTGAGGGATAATGGTTTTCGTGATTGACGGGTGGGGGCGGGTGGTGTATGGTAATTGAAATTCAGATGTCAAGTTGTGCACTTCTAAATTGAAGACAGGAAATGGAGAATGCAGTGAAATTATCTAAAACAGAAAAACTTTTTCTTAAAGCGTATTACTATAATTGGGATGATGGAATTTCCAAACTTTTAACTATGGTTAAGAGTAAAGACTGTGATAAAGGAACGGCTCTCTTAATTTATTGGCTGGCCCATCCGGAATATTATTATAAATATAATGATCCTGATGAAATGCCCGAATATGAGCGGCCGGTATATAATTTGATCAAAACAATTGAAGAATTAATTTTATCAAAGAAACTTCCTGAAAAAATAATCTATTCTCCTGATAAATCTCTTATTCCAAAAAAATTGGGCAAAATCCCAAAAGAAATGATAAAATCAAGTAAAGGTGATGTAAAGAGTAAAGATCTTATCAATATTAAATCCGGAAAATCAGAAATACAAATAGCATGTTATGATAATGATTTGAAACTTGTAAAAAGTTTAATTTCCAAAGGTGTAGATGTAAATGAAAAAACAAATGACTCCTGCCCCCTCTGTGAAGCTGTTATTGCGGGAAATACAAAGATTGTTGAATATTTGATAAAAACAGGTGCCAACTTAAAAGTTAAAATAGGTCCTAAAAGATATACATTGATGCATTTTGCAGTACGATTCAGAAAGCTGGATATTGCAAGAATATTGTTACAAGCCGGACTTCCCATTGATATAAAAGATAAACAGGGACGTACCACATTACATGAATGTGTTGATTGGAATGAAAAGGATTGGATACTTTTAGAGAATGAAGAATATTTATATTTTTTATTAGAGAACGGGGCAAATAAAGAAGCTAAAGATATAAAGGGCTTTAATGCACTGGATTTAGCTTTAAAAGCAGGAAACAATGCTGCTGCTAAAATTCTTAAAGAATGGAAGCCGTAGTCTATTCGACTGCTGCTCGATACCTATTAAGAAAATAAATTTTCCGGGAATGATACAGTGCTTGATAAGATTCAAATAGAAAACAATATTAATTGGTTATTGGAAAATGCCTCTTATCCTGTTAGATATTTAACCTATAAAAACATACTATATGATAATTCTGCAATTTCACCGGATTTGATATCTAAGATAGAGGAATCAGATTTCGTTACGGATATTTTTTCGAAACAGGAAAAAGATGGTTCATGGTGTTCACCAGGTCTTTGGGCAGCAAAAGCAACAATGAGAAAAAGTGGATATACACCAGTCAGTCCAAAGTATGTTACTACTTCATGGATATTACCCCTTTTAGGAAATTCAGGATATAATTTTAAGGATGAGCGAATTCGTAAGGCTTGTGAGTATGTATTGTCATATCAAATGGATAATGGTTATATCGACGAGATTAAACCAGGTGAATTAAAAAAGAACTACGATATTAATAAAAATGAGCCATGTCGATTTTCAATTATGTTAATCGCATTAGGAAAAGTAGGAGCTATTGAAGATTCAAGAGTTAAAAAGGCATTTGACTTATTAATCGAATGGCAAAGAAAAGATGGTGGTTGGGTATCTGAAAATCATTCAACTCAAAAAGAATGGACGAGAAGTTGTCCTTTTTCCAGTTTTCACTCTGCATGGGCTCTTTTTAGTTCAGGAATAAACAACTACGAGAAGCAGCTTAAAAATGCTCTGGAGTTTTTAATTGGTCATTTATCCACTAAACAGGATTCAGAAATACAAAGATTTTTTTATCATGGACATAGTTTTATTCATGAGCTTATAATGTTTACTGAATTGAAAGTTGGATTAGACTCCAGGACAGTTGATAGCTTATTGAAATGGCTCTTATCTATGTATCAACCAGATAATTCTTACTTTAAATATAATGGAAAACCGATAACAAGATATACTTTTAAGGACGATTATATGGACTCAAAAGTAGCAAAATATCGCTTGTTTCAACTGACTGAGAATGATTGGTTAACATATTATGCAACAAGGATTTTTAAAAATTTATTAGAAAAATAACCTCCGCATATTGCCAACCGTTATCGGAAATTGTAGCTAAATAAAAATATATTTTATTGAAATTAAAAAAGTCAATTTATGATTCAACATGCGAATATATAGGCATTAAATAATGTCTAAAACGGCTGCCGAACAAATCAGTGAATATTTTTCCAATGCCGGTAATACTAAAGCGTCTGAGTTTTTTCAAACCATTCTGAAATTCTTTGATAGATGCATATTCCGGTTTTTACAATATTATGACTGCTGCTGATTTCGATATGCAGTCCTGGATGCTTGGAAGCCTTTACAACGTTGTGAACAATGATGTCGTGAAAAGCGAGATTTTCGGTAAATATATTAATAAGCTCAAAGATCTTCGGAAAAAGTATTCGGAAGAAGATTCCGAAACGCTTCTGGATACTGTGAATGAAATGCTTGAAATGGTGATTGCTAGGAGTCATGGTGATTAGAAGATGTTTTCGTGGCCGGGACGGCTGGCGGGGCAGGTTTTTTCGGTGGGAAACGTGAGAATTAATGGTTTGCGTGATTGACGGTTATCTCCTTGCTGGTTTGGGGGATAAGGCTTGTTTTAAGCCTGTATTGGCGTACTTATTGTTTCAAACATGAAAAAAACTTGCTTTTTTATTTATATTTATTATTTTTGTTCTTACTGAAATAATAATACCTTATAAAGTAGGTATCCGCTTTATAAGGTATTATTTGCCGATAAGTCTCAAGCCCTAAAGGGACGGAAGTTCATATGATGGGATGGGCACAGCCCATATGAGGGCGTAGCGCCCATATAATTTAAAAACAAATTTTGAGAATCATGTCCGCGAAAACAGACTATTCAGGCGCGATACACATAAGGAACAATATGGCAAGACAAGAAGATATCCCCGAAGAACTTGCTGCTGACGGCACAGCCGCAGGTGTGGAGATCGAGGAAGACCCTATCAACGAGGAGCCCTTCGATCCCTCGTCTATCTCCTTTGATCCCAAAAACGTTCCTATGGATACGCTCATCCGACGACTGCGTCAGGATACGATCCGGCTTGCTCCGCCCTTTCAGCGTAATAAAGTATGGGATGCTACTCGCCGCAGTCGTCTAATCGAATCTCTCATGCTGCGCATACCACTGCCTATGTTTTATGTGGCTGCTAATGAAGATGGAAACTGGGATGTAGTAGATGGTCTTCAACGTCTAAGCGCCATTTATGATTTTATTCTTGGGCCGGACCTCGACGGATCCGGATCTCGGCTGACCGGTCTGGAATTCTGGGGGAATCAGTTCAACGATAAGACATTCAAAGAGATTGCTGATGACAAGGCTCACGCACGCATTGTGAACAACATTATGGAAACAGAAATGCGCTTCACTGTTATTAATCCGGGAACACCGGAAGAGGTGAAGCGCAATATTTTTAAGCGCATCAATACCGGGGGAATGCCGCTGACCTCTCAAGAAATTCGCCATGCTCTCTACCAGGGTAAGGCAACTAAATTGTTAAAGGAATTAAGAGAATCATCTTTATTTAATAAAGCTATCAACGGAGCGGTGCAAGACAGCCGTATGGCCGCCCAGGAACTTATTCTCAGATTTTTAGCCTTTTCTCTTCAAAACTCAGACAGGTTTGATTCAAGCATGGATACGTTCCTCAGCGATACAATGCGGATTATCAACTCCATGCCGGAACTCAGAAAGAAGAATTTAGAAAAAATTTTCAAGAATAAACCTCTACCTGAGCTCAGGTTCTCCACCATCAAAGAACTTGAAAAGCGATTTGCCACAGCCATGGAAAGAGGGAGTGAGCTCTTTGGCGAATACGCATTCCGAAAATCCCTGCCTGATCAGCATAAAACTCCAATAAACAAAGCCCTTTTCGAAACCTGGGGCAACATCCTGGCCGATTTGAGTGAGAAGCAGTACAAGACTCTGCTTAAGAACAAAGACCGGTTGTTCAAAGAATATTTAATCGTACTAAAAGACATTGAATTCGAACGTGCAGTAAGCAGGGAAGGAGCACGGGCTAGTGGTGTACAGTTTCGCTACAAACGCATCCAAGAACTCATAAAGACTATTTTAAAAGGAGCCTGATTATGCTTACCAGTTTAGAGCTGACTGCATTCAAGTCGTTTCCAAAATCCACCATCCCTCTGAAACCTTTGACTCTGCTGGCAGGTTTAAATAATAGCGGCAAGAGTTCCGTAATTCAGGCTTTGCGAATGTTTTGTAAAAGCGCGGAACATAACGACCCGCTCTTAACGGGACATGGTTCTGTTGAAGAACTACGGTCCAAACTATCGGCAGCAAATGAATCCATACATATTACTTGCCATAGCGAAACCCGGGATCCGCTCTCTTTGATTATAGATGAGAAAAAGGTATCAGTTCCGTATAGCGTTCCTGTCTGTAGTTATGTTGGGGCTAACCGGTTAGGACCGATGACTTCCTTGCCCTTGTACCGTTCTATGGATGCATTTCCTCAGATTGGCGACCAGGGAGAATACGTTCTCGATTTTCTCGATAGACTGGAAAATACACAAGTTCCCGAAAAACTTCACCATGACGATTCGGAAGGGCGTACACTTGAATATGAAATCCGAGGTTGGCTAAGTGAAATCGCTCCCGGTATAAAATTTCAATATCAAACCGATTCGAAGCGGGACTCTGCTCATGCGGAAATAGACACCTTCCGCCCCGCCAATGCAGGATTCGGTATCAGCTACATTCTGCCTGTACTTGCCGCCCTTCTGGGTATGGCGGTGAATAGCCCTGATGAATACTGGGGCAAAGCATGGGAAACGGATCGACAGGAGCGAGGCATACTTGTGATGGTTGAAAATCCCGAAGCACATCTTCATCCCAGGGGACAAACAGCAATGGGGCGTCTCATAGCCCTTGCCGCAGCCTGCGGCATACAAGTCATAGTAGAAACTCATAGTGACCACCTCATGGACGGCATTCGAATCGCAGTTAAGGATAGTCTGCTTGATGCCGAGAAAACGGTTTTTCACTACTTCACTCGAAAAGGGGAAGAAGCAAGCATAATAGACACACCCAAACTCCATTCAAGCGGTAAGCTGGACTACTGGCCAGAGGGATTCTTTGATCAGACCTTAAAAAATCGTGCCAGGCTGGCCAGGAGATAGATACGTGGATCATAACATCTTTCTAAATCAACATAGCATGCCCGCTGATAATAAAGCAGAAGCTTATAGCATGCTACAGGAAGCCTGCCTCGGGATATTAGAGTTAAGAACAGGGGATGAGGACCGGTTTTTTCTTTATTATGATGATATTCAGAATAATTCCCTTAAAGACTGTGTTCTTGCACAAGGCTATACCTACAATGATTTTTTAAGTGAATTAGAACAAAACGAACAGGATCTCGCTCTCTCCCTAATGGAAATGGATGATAAGAGTCCGGCTCTTAATTTTTTAGAGACAGAACAAAAAGAAATATTCGATAAGTTTTTTTTATATGAGTATTACCTTCCGAATACTGCTTATAATGAAAACATGTATATTCTTGGTATAGCGTGGCTGCTTCAGGCATCCCTGCTAAGCTTACCAACAGCCACTATATGGGATGCCTCTCGCGTCATAATTGCCTGTTCGCAGGATGAGAGCCTGCACGAGCAGTATTCTCTGCACAACATAGCGCGGTATGAACATGGTGTCGAGTGGCGTAAAGAATGGGAACAGCTTTCAGAAAAAACACTTGAGGAACTTCTTCAGAATTGCAGGATTACCGAACGGTTCACCACCTGGTACAATGAACTAAGTAGTGAAAATTCTTATCGTGTCCGGAGCAAACTCCAATTAGCCAATGAAAAGAATTTTCAAGGTGGAGAACCACTGTTTAAAAACCTTAAAGATACTGATGGTATGCGAGAAATTCGATTTAGTGCATATCCCGGAGGGGCCATCCGTGTATTAATCGGAGGATTGCCCGATCAACAGCAGGCAATCCTCGTTGGTTTCATAAAAAAATCTGATGATGAAGGATATACGGAAAACATTAAACGTGCCGCAGAAGAATGGAAAACACTTTTGGCTAATTAAATCGGTCATAATAGTACCTTGTACTCACTATCCTTAATTATTCTCCTGAATGCCCGGCAGCTCCTCACGGGAATCCGCGACAACTCCGAGGTTCTGTATCTCTCCCTTAATTAATATCAGTGACAAATATTAGAAAAAAATCAAAAAAAATACTCCAAAAGCTTGACGATAATCAATATTTTCGCTATATTGGCAGTAGCACTGTCATTTGACAGTCAGTATGTCAACTAGGAGATTGATAAAATGGGATTACGTGAAAAAAAAGAAGCTCAAACCAGGGAGAGGGTTTTGAAAATTGCCATGGAAAAATTCTGTGTAAACAGCATTGAGGGCACTAAAATGAAAGACATTGCAGAAGAAGCAGAGATTGGTGAACGCACTCTATACAGATACTTTGCAACAAAAGAGGAATTAGCAATGGAGTTGTATCTGGCTAATCTTAAAATTCTAAATGATGACAGCATGTTTAATGAACTGATAATTGTAAAAGATAAAAGGATTTACAAGCAAAAAATGAAGGAATTCAAAAAAGAGATTGTTAACGCAATTAGAAACATACGTGAGAGACTATTGTATGACTTGTTGTACAATGTTTATGCTGCACGCCGTCATGAGGATCCGAGTCAAAATAAAAGGCATTTCATGCAGCGCGATTTGTATAAGGAAGCATCAAAAAACCGGGGTGAAAATGGTGTTCTCATTTACGAGTCAGTCTCAATGCTTATCGCGTATACCCAGAGGCTGATTATGCTTGAATACCAAAAGACTGATCAGGATTGGGATGCTGTTATTAACCGCTTCGAAACTACATTCGATTGTTTAAATAAAGGATTTATAGAGCAAATGAAATTCAATAACAACAATAAAAAATAGTAAATAAAATTTTATAAGGAGAAAAAAATGAATAATAAAAAAAAATTTCCACTGGGTCTTAAATTCATCATCTGTTTTTTCATTGTGAGCATTCCACTCTGGATAATCGGGCAAGGCATAGCAGTCTTTTCTTATGAGACGGCGGCTGAATTAGGATTCCAGGTATCAACAGAGGGCATGGATCCCGCCCTTATCCCCGTGAGCCAGGGAATTGCACTGGGGGATGTTATCCTTCAGGTTCCTCTCTTTGCGCTTGCAGCTATAGGTCTATGGCGCCTGAGTTTTTCCGGTGCTGTAGTTTCCTGGCTGGCTCTTGGAACAAACTTATACTGGCCAATAATTGCCTGGACCAAGCAATACACTCAGGTACAAGCCGGGGTAGATAAACCCTTTGGTCTTGGAACACATGGATTGCTTGCTTTCATTTTAATTGTTTCAATATGGGCAAGCTGGTATCTCTATAAAAAAAGAGAGATCTTTCAGTAATATAAAGCACCCAACAAATCCAAATAATTCTTTGCGCTAAAAATAAATAACAAAGGAGAACCCCCTGTAATCCGGAATATTATAATAAATATAATGATCCTGATGAAATGCAAGAATATGAGCGACCAGTATATAATTTGATCAAAACAATTGAAGAATTAATTTTATCAAAGAAACTTCCTGAAAAAGTAATCTATTCTCCTGATAAATCTCTTATTCCAAAAAAAATGGGCAAACAAAAAAGACGGAATTTAGAAAATTTTCTTGCAAATTATTGTTCTACTTGCTATTACGTTGTTTATTCGACCGTTGCTCGATATTTATTTGGGTGGAAACAAGTTTTAATTTTCCGGGAAATATACTGATTGAAATCCCATAGTACGTCGGTCGAAGCGAAGCGGCTTCGTTGAGCGAACAGGACGTTCGCCTGTCTGTAGCGGCAGGATGCCGCAATAATGCCGGCCAACTTGCGTGTATCTAAAATTGGATAAAACCAGGTACACGCTTAAGAGTTATGTGAAAAAACACATACATATATACTGGAATAAAAAATGCAATTTTATCGAATAATATTCAGAAATAAGAGAGATATTGCCCGAATTGAAGGAATCGAATCGGGATTAAAGAAATTCAATTGTCCTATAGAAAGAAACTTTGCATGGCATCCAGTTGAAACTGTCCGTGTTATTCTAAGAAATGTTGGTAAAAAATATGGTGAAACTTTATTAGATGGTCATTATGACTATTATATTATTTCAGAAACCATTCTTTCCTTCTTTGAAAAGCATGGATTCTTAACTACTAATGAAACATTTCCAGTTGAAATTATAGATCCTTTGCCGACTAGATATCAAAATGTTAAACAGCCTAAATATTTTATTATAGATTATAGAAAAATTCAAGGAGCTCTATTAGATTTTAAAAGGTTTCCATATCCATGGCCTAGATATTGTTTCTGGTGTAAAAGCCTCAAGTTTAATGATTCAAAATTTATGGAAGATATTATTAAACAACAAGTAAAACCAATGTATATTGATGAAAAGTCTTGGAATGGCAGACATTTATTTTCTATAGGCAAAAGTCAAATATTGGATAGTCCAAGACTTTATTGTACTGAACTTTTTAAGGAAAAATTTGAAACAGAATTTGAAGGTTATATTACTTTTGAAAAATTCGCTTAAATTCTGTTTTGTGTTTCTTCACATAACAACGTATATTAGCTGCGTCGCTTCGCTCCTCGGCCTGCGGCACATTGTGCCGAAAAACCTATGGCAAAATGGCCTGGATACACGGCACAACGTCCCCTCTGTGTCAACATTATTATATAAAATAGATTTGACAAAATATGTGATTCATCTAGCATATAATAATGCACACTTAAAAAAAGCGAAAGAAATATACTGCTTATGAGCTACGATTTAAAACTTTATACGATTGACAAACCAATTCCGGAATATCTTAATGAAGAAGGAAATGATTGGAAAGAATATGACACATCAATTTGCTATGAAAAGAAGAATTGGCAAATCGTAGTATCCTTTCCTGACAAAGTGTTAACAGAAGATATTCCAGGCGAAGTAATTAGTGCGCTTCCGGGAATTGAATACCAGGTTGAGATTACATTAGAACCCATAAGTGCTCCTAAAGCGGCATATAATCAATTTAATAAAATATCAAAACAAATTGCTCAAAATTCTCATGGTGTAATATTCGACCCTCAGAATGACGAAATAATTTTGCCTTCCGGTATAAAACGCTTTGTGAAACCTAAAAAAGAAGAACGTTTTAATACAATATTAATGTCCTGGTGGTTCTCGGATACATTTTTAAATTCAAAAGCTGATATAGAAACCTTTGTCAATATTCTAAAAAATAAAATACCCGAAATATTACCAAAGAGATATGGGTTTTATGAGCCACCGCAACATAAACTTTCTGAAACGAGTTTAGAACATTTCACAAAATTTCTTTGGGAAAATCTCAGTGATTTTATAGTCTGGTATCCGGGTAGACCTGTAATCGATGTCCATATAGGATACTCAAAAGAGAGAATGCACAATCGCCTGGGTTTTCGCTCAAATTATCTTAAAATTGAATTTGAACAAAGCGTTTTATTGCAAAAGGGGTGGGCAAAATTACTAAAAGATTTTTGGGAAGAAATCTCTTTATTATTTAACCCATTTTATGGTGATGTTAGAACGATTAGGGGAAATCTTTGGTCCGGGGCAACTTCAGCTTCTGATATGCAAACCGAATTTCATCCGGTAAGAGCAGGGTTTTGGAGAGGAATTCCTATTACCCTGGGACAATCTGTTGTACTTGGAAAAATCTATGCTGACACATGGCCGGAATACGCTAAAAAGTCAAAAAGAGTTGGAGATTTATATTTCCTGGACACCGATAGATGGATGGATGAAAAGGAAATCTCAATGGATACTAAAGTTCCAGGGAATATTTCACACAAGCATATACCCAAATGGGTGGAAGATAGAAAATCCGGAGGCTATTCACAGAATTGGAATGAAGAATATCCACCGGTATGGCCTTTTGGTGAAATTAGAAGTCAAAATACTGAGGATCAGTGACATCCCAAACAATCCCCAAAGGGAGCCCGGTCAATGACACTAAAAATGATTTATATTGGAAAAAAAGGTTGACAAATACTTTGAATTTAAGTATATTATAAAAAACTAAAATAGTGAGCGATCTTTGAAGTGAATAACAATAAAAAGAATGAGAATATTCAACAAATAAAAAAATCACTGGGGATAATGGTACTTGTTCTTAGCATTATATCCATGTGCATTGTAAAGCTATGGTTTACAATGCTGGTAATCTTTGTTTTTGCTGTGATTGTCACCCTTATAACTGGCAGGGGAGACTATTGTGCCTATTACTGTCCCATGGGGAATGTGCAAAACTACTTTTATGAGAAAGGAGAGCATAAAAAAATACCCGGTACTACATTGCTAAAAGCTGCAGGAATATCACTAATGATAGCCTTCTGGAGCATATTGGTTTATATTCTTGTGGTGTATCAGAGCAATATCCCGCGGTTGTGGTCTTTTATGTTACAGCTTATGTTGGCAATGATGTTTATTGCCATAGTAGCTCAATTTTTTTCCGGAAAACGATTCTTCTGCAAAAAACTGTGTCCTCTGAGAATTCCTGTTCTGAGGAATATTATCAGAATACGGCAATGGATCAAAAATTAATGTATATGCTTTAATGCTGTACATGCGACAAGCGCGTGATCTCTTCGTTAGTGATATTTTGTCGAGGGCATTTGCCAATTTCTGTTATCAAAAAATTGCTTGCAATTTTAAAATAACGTTATACAAATATCAACAGTTTCCCTGGCAAACGTCGTATACGCCAAGAACGTTGAGCGTAATAGTTGAGCTATCATAATGTGTTATAAATACTTATTGAATATAAGGAATAAATATGCCTGTAGTTAAGGATTATGGAGAATCGTTTGCAAATTTAAGTACAGCTCAAGATGAATATATCTTTACAAGAATTGCTTCGGATGGTATTGAATATACATTTGTCATTTGTGATATATACTTTCATTCGGCATTAGATTCTATACCTCCAAATCAAACCGGATGGGATGGAATTCTTTTAGAGTATCACTGCAATTTAGAATGGCTTGATAATCCATATATTTTGACAGAAATATCTGATCTGGTTAATATACTCAAAAAGGTCAAAGTCTCTGATATAGAACAAAAGCCATTTGGTCCTGAAGCTCTAAAGATAATCCCGGAGCTGATTAGTTTTCTTAGTGAAGCAATTTTAAATAAACAGAAAGTTATTCTTTCATTGAATTAAAAATACAAAACTTTTTAGTGAGAGAGCTCAACAACAGCGTACAACAACGTATATCAGCTGCGTCGCTTTGCTCCTCGCAAATTTGGGTTCTACTTGTTATTATATTGTTTCTACGACCGTTGCGCGACATTCTTGAACTATTTAGCAAATTAAATTATTTTAAATGAACACTACAGTAAAAAAGAATGAAAATAATGATGAATTTGAGTTGATTATCTTCAAATGATTTGCATCATTTTTATTTATATAAAAACGATGACTTTATTTTAGAAATATGTGATTAATTTATAGCCCTCTGTGTCAACATCGTTGTCGTCTAAATATTTAAGGAGGCAGCTTCTCAAATATCCTCACAACTTTCATTCCTCATACCATCCGGGCGGTCTATACAATTTTTTATTTACATTGCAAAAGTATTTGACTATTTTAATGGACTCTCGACCTATAGCTTTTGGTTTAAAAAAATAAATACAAGTGAGGGTATTTCTTATGAAAGTTTCAAAAAGTATAGCAGTTGGTTGTTTACGGCTGTTTATGATTCTATTGGTGGCTGTGTCGCTGCCATTCTGTGATGTTAAGGAAGACGATAAAGACAGGGAAAAATGGGCAGCGGCAGTGGGTAACAGGGATTACGACTTTGTTGCCGGTATATTCCAGGAAGCAGACGGCGGGTATGTATTCGCTTCGCGGAGTAATCTCAGGAATGGTTCGGATGTATTTACCAATCCACGGCCTGGAGCATGGCTCGTAAACCTGAGTTCAAGTGGAGGCATTCAGTCACAAACCGGGTATGCTGGAGCATCTGTTAATGATTTCGACCGGAACACATTGGGCGGTTTTACTATGGCAGGGAGCTGCCTGACCGATCTTGATGCAGATGGTAATATTCTCTGGTCCAATAGTTATCTCGAAGAGCTGGCGGGCGGAGAGCAGAGACTTTGCCGGGTATACTCAACAGCTTTATTGAGCAGCGGGAACCGGGTATCGCTCTGGAACGGTGAAGGAAATGAAGATTCCAATGGAGTCTTTTGCGTTAATTCTAACGGAGAACTGCTCTGGGCAAAGACCTTACCGGCAGTGGAAACCGGTGTTCATGACATGACAGAGGGAAATATAGAACCCACAGCTGATGGAGGTTTCGTGGTGCTGGAGACAACTGCGAATGAGGGATCCGGAACTCCTCCCGGTTATTCCAATGGATACGGCAGTCTCTGGATACTTCGTTTTGATGCCAACGGAACGCTGCTCTGGCAAAAAGTGCTGAACAGTGCACTGGACGGCTTTTCGAACGACAACACCGCGCTCAGAGTGACCAGTGACGGCGGATTTCTCCTTGCAGGGTCGGCATACAAGAATAATTCTTCTGAAGAAGATATCAGGGGCGCTATGATAGTAAAACTGAATAGTGTGGGAAGCCTGGAATGGGCTAAAATTTACTCAGCGAAAAATAGCAGGGGAGAGAACAGAGGCTATGCCACTGATATTATTGAGACCAGTCAGGGGGGATACCTCTTTACCGGGTTAAGCTACGATAGTATGTGGAATGTAAAACTGCAGGCAAACGGCAATGTGGAATGGGCAAAGGAATACATAAAGCCCTCTGAAACCAAGCCTATATGCGTGAAAGAAAGAACCAATGGCGCGGGATATGTTATTGCAGCAGAAACATTCTACTGGAATACAACCGGGAACTATGATGTATTGGTATTTACCACGGACCTGCAAGGAAATATACCGGGAGACTATGTACAGATTGAATCCATATCACCGGCAGTTGCGGAAGTAACCGGAGACCTGGAGCTTTTTGATACTGATGGACAGGCAGCACCGGCAGCAATAACAACAGTGGCTAAAACTGATATTGAAATAATCGCCGGAGAGGGTGTAGTTAGATTCTAGGCCCATAATTCGAATACGTCTGTAGACGTTTGCTGAAAACTTCTACGGACGTATCATAAAACTCACCGCAGACCAGCCTTTCATTTTCATTTGAGGAATATTTAAAAGTGAGTTGTTATTTAATCAAAT
>JAAENB010001312.1 GCA_024224995.1 bacterium | reverse complement strand
TTTCCATGAGTGAATATCTTTTGTTTTGTTCCTGTAATAAACTTTGTTTTTTTTAATCCCAAGAGATTGGGCGTGTTCATCAATATATTGTTCAACAGGTTTATGATTTTTTAATAACAGGTTAAGCTCATTTTTCTTTTTATCGATATCAATCCCATCTTTTTCTCTTAGTTCTTGTTCAATTATTTTTTTTATATCATAGTTCTCCAGATCCTCTTTTTTGTAATAGGCGTAAACAGACGCTCTCACCTTTTCCGGCAATCCCTGTGCGATGATTCCTTTTTGTGCAAGATCCAGCGGTCTTGATCCTTTTTTTACAATCTCTTCTCTTCCCGGTATACGCACCACCCTGTCTTCTGTTGTTCGGGAATATTTACGGACGTTCTGTTTAACAAGATATTGTATAAGCGGAATATCACCCGCGTATACGGCCGCGTGTAACGCTGTCCACCCAAATTCATCCTGATAATTAATATCCGCGCCCTCCTGTACATAAATCTTTACCAGGTATGGATCTCTGTCTCTAATGGCGTTTAACAATCTTTGATCTATTGACAGGTTAAGACTTTTTGTGTAGAACTCCCGTACCGCGGACTTATAGGTGAACTGTAATACAAACCTGTCTTTTTTCCTGCGAAGAGAAATATGAGCAGTTTTGTTTTTATAACCGGATTCTATTTCTCTTTTAAGAATTTCCGGAGTTTTTGACGGAACAGGCCCTTCTATGGTAATTTTGTTATTATCTATTTCAAGGCTTTTTATTCCATGCGAATCTTTTTCAAGCATAAGAAACGGATTATCTATACAAGAGCTTACTATGCCCGGTATAAAATCCGTATCAAAAAAGAGGGCGTTTATTGTTCTATTTGAAACAGTATCCTCCGCCCTGAAACTGTTAATTTTCATTATAAGATCCCGGTTTTCGGGATTTTTCTTTGATCTATCAATTCTTAAATATGGTATATTAATGATCTTTTGAGAATGCCGCAGTAACGATATAAATGTTGCTATTAGCATAGGATAGACATCCTCAAACTTAACATCCGTAGCGTACGCTTGACAATGTCCGAATGTCCTTAGCAGCCTGGTTCTGCTATAAACCTTTTGCTGCAGCATTCCCATACTCCGGGCATATTCGTCGATGAAACTGTTTACACTCTTTGTATTCTTTAAATAAGCCCTGATTTTTTTTCGTCTAAACGTATCGGTAAGATTTTCTTCGATAATATACGCATCAAAATCTTTTCTTTTATAAAAGGGATATAAACATTCTCTGACTTCTTGTATCGATCCCATAGAAATAAATCCCCGTTTCGCAAGATGAAGCGGTATAGCCCCTTTTGGGACCTTCCTTGTTCTCTCATGAACAGGTATATTTTTTTCTTTTCCGGTTTTTGAATAAAGATCCGCTTTTTTGGAAACCAGGTAGTGTATAACGGTCACCTTTCCGCTATATACGGCAATATGCAGCGGGCTCCATCCGAACCTGTCTTTCGCGTTTATATCGGCTCCTTTTCGCAGCAGCAAAGCAGCCAGACCTGTGTCTCCACCGGACACGGCTTTAAACAATTTTTCGTTGAGACGGGTATCGCCGCCGACGGTCTCTCCGCGAAGCAGCCCCCCTGCCAAAAACAGGACCGTAATTATGAGAATGTATTTTTTCATATAAAACCACCTTCCGGAAAACTGCTATAACACAAAAATTTAAGCGCCGCTTTATAACTTTTTTAGAACAATAACAGTAAGGTCATCGGATAAGCTATCTTTGCTGCCGTTAAAATCGTAAAAGCTTTTTACGATTGAACAAAGGATTTCACGGGCTGAACCGGCAGGAGCTTTTTCCAATGATCTTTCTACTCTTTCTCCCTGGTACGGTTCTCCATTTTTATTTTTTTCTTCTATAAGGGCATCACTGTATAATAAAATGTAATCTCCTTTTTTTACTTTAAATTCCAGAACCTCGTAAGGGAGATCGGAATAATCCAGTCCCAGGTAGGCGCCGGATATGGATTTGTTGTTCTCTCCTGTTACCGGGAAAACTTTTTCCCCTGACCGCATAAAGATATCCGGATGCCCGGCATTGACATATTCGACAATATCATTATTAAACCGCAGCAATACCCCCGTAAGAAAATAATGGACAGTGGCAATCTCTGCTTGCAGTTCTTTGTTTATGTCCATGAATACATCATTTAACTTATGATTATAACCGAGTTTATAATTCCTGAAAATAATTGATTTAGCCAGCATTGTTATGAGTCCGGAAGATACTCCGTGCCCTGACACGTCAAAAAGCCCTGTCCCCACAAACGTTTCGTTTATGACATAAAAATCATAGAAATCTCCGGAGACTCCCGCCATTGGGCGAAAAAAATAAGCAGCCTCCCATTCTTCCGATGAAGGGACTTCCCGTGGTAAAAAATTAGTTTGCACATGAATAGCCATCTCCATATCTATTTCCGCCATTTTCTGAGCGGTTTCAAGTTTTTTGTTTGAGTCCATTAAGCTGCGATTTGTTTTTTTTAGTTCCCTGGTTCTTGTGTTGACCGTTTCTTCCAGGTAACTATTATTTTCCTCCAGTTTTTTCGATAGCGCTTCCACCCTGTTGAACATTGTTGAAAAGCGAAGAGAGATGAGTAATGCCTGTGTTGTGATAAAGACAAAAAGGCCTAAGGGCACGAAAAAACCGGTTTGTATTAGCAGGTTATCATATAAAATATCATTCACTACAGTAAGCAGTAAAAACAAAAGTCCTCCAAGAAATATCCCGGCTCCTTTTCTTTTTCGGATCAAGGCGAGAATAAGAATATACAGTATATACAGGGAGCCCCCAAGAATAATTACCTGGTACACATAGAGACTGTGGGAACTGATATTTGTTGGAGCAGCTATCGCGATACAGGAGAATAGTGCCCCCAAAACAAGAAGAACAGGAATAATTGATTTCCGGAATAGACCGGGAAAGAAAGAATTGACAAACATGGCAAATAGCGGGACTGCCATAAAAGAAGTACAAAGAGCGACCTTAAACATATGGACCCAATTATTGTAGTTAAAAAGCCTGGAAGAATATACTTCCCCCGTAACCAGTATCCTGAACGCGATTAAAAGGCATATTATTCCAAAATAAAGCGGAGCTTTGTCCTTTTTTCTAAAAATAAAAAACCCGAAATGATACATGCCCATGAGTAAAATACTTCCGAACAAAAACATCTCAAAAGAGACAGTCTTTTCCTGCTCCTCCCGTATATGGTTCTCTGTGCCAAGGAGAATAGAACGAACAAGGCCTCCTTCTTTTAGATCGAAATTGGAAGCGTGAACAATTATTTCAAGACGGCTTTTCCCGGCAGTAAAGGGAATTATTCCAGGTATGGGCATTGAAATGGCTTTGTTTGGATTTGGTGAGGGAGCGCCGGTTGAACCGGCTTTTTTTCCGTTGACGTAAAAGGTTGAAGCTGTATGGATTCCCCGGATCTTAAAAGCCATAGGTTTCCCTGTTTCTTTGCCGCTTAAAAGAACAGTGAGGCGGAATGTCCCGTATCCAAAACCGGGAAGCTTTTTCCCTTCAACGGAGAAATTATTCCAGGCGCCGGGTAATTCCATGAGGCCTGTCATTTCCGGGAAAAGTACTCCCGGCTCAATGTGTTGTTTCCAATAAAATTCCCATTCCCCCGCAAGCTCAACAGGGCCTTTTTTCTCAAAGTCCCGCGTTGACAGGTCCAGGATGCCGTCTTTGCTTTTGGGAAAGTCTTTGTCCGGATATGTACCGCCGCAGGCTGCCGCGCTTATTACGCAAAGCATAAACAGAATTATTTTACATCGCATAACAGGCTCCCCTATTGATCGGCCGTAAAGATCAAAGCTCTCTTATAGTATAGACTGGGTAAAACATCCTGTCAAGAAATATATCCCTTCCGGGGGGGCTTTTGATAAATCAAATTATTCTGAAAGTAGATCAGAAAAGTTTATTATAGAGTCGAAGAAGTTTTCATCCGCGATATTGCCTGATATTTCTCCTTCGTAAATCAACACAGGCCTGAGCGACAACATCTTTGGGATATTTATGCATGCTATCTTTTGATACATTTCGTCAATAATACTTGTTTCAATCTTTTTTTTAAATTTGACTTCACTCAAGTGATACTCGTCCCATGAAACCGGTATTATTTAATATATTCTCATCAATCCATGAAGAGACCGAACCGCATACTACAAACAGAAAATATCGATTTGGTGACATAAATATTTTGAAATTTCATGTCACCAAAAGGGCTTTTTTGGCATTTTTGCCCATCATGGGAAGGATTGCCGTTGAAATCGTCATGGAAAAAAAATTAAAAAAGTGCTTTTCATCAACGCAAAATTTCAGTACTTTAGTATAAACTAAACCATCATGGGGAATACGAAATGAATACAATTACTTGTGAAAAATGCTCTAAAACAAAGTGCAAAACCGGGATAGATTGTTACAGTATAAAAGAGCAGTCCATTCTTGAATATCAAAAACCATTTTCCTATGAATTATCAAAATCCGCTTCTTCCTTAATTGACAATGGCAGAGCCGGAACCCTGGGCAGGCTGGAGGAAATTATTGAATTTTCTAAAATGAATAAGTATAAAAAAATCGGGCTGGCATATTGTATTGGCTTTGATCCAATTATCAAAGAATTGAGCAATATCCTTAGAGAAAATTCATTGGAACCAATACCCGTCGTATGTACGGCAGGAGGCGTTCAAGAAAAGGATATCGATCCGTCAAAGACTGTTGAAACCACATCCTGCAACCCCGCAGGGCAGGCTATCCTGTTCAATGAACAAAAAGTAGATTTTATTATTGAGATTGGTTTATGTCTTGGCCATGATGTTATTTTTCATTCAAAAATAGATATTCCCTTTTCTGTTCTTATTGTAAAGGACAGGGTCAATTATCATAATCCCGGAAGTGTATTAAATACTTTTCCCGATGCCAATAAAAATTTTATCGAAAACCTGGATAATTCTTTTGCCATGAAGAGTCCCCATTGGTTAAAAGAAAAATTAACCAGCAATGATCCTCTTACAATTATCGATCTCAGGGGGAAAGAGGCCTTTGATAAATCAAATATTCATGGAAGTATTAATATTCCGCTCAAAGAACTGCCGGGTAACTACAAGGATCTTTTACCTGAGAAAAATAATGATATTGTATGTTTATGCAATGGAAGTGTTCAGTCCGCGTATGCGATAATGTTTCTATATTCAAGAGGGTATAAGAAAGTGCATAATCTTTCCGGGGGTTTTTCCCGGTGGGAGAAAGAAAATAACTCATCCTCATAAAGACAGAGCCTGAACCGCTCCCGGGAGGGTTTCCCGCTGGGTTTCGTCCAGCGTTATGGTGATTTGCGGCATGAGAATCTCCTGACTTGTAAAAACTTATGACAATATCTAATGAAACATCAAATATTGTCACAAGCTAACACATTCACAATCCAAGTCAACCCTTTTGTGTCTATTTACAATATTTTAACAATAAAATATATTATTCTCCTTTATTATAATACGGTATGTTGTAATCTACGACATTATGGGATCATTAAAAGATGAAATTGGTAAAAGACTTGCTGCCATAAGAAAGGATCTGGATATATCGCAGGTTGAGATGTCGCAGGAATCAGGTGTAAGCAGGGGGTATATTGCCAGTGTTGAATCGGGGCGGCAGACTCCTTCGTTTGATTTTTTAGTAAAAATATCGGGCAGGTTTTCTGTTTCACTGGATTGGCTAATTTCCGGGCGGGGGCAGATGTTCATGATTGGTGAAGATCATTTTTTGAATAGTTTAAAACCGGAGCATGTTGATTTTTTGAAATCGTTTTATGCGCTGCCGGTGGAGAAGCAGGAACAGCTGCTAAATATATTTAATGAGATTATTGATACTGCCGGGGCGTAAACATGCCTATTGTTGATTATCTTTTACCTAAAGGAGAAATTAATGAATATAAAAAATATGGCCAAACAAGTGATAGATTCTTTGCCGGATAATACAACAATGGATGATATCATTCATGCCTTATATATTAACACGAAATTCGAACATGGTGAGCGGGAAATCAGGGAAGGAGAAGGCGTCTCACACGAAGAAGTCAGGTCAAACACCCTTGTTTATTTTTTCAGGAATTCACCTCTTTATGATTCAGGTGTTGAGATAGAATGAGGCTGGGGATATAGAGCTTATGGAACAGTTCCTTAAGGTGAATAACCTGCCGGAAAAGGACCGGAAGATGATCAATATATTAATATATCACGTCTAATAAATTTTAATGAAGAAGAATGAAGAACTTAATGCTTTCTTTGGAAGGGATATGGATAATAATGAATCAGCATCACCTATAGTGGTCTTATATAATAATATAATTCAAAATTTTTCTAATTCTAGACCAGAATTCAGAGAGCTTCATGAAGAGGCTATAAAAAAGAATTTGATTAAGGATAATATTAGGTTATTA
>JAAENB010001311.1 GCA_024224995.1 bacterium | reverse complement strand
GAGTTTATTTCCATAATAATCTTTGCCCACCTGGTTATTGAATTTTTTGTACATTTCGTAAGAATTGACACCTTTGCGTCAAAAATCATTCGCAGGATCTGGGAAGTATTCGGTATTGGCTGCGTTATTGCTGTTGCCGCCATCCCTTCCCTGGTATTGCTGCGCCGTTTTGTCTTTTTCGGATGGGGCACGTCTTTAGCCCTTATTATGATATACCTGGTCTATATTATCATCAAAGGGAGACGGATCCCTTCAATTTCCCTGGTTACCACGGGTTTTATTGGCATGCTGGTGCTGCTTATTAATGACCTGCTGGTTGGGTTCCAGTACCGCTGGGTCAAGTGGGAATTCAGTGAAAAAGACTACGCCTTTGCCTTTTTCGGGCTCATGGCCGCGGCTTCAATCGTTACAAACATGAAACAGTCCCGTGAGATCATTGAAAAACAGAAAACCGAAAAAAAGAAGCTCTCCCGCTATTTCTCCCCTGACGTGGTAGATACCATTCTGGACGGTGACATCACCCTGGGCGGTGAAGAAAAGCCCATTGTTACGCTCTTTGCCGATATTGTGGGATTTACCAATTTCTCAGAGCACAAAGACGCTGCTCTTGTTGTGGGCAGGCTCAATGAATTGTTTACCAGGGTATCACAGGTCATTTTCAAATACGAAGCCACCCTTGACAAATATATCGGTGATTGTGTTATGGCCTTTTGGGGAGCTCCCCGGTCGTCTCCCCTGGATGCCTATCATGCTGTGGCCTGTGCCGTGGAGATCCAGCAGGTCTGTGATGATATAAAAAAAGGACTTCCGGCAAATGAAAAACCTTTTCTGCTTCGAATCGGCATTAATTATGGCGATGCCATTGCCGGAAATATCGGCAGCAGGGAACGGATGGATTATACCGTCATCGGCGACGCCGTTAACATCGCTTCCCGGATAGAAAGCACGGGGATTCCGGGTAAAGTGGCTATTTCGGAATCCGTATTCAATGCCGCGGGCGGTGAAAAATATATACAATACTCGGAAACAAAAGAAGTCTCAGCAAAGGGCAAATCGCAGTCCTTGAAGATATATATTGTCGACAGCATTCTGCCCCGGGAGGAATAAGGGCAGCTGCGGGATCTTTTTTATGCAAATAAAACGAATTTTTTATTATTTTATCCTTGCCGGATCATAAAATTTATAGTATAATATAAAGACAAGCCACCCCGCATTAACATAAATAAAATACATAGATACGCTAAAAATAAAAAAAAGCTAAAAAGAGAGTTATTAGCATATATACAGTATTATTTTTATTAAAATGGTAATACATATATCATCATCCCCACCGGTCACTGGCGTGTTTGGGGAATAAATTTATTATAGAGAAGGAAATGGAACCATGCTGGATAAGAAAAAAAAGCTACTACTAATCAGGATGCATTCGTTTATTGATTCGGTTATTAATGCAGCAGCCTTAACTGCCGCCTTTTTAATTAATAACCTGGTCCATAAAAAGTTACCAGGGACAACTCTCGACATCCACTCTGCCCTGTTCTTTGCCCTGGCGTCTCTTATTATTTTGTTTTTCAGCTTCCGGTTCTTTGAAGTATATTCCGCTTTTACTGAAAAAAAGTTCAAGACCATTTTCCTGGAGACGTTTAAGGCGGCAGCTATTGGAACAATCATTATAGCAGCGGGAACCTGGTTTGCGGGGTATATTGAGGGTGAGAATTGGCTTTTACCAGGCCTGTTCTTTGTCCTGGATATACTTTTTCTAATGGTCAGCAAAGCCTTTATATACACGAGCTGGCGCAGGTATGGCAAAAAAGAGCTCAATATCCACAATATTCTCATTATTGGGGGAAAGGAACGGGCAAAAGAGATAATTTCCCTTCTTAAATCGACTCATATTGATTTTAATATTGTGGGCTGCCTGGAGTTGGGACGGCCCAAGATTGGCAAAGAGGTGCAGGACGGGGTTAAAATTATCGGTTCCGTGAAAGATCTTCAGAAGATTGTGCTTAAACATGTGGTTGATGAGGTTATCTTTGCAATGCCTCTTCGAAAGATCGAATCTGCCGATGAATATATGTTCCTCATTGAAAAAATAGGCATTCGAATACGGATATTACCGGAATGGCAGATCCATTCCCTGCTCTATAAACCGGAGATCGCTGCTATGGCTTTTGACGACTTTTACGGTCTTCCCACGATGATTCTCACCACCACCACGTCAAAGCACAGAGATCTTCTTCTTAAACTGATGTTTGATTATATCGTTACGGGCGCAGCGATGGTCCCCCTGCTCCCGGTTTTCCTGGGTATCGCGCTCTTCATAAAAATATTTTCCAGTGGCCCGGTCTTTTTTAAGCAGGAGCGCCTGGGAAAGAACGGCAGAAGGTTTGGGCTCTATAAATTCAGGACCATGGTTCCGGACGCGGAAAAACTGCTTGAAAAGCTTAAAGAACAGAACGAGGCAGACGGCCCTGCTTTTAAAATAAAAAATGATCCCCGGATCATTCCCTATATCGGCGCGTTTCTCAGGAAGACCAGCCTGGATGAACTGCCGCAGCTCATGAATGTTTTAAAAGGGGAAATGAGCCTTGTTGGCCCCCGCCCTCCAATTCCCGGAGAAGTTGATGAGTATGATATCTGGCAGCGCAGGAGGCTTTCCATGCGGCCGGGGCTTACCTGCATCTGGCAAATTGCCCCCAGCAGGAATGAACTCAGTTTCGATCAGTGGATGGAGCTGGATCTGGATTATATCGACAACTGGTCACTCTGGCTTGACTTTAAACTACTCTGGAAAACAGGACTCGCCGTTCTGGGGGCTCAGGGCAGATAAAACAATATAATTAATAATAACACAGAGGTAAAGATGGCTACAATACAAGATGAACTAATTAACTTTATTAAAGAAAACTTCATTGCCGGAAGAAGCGATACCGAGGTCGATATAGAAGCATCACTCATCGACACCGGTATTATCGATTCCACGGGAGTTCTGGAACTGGTTACCTACATTGAAGATACCTATTCCATTGAAGTGGACGATGAAGAACTGATCCCGGAAAACCTGGATAGTGTTAAGAACATCATCGCCTTCCTGGGAACGAAGGGAATAAAGTAATCGGTGGCCGGGTGATCGGTGATCGGTTAAGAGAAAAACCTGTAGAGGCGTTGCATGCAACGTCTCAGAGACCGCTCTGGCGGCAAAAAATCTGAAACGTTAAACTTTCTTTTTTAATAGGAGAATATTATGGAATTCTGTTCACAATGTGCGTTGTCGGAAAAATTTCCCGGTATCAGCTTTAATGAAGAAGGCGCGTGCAATTATTGCACGAACAACACTGTGCCGGACGATGAAAAAAAAGATGAGTATTATAAAAAGTTCGAGGAACTGCTGGACCTCCATAGAGGCAAGCATCAATTTGATGTAATTATGGCCTATAGCGGGGGCAAAGACTCCACCCATACCCTGCTGACGCTCGCGAAACAACAGAAGATGCGGGTTCTGGCCTGGACCTTTGACAATGGTTTTCTCTCCGACCAGGCCCGGAAAAATATTCTCCATATGACCGATGTTATGGGCGCTACCAGCATGATCGTGCGGCCGCCTTTCGGCATTCTCAAGCAGGCTTTTACTGCTGCTGCCACAAAAGACATTTACAGTCCCAAAACCCTGGACAGGGCAAGCTCCATTTGCACTACGTGCATCGGTTTTGTTAAATCCATGGTTCTCAAGACTGCCTTACAAATGGAAATTCCCCTGGCAGCGTACGGCTGGTCTCCGGGGCAGGCTCCTATTACGTCCGCCATTATGCAGACAAACCCGCGGATGCAGCGGTTTTCCAATAAAGGTGTCCGTGATCCCTTACTGGCCGCTACGGGTGATGAACTGGCCCAGTATTTCCTCACTGAGGAAGACCTGGCTATTCCCAAAGAAAAATGGCCCATCAATATTCATCCGCTGGCATTTACTGTTTACAATGAAGAAGAGATTATTAAAGAGATCGCTGCCGAAGGGTGGGAAAAACCATCGGACACCGACGCGAACTCTACTAACTGTACGTTAAACGCCCTGGCAAACCACCTGCACCGGGAACGGTTCGGGTTCCACCCTTACGCGTGGGAAATTGCGGGGATTGTCCGCAGCGGGCAAATGGACCGTGATGACGGTATTAAAAAGACCAACCAGGACGAAGACATGGGAATGGTTAAATACGCTGCCGACCTGTTGGAGATTAAGGTTGACTAAAAATCAAAAAATTAAACACAGCTTTATTATACTGCTCTTTTTTATTCCGGGCAGTATGCTGTTTAACGACTCTGCTGCTGCCCGGAATAAACCCGGGCAGGCAATTATTATCGATCATAGCTGTGTTGATATTTCAAAGATCCCGGCAAAATGGATCAACAAAGTAAAAAATATGAAGATCCAATTCGCTCATACCTCTCATGGGGAACAGATCCTTACGGGGCTTTCTCTTGTTAAAAAAGAGAATAGCTCCTTTGACTTTTCCCGGCTAAAAAGCGCCCTTCCCCGCGCAAAAAACGCTCTCGCCGTCTTCGACGGCCAGGAAAAAGACGCCTGGATAAACCAGAAAGAATACTGGGACTCTTCCGAAGGGATACAAGCGACTGAGGATGTTCTGGACAAAAATAAAAAAATATCTGTTTCCATGTGGGCATGGTGTACCCAGGTAAACTGGTATAATGCCGGTAAAATCAAAAAATATCTTTCTGTTTTGTCGGACCTGGAAAAAAAATATCCCGGCGTTGCCTTTGTCTATGTTACGGGAAATGCCCAGTCATGGAACGGGCATCATACCTATAAAAAAAACGGGAATGGGAACGGGTTAAAACGATTCCAAAAAAATCAAATAATCCGTGAATTCTGCAAAGAAAACGGCAAAGTCTTATTCGACTTTGCGGATATCGAAAGCTGGTACAACAACAAAAAAGCTGTTTCACAGCACGCGGGCAAAACGTTTCCACGGGAACACAGCCGGTATAATAAGAACGAAAAACATCACACATCCCTGGAAAACTGCCGTAATAAAGGCGCTGCCATGTGGTGGATGCTGGCACGGGTTGCCGGGTGGGATGGAAAATAATATTCGATACCAATTTAAACGGAGGCTCCTCTATGATTTCCAAAAACTGTACCCTGGTTCATCACTTCCTTGAAGAAAGCGCTCAAAAATATCCCACAAAAGAGGCGGTTATTTATGAAAAGACAAGGACTTCCTTTTCCGAAATAAACTCAAAAGCCAACCAGCTTGCGGAATGGCTTATTAAGCAGGGAGTTTCCGTTGGCGACCGGGTTGCCATGATACAGGAGAATTGTCCGGAATATATTATCACCTATTACGGCGCTCTAAAAGCCGGGGCCGTAATTGTTTCCCTGAGCAGTGATATTAAAACCGACAGCCTGGTTCCGCTCTTAGAGGAACTGGACGCTAAAGTAATTATATCAAACAAAAAATTCGAGTCAATGCTCCGGGAAATTGATCTTCCCGCGTACAATGTCAAGGGCCTGCTCCTGCGCGACCCTGAGCTCGACTGGTCCGGAACATCCCTGGAGGTGGCGTCCTGGGCAGACACCATACAGGATAAAGAGGCTTCCAACCCGGGCCTGGCAATGGAACAATCGGATCTTGCCGCTATTATTTATACATCAGGATCAACAGGGAAACCAAAAGGAGTTACCCTTTCCCACGGAAATATTCTTGTTAATACCGATTCCATCTGCCAATACCTGGAACTCACGGAAAATGATATCCAGATGGTTGTTCTTCCCTTCTTTTATGTTATGGGAAAATCTCTTCTGAACACTCATTTTGCTGTTGGCGGTGCGGTTGTGCTTAATAATAAATTCGCCTTTCCCGCTACAGTCATTAAACAGATGGTTGAAGAAAAAGTTACGGGGTTTTCCGGCGTTCCCTCAACATTCGCGTACCTGCTGCACCGCTCGCCTCTTGCGAAAAACAGGGAAAACCTTACGTCACTCCGGTACTGTTCACAGGCCGGCGGCCACATGTCGGGACAGATCAAAGAAGAACTTATGCAGATCCTCCCTTCCCAGACAAAGATTGTGATTATGTACGGCGCTACGGAAGCATCAGCCCGTCTCAGCTACCTGGACCCGGACAGGCTGAAAGACAAAATGGACTCAATGGGCAAAGCCATTCCCGGAGTTACCCTGCAAATCCTTGATCCACAGGGAAATCCCGTTGCCAGGGGAGAGACCGGAGAAGTTGTTGCTTCGGGCGACAATATTATGCAGGGTTACTGGAAAGATCCCGAAGCTACGGCAAAAGTCCTGGATGAAAAGGGATGGTATCATTCCGGAGATATGGGGTATGAAGATGAAGAAGGGTTTTATTTTCTCGTAGGACGCAGGGATAACCTGCTCAAGGTGGGCGGACACCGTATTAACCCGGAAGAAGTTGAAGACGCTCTTATGGCTACGGAACTGGTCCTGGAAGCGGCTGTAGTGGGTATTCCGGATGAACTCCTGGGAAACAGGCTGGAAGCGGTTGTT
This sequence comes from bacterium, assembly GCA_024224995.1. Next base: position 6,600 of record JAAENB010001311.1, on the reverse strand, counting down.
GTTCCCATTGACAAAAAATCAACGGATTCCGATATCCTTGGAAAATGCGCGGAAAAACTGCCGAAATACAAGATTCCTTCGGGAATAGCAATGGTTCGCAGTCTGCCGAAAAAACCAAACGGTAAGATCGATAAAGGGGGATGTAAAAAACTCCTGGAAGCGCGGTGACACCACCGCGCTTTCCCTTACGGTGAAAAACTACTCTTCCAGGTACTTTTCTATAAATTCTTCCACTCTTTCGGAGTGGAGGAGCGGATGCGCTTTTTTTATCTTTTCCAGGGGCCAGTCCCACCAGGCGATCTTTTCCAGTTTTTCAATGATCTCCTTGTCGAAACGGTACCCAATAGGCCGTCCCGGGTTTCCCATTACTATAGCATAGGGAGGAATACTTCTTCTCACCACGCTCCGGGCTCCAATAACGGCTCCATTTCCTATTTCTACTCCCGACATAACAAAGGCATCATCTCCAAACCACACATCATTCCCTACAACCACATTTCCTTTTGCAACGCTATAATCCTTCATAGCCACCTGCTGCATGAACACGTCAAAGGAGTGATACGTTGTTACCCAATCATGCCGGTGTTCCGCTCCCAGACCGATAGCCGATCCCGGCGCGAATGAACAAAATTTCCCGATTTTTAATGATGCTTTGCCCCCATCGTGCAATACTTTCAAGAAGCCGTATGAATAATCGCCGATATCATACTTTCGAAGGTGATACTTTTTATTCAGAACTCCCCGGATATCGGGCTTGGGCGACATTCTCCGGTACAACCATTTCACCTCTTCCGGGACCATTCCCTTAATTTTACTACCGATTCCCATCTTATATCCCTCTTATTTATGCGTCATGATTTTTAAATGCCAAATCCCCCAAATAGTCTTGTTAAAAATATATAAAAAGCAAACAATCGTCAAGAATTTAAAAAAATGCTTTGACAAAAAGTATTTTTTTTATTATAAATTTGTAACTAAATAGTGGGCAGCGACTCAAAATATGAGCATATGAACACCTCAAGCTTCCCATCACGGAATCTCATCATCTTAAATGCAATACCAGGAGGGATGGTATGAAAAGAAGTATACGATTGATTGTTTGTGTATTAAGTATAGTACCCCTGTTTCTAATGACAGCCTGCGGAGAAGGAGATATAATGAACGAAAAATCAGCGCCATTAACCAAAATATCAGCAGTTCAGGACTCTTCATTGGAGCAGCTTACGGAAAAAAAGATATTTTTTGCGCACCAGTCTGTTGGTTTTAACCTTGTTGACGGGATCAAAGATCTCATAAAAGACAATTCAAAGATAAAATTGAATCTTGTGGAAACCGGTAAACCCGAAGATTTTAATAAAGGGATCTTCGCGCACGCCAAAAACGGGAAAAACTTCAATCCCGGGTCAAAAATCGACGCTTTTGCCAAAACAATGGAAGGCGGACTCGCTGAAAAGGCCGACATTGCTTTTTTTAAGTTCTGCTATGTGGATTTTAATAAAGATACCGATATTAACAAAGTATTTAACGATTATAAAACAACTATGGCCAAACTGGCAAAAAAGTATCCAAAAACAAAATTTGTACATATTACGGCCCCGATTAAGGTTAAAGAATCAGGAGTTACGACTTCTCTTAAAGGAATTTTGGGAAAAGGGCATGAAGCCAACATCAAAAGAAACCAGTACAACGAAATGCTCAAAAAAGAATACTCCGGCTCAATATTCGATCTTGCGCAGTATGAGTCAACTCACCCTGACGGCAAAAGAGAAGGAATAGTAAAAGACGGGAAATCGTATTATACTCTTATTCCTGAGTATTCACATGACGGAGAACATTTAAACGAAAAGGGAAGAAAGATTGTGGCAGAACAATTTCTCATCTTTCTTTCCGGGTTATCGAAATAAAAGACACTTTCATAAAGGCGCGGGCTCAGGTCGGCGCCTTTTACCATAAATTTTAGGAGGAATACCGAATGAAGATAGTTTTTTTTTGCCGGGAGCAGACAGGTCCGGAGGAGTCCGCGTAACAGTAGATATGGCCAATAACCTTCTTCGTCTGGGTCATGACGTTCGAATAGCCTGCCGCACAGCACCATTTTTCTCAAAACAAAAATTAAAAAAAACCGTTAAAGACCTGCTGCTGAAAACGCAAGGGGTGAGCAATTCCGGGTGGATACAGGAATTTGAGGGACAGGTCCTCTATTACACCAATCCGGACCAGGTTCCGTGCGCCCCTCAGGAAATTGCCATAGCAGTAGGAACTTTTACCATTCATGATGTCTATTACATGAAACAGGATGTTATAAAGATCCGGTACTGCCACGGGTACAATGTAGAACGAACGGAACTGATGAATTCCACCTGGGGATTACCCATGCCTACAATTACGGTCTCTCCCCGCTTGATTCCCGACCTGGAAAAAACAAGCGGACAAAAAGTCATAGATGTTGTTCCCAATGGATTATACCTGGAACAATACTTTGAAGAAGAGGGAATAACCAGGGACGGGGTTGGAACCCTCTTTAGCACAAGCATGGAAAAATCTCCTGAAGATATTATTGAGATTATGCAGCGGCTGGGGAAACAAAATCCGCCCGTACCCCGGTATAGTTTTGGAGCAGATACCAGGCCGGAAGAGTTTCCCGAAGATATGTACTCCCGCTTCCCTTCGGTTGACAGGGCACGGGAACTGTATAACCGGTCAAAGATCTGGCTGGTTCCCAGCCGGAGCGAAGGGTTTGGCCTTCCCATCCTGGAAGCCATGGCCTGCGGATGCGCGGTAATTTGCACCAATTTCCCGGCAGCAAGCGGTTTAATCACTCATGATAAGAACGGGCTCATAGTCCCCATTGGCGATGTTGATGCTTTTATGCAATCAATTGAACTCCTGCTCAATGATGACGCGAAAAGAGAAAGCCTGGTACAGCATGGAAGGGAAACCGCTCAGGAGTATACCTGGGCCCTGGCCTCACAAAAGATGGAAAAGGTGCTGGAATCGATACGGGAAAAAATATTAAAGAAAAAATAAGAAAATCATAAAACCTCACTCAACTGCTCTTTAGCCCCCTGGGGGGGGGCTAATATACCGAAAAACGCAATTCGGAATGAAAATCTATGCCCGGAGTGATGCCTCGGCAGGTTGTGAGGCTGTCTGAGCGAAGCGAGTTCCGAACGTTCTGCAGAGGTATTACTCCGGGCATAGATTTTCATTCCGGCCTCATATATGACGCATAATTTTGTGCCTCTTACATAATATAAATCCTTGACAAAGTATTTTTTAATAGGTATCCTGATAGGGTCTGTTGAATTATATACGGAAAATTCAACATAAAACTTTGAAAAGAGGTATAATTATGTTTAAATCCGGAGTTTTTAAATATCTTATTATATGTTTAGCAATAATACTACCGGGCAGCGCGCTTCTGGCGCAGGATTCAAGCCGTTTTGAACGGCAGCGGGTAGCGGTTGTTCCTTCGGAAGAAGGAAGAGAATATTCGGCAATGCTCGAATCCGCCCTGGGTAAAGATAAACGTTTTGACTTTGTTGATGAAAAGGATATCCCGAACATAATGAAAGAATGGGAACGGCGGCAATCGGGTATTACCGAATCCGATGACACAGACGACCTGGCCATTAAAAATGTTCATTACCTGGTAACGATTAAAAATGTCCAATGGAACGTAAATGAAGAAAGAAGAACCGTTAAACGGAATAATAAAAATGTAGAAATAATTAACTGGCGGGCAACGGTAACGGGAATACTCAAGGTCACCAGGGTACAGGAAGGCGGCACCATTGACAGCGTTGACCTTAAAGCATCCAGCTCCACAGATAATGAAAACAAGAGCCGTCAGCAAGCGCTCAAATCCCTGAAAAGCCAGGTAGAAGTGAAGGTTAAAAAACTCTTCCCCATTGAAGCGCAGGTATATGACGTAGGCTTCTCTTCACTCTTCCTCACCAGGGGGAAAAATACCGGTATTGAATCGGGACAGCGCTTTGTACTTAAATCCCAGACCTGGCAAAAAATACACGGCAAGTCCCGAAAGGTTACGGAAAAGATTGGTCTCATCCAGGTGAGCTCCGTAAGTGACGACACCAGTAAAGCAAATATTATTTACGGAACATCCGATTTTGATATTAATAAAACCAGGGCAGTTGAGGAATACTACACCGGTTTTGCCTTTGAAATATACGGTTCTCTGTTTAAATACAGGACCGGTACTGCAGCCATAGATGGCGCGGAGTATGACGCGAAAATGGGTGCCTTTGATCCCATGCTCGGCATCCGGATGCTTGGCGGGGGCAGTTCTTTCCAGGGCGGCATTGATATTGGGCTCGGTTTTCCCGACAATATTATCCACATATCACCGGGTATTCTTTTGAGATACAACTTCCACCTGGCACGGCGCCTCTTTTTCTACCTGGAAGGCTCAGTAAATCTTGAGTATCTGCGAACCGACCACCCGCTGGTAACGACGGGCACTCTTGTTGAAGACCCAAATATTGATGTTAAGCTGTCAAACTGGACAATCGCAGGAATGGGCGGCGCGGGACTTAAATTTATTGTAAATGACTGGTTTTATGTATTTTCATCATGTAATTATGTCCTTGCGGCAAACCTGAGCGGATGGTCATTTGATGAAGACAACGAGCAGTACGCCACCAGTATCCAGGGCGATGAAGCGTATGATAATTATATTAACACATTCTCTCCCGGCGGAATAAAAATAATCCTTGGTGCCGGGTTTTACTTCTAAACAGAAACAACATCTTTGTACAGTTTTCTCTTAATCAGGGAATCTGTACAAAGATAAAAAAAATACTGTTGTTCATTCCCTCCCAGGTGGCGTTCATTCCCAGCCCATTGACGATTACAAGAAATAACAATATATTAATATTGAATATGATTACTGATGTACAATACTTGAGACGTACGAGTGATCTTTTCTAACAATGATCTTTCTCCTATAAATTTAAAATTAGCGCCTGTCTCTGAAAAGGGACAGGTTTTTTTTGTGGTGGCGGGTGATGCAATGGGTGCGGCCGGCATAAGAGTGATAGCTCTTTGAGGTGCTGCGGAACTCGCGTTGCTCAAACAGTCCTCACACCTCAAAGAGCTATCACTCTTATGCCGGATGACGTTTTGGCCACTTCTCTGAAACTGCTGCGCCAGCAAAAAACCTCGAACTTCGAACCTCGAACTTCAAACTGTCTTTTTTAAGGACAGACGATAATATCTTTGGCCCAGAGGCATTCGCCGCAGGGCGTTGCGTTGCCGTAGCAATCGACTTCATCGGAGATGCGGTGGCTGCAAATATGGGGATTGACGCAGGCGGAGCAGTCGGGGTAATCATAGTATAGGAAGCTTTCTCTAAAGGTGATGAATTCCGGTTTGTTCCATATTGTGGGAAGTGTTTCTTTTGAAATTGAACCAAAATGCAGCTTGTTATGAGCCCGGACCGATCCGAAATAATAGGCGCGGTGATTATAGGCAAGCTGCGGGCAGGGGGCGGCGTCTCCGGAAGAAGAGATAAAGATGGTTCCTTTTTCAATAAAAGGGCAGGCCCGGCTCCGGTTCCCGTTTTGATTTGCCAGGGTGATAGAATACTTTTTGAGTTCTTTTTTGAGCAGCCGTTTCAGATCTATTTCGGGCTTTTCGAACTGGCTGTAGAGAATATCATCCTTCATCTCTTCGGTAAAAGGGAACAGGTTAGATATAATAAAACGGCCGGCACCCAGGGAATCTCCCAGGGAGATAATATCTTTTAAATAGGAATAATTTCTTTTGGAAGCAACAACTTCAACACCAATTTTCATTTTTGAACCGGATAAACCGGATAAAAAACCGATATTTTTTTTAAAAAGAGCAATATCGGCCCCGGTACGAATGGAAACGGAGTTTTCTTCTGTTTCATCATCCCAGGAAACAAAGATCTCGTTAATCGGCAGATCAACCAGGAAACGGGCCATATCTTCCGTCAGGAGCGCCACATTGCTCACAAGAACAATATCCGCGTTCACTACCCTGAGAGCGGAAAGCAGCTCTTTTATAGAAGGGTTACACAGAGCCTCTCCAAACCCAAGCAGCACAACCCGGTTCAGATTGGGCAGCCTGCTTAGGGAATCAAGGGTTTTTTTCATAAGAGCTTTACTAAAATGCCTGGGCTTAAACCCGGAAATAGAGTTCCGCAAACAGGTTTTGCACGACAGGTTGCAAAAAGTAGACAGCTCCAGGTAAACCCGGGTAATCTCCTCTGAGACATCCTGCGTCTCAGTACGCCCCATCCAGGCAAAAGGCTCATTCTTCTTTTTCTTAAATAACATAATAAATTCCAGATCTTTTTAAAAAAATTCTATTTTGCGTCATAGATAAGGTATATCAACCCGGAATGAAAATCATACCTGGAGTGATGCCTCCGCAGAACGTTCGGAACTCGCTCCGCTCAGACAGCCTCACAACCCGCAGAGGCATCACTCCAGGTATGATTTTCATTCCGAATTACGTTTTTCATCAGTATATTAAGACACGACCTATAATCATATCGTCAATACTTTTTCCGGAGTTCTTTTTTTTGTACGCAGGAGGCGGGGGTTTGAGGGG
>JAAENB010001310.1 GCA_024224995.1 bacterium | reverse complement strand
CCCGTTCGACGGGGTCTGCACTCTTAAGAAACTAAAATTTAAAACCGGAGCTTCCTTCTTCATAACGTGGGGTTAAAACCCCGGGCTAAAATGGACTCATTTTCAAAAACTTTTGCGCTCCTTCCGGAATCTCCATAACCCTGTCCGGAAACCAGCCAGTAAAGGCGTTGCACTGCAACGTCTCTCAGAACCAACCCTTTGCCCGGAGCATCTTCGCAAAATAGACCCCGGTATCGACACAGTTTCTGACCTATTCTTCCCGGTGTCTGAGCGGAGCCGAAGATCCAGGGGCTGGATCTAACCGTTAAACTTTTTCGACAAACTGGGGATGCGCTTGCACAAGTTCTTCGATCTTTACCTTCTCTTCCGGGGAAGCGTCTTCGCTCCATTTTGAAGTGCTTCTTCCAAAACGCTGAAGCCAGTCGGAGCCCAGGAGTTCTATCCCTGAAGTTCCTTCTCCTATCGAAGACATGGCAACAGTGGTACTGGCCTTTGGCCCGGTCCCAACTCCTTCTCCTACGTAAAATCCGGCCGCAAGAAGCGCGCTT
>JAAENB010001309.1 GCA_024224995.1 bacterium | reverse complement strand
TTTTAAACCGGTGAAATTAATATGGAAAAAGACACTCTCTGGTCGAAAATTCAATCTCTTTACTCAAGAAGACCTTCTCGCATGGAGCGTCCGCTGCGGATTGATATCCTGTTTGCCATTACCGTTCTCCTTGCCGGTACCATTCTTCTAATCGCGCTAATTAATTATTTTATTAACTCCAAAGAGATCCGGGGCATTGCCTTTGATCTCATTGACCGGGTTAATGACACCGTAATCAGCAAAACCGTGAACTACCTGGAACCCGCCTCGATTATGGCTGAAATAAGCTGCAAAATTGTTGAAAAAGACAGGAGCATGCTTCGTGACCTCTCCCGTCTCGACTCCCTTATGATTGAGGCGCTTAAAAAATTCCCGCAGCTCAATTCCATGTTCTACGGCGATGAACAGGGAAACTTTCTCATGGCTAAAAAATTCCCCAACGGGTCTATCGATACTAAAAAGATCCGGCGCTCCGCTGCCAAACCTTTTGTCTCCTGGCAGCGCAGGCCCCCTTCGGGCGCGGCTAAAAAAATTGAGAAAAAATACAAGGTTAAGTACGATCCGCGACCCCGGCCCTGGTACAAGGGTGCCGGCTCCTCGGGCAAGATCTTCTGGACCGATATGTATATTTATTTTACCGATAAAAAACTGGGCATTACCGTTGGCCATCCCATCTACTCCCCAAAGAAAAAATTACTGGGTGTCCTTGGCGCCGATATTCACCTCGACGCGTTGTCGGGATTCCTTGAAAAAATCCGGGTGAGTGAGAACGGAGATGTTATTATCATCAATAATAAAAACGAGATCGTTGCCTACCGGGACAAGTCTTTTATCTTAAAAAAAGAAGGAACCGCCCCTTCGAATCAAAAGCTTTCATTGGTTAATATCCGGGAAATGAAACTCCCCCATATTGTCCGCTCCTTCGAAGAATACAGCAAAACCGGCTCCAATAAAAAATTCACCTTTTCACATAACGGAACAATGTATATTGCGAGTTATACGCCATTTCCCGCGTCCTTTCAAAAGGACTGGAAAATCGCGGTCATTGTTCCTGAAGATGATTTCATTGGCCAGTTAAAAACGAATAATATTATCACCCTGCTTATTACCATTTTTATCCTGGGTCTGAGTATCGTTATCGCGCGCAAGCTCTCTCAAAGTATTTCCAGGCCCATTGTGGCCCTTACTGAAGAGATAAAAGGAATCAAGGAATTAGAACTCGACGGGGTGGTTATTATTGATTCTCCCATCAAAGAGATCCGCCTTATGAATGATGGTCTTCAAGCCATGAAAAAAGGGCTGCAATCCTTTAAAAAATACGTTCCCGAAACCCTGGTTCGCCAGCTCGTTGAAACCGGCATTGAAGCGCAGCTGGGCGGCAAAAAAGAAGAACTGACGATTATGTTTTCCGACATTGAAAGTTTTGTAGCAATATCCGATAAACTCACCCCGGAAAAACTCATGAAACATCTTTCCGAGTATATGGACGAACTCTCTACGATCATTAAAGAGTGCAAAGGGACGGTTGATAAATTTATTGGCGACGCGATTATGGCCTTCTGGGGCGCGCCGGTCCCGAATAAAGAGCATACCTATTACGCCTGTAAGGCTGCGGTGTTATGCCGGAAACGGCTTGCTGAATTGAACGAAAAATGGAAAGCCGAAGGGAAACCCGAAATGAATACCAGGTTCGGTGTCCACACCGATAAAATCGTTGTTGGCAATATGGGTTCACGTGAACGGATGAATTATACGGTCATTGGCGACGGGGTCAATCTTGCCAGCCGCCTGGAAGGGGTAAATAAGGTTTATAATACCAGGATCATTATTAGTGAGTCCACGTATAACAAGATCAAGAAAAAATTTATTTGCAGGCCCCTCGATTTTGTTATCGTTAAAGGCACTCATAAACCCATTAAAATATTCGAACTTATTGATATTCGTGAAGGCGACTACGATAAAGATATATATGCCATGACTATCGATTTTCAAACAGCCCATGAATTCTTCCTGGATAAGAAATGGGATAAAGCCATTGAGATTCTCACCCCCCTTTCGAAACAGTTTCCCCATGACGGGATTATTAAAAATTTTATTAAGAAGTGCAGGAAGCTGAAGAAGAATCCTCCCACCGGTAAAGAGTGGTTTGCAAGGGAGCTGTTTTCGAAGTAAGGGGATCCCCTCAGCGCAAGAGAAGATTTGAGGTTAAATGCTCAATCTATCTGAAATTTCTCTTGACAGATGATGAATTCAAGCAATCATTGTATACATGATAGATCAAAATAATATATTAAATTGGGGTGATATAACAAAGCTCTACCCCGATGAATGGGTTTTACTGATTGATTATGAACCCGATGTTGAGTTCGACGGCAAAGGGATTATTGCCACAAAAGGCCGGGTTCTTGCTCATGCTTCCGACAGAAAAGCCTTCGATAAAGATGTAAAAAAATTACAGCTCAAAAAATCCGCGATCAGGTATACCGGTCAATTAGTTCCGGATAATTAGTTCCGGATAATTTCAAAAGCCTATGGCGCATAACCATCAATCCACCCGCCCAATCCCAATAGAAAAGCACAAAATCTCTTTATCCTTAACCGGGAACTTCACCGGCTCAACCATCTCACCAACAACGGTCTTTGTATCAAAAACAACCAGGTATCCTTCATGAACACTCTCAGTTGAAAGATATTTATCAGAAAGCTGGGCAACCCCTTTGTTTATGGTAGTCTCAATATTGCCCCGGTTAATTTTAGCTTCAATAATATACTTCCGGCCATTATATAATAAAAGAATATCCATTCTCCCGAGTCCCGAGGGCGTTTCATACCGGAGTTCACCTTTGCCCTGTTTAACGAACTGGTACAGCCATGCCGTTAGTAAAAACTGCCCGACTTTTTCATAGGGTTTTTGTTGTTTGTAAAAGGCATTCACCCCAATTTGAATAATATACTCTTCAAAATCGGAGAGGATGGCAGGCATATGCAACGAACCGTCATCGGTGAAATATCCTTTTTGGGAGGTATCGCTCAAAGATTCCGCTTCCCTGAAAAAGGCATTCAAAAATCGTTTTTGATAAATAGGATTAGCCACAACAGCCTTTCCATTTTCTTCTTTAATAAGGCCATATTGTTCCAGCCATGATTGATCCTCATCATCGGGGTTATAGCGTTTGTTATTAAATACAACCTGGATAAAGGTTTCTTTATATAACCTGGCTTTTTCAATTAGATTATCAAAATGGTTGTTATTTTCGTTTAAGAGAAACCCAATCGCCTTATCAACATCATCAGCAGTAATGGGCTCAGTGGTTTCCGGTTTGATATTAATCGTTAGAATACAGCACAAACTGTTAATCAGCCAGGGCTGCCCGGATGTTTCTGAAAAGATTTTTTCAACAGCCTCATCTGAAAAGGGCTGGTTGGTTTCGGAGCGGTATTGGTCTGTAAGGTCTTTAATATTGTTTAAGGAAAATGGAGGGAGTTTAACCTGGTCAGCAATATTGAAAGGGGAAACTCCACCAACAACCAGTTTGGGAATATTTCTTATACCTACTAAAGCAACGGAATAGAGAGCTTTTTTAGGCTCTTTTTTATATTCCTGGTACAATTCTCTTAAGATATTGAGAAAATTTTCCAGCTCTATTATAGGTATACCATCAAATTCATCAATGAAAATAATAATTTTTTTTGATGCAATTATTCGGTTTAATTCTTTAAAAAATTTATTAAATGAAATAAAGTCAACAAGTTCATGCCCATCAAGGAAGGATTTTACCGCTTCTATATTTTCGCAGTTCACTATTTCCAGACGTTTGATAAGCTGTGGGTACAATTTTTCCTGAATTGATTCATAAAAACTCGGAGGAGCAAGATTTTTGGAGTACTGAAAACTGAGAAGAATACTAATATAGGTTGAATCTTTCTCAAGTTCGGAGCTGAATTCCTCAAAAAAAGTGGTTTTACCGCTTTGCCTGGGGGCAAAAATTGAAAAATACCTGCCCAGGTCAATCATGGTTTTAATATCCTGGTTCTTTGTATTGGTGACATTTTCCAGGGGAGTATAATAGGAAACGGCAGGATCAACAAGTCCTGCTGTTTCAAAAAATCGTTTTGTTTTTTGGTATTTCATATCTTATATTTCACCAATCACGTTATCCTGTCAAGAATTTAATCCTGCCCCGGAGTAATCCCCGGGGCAGCTGTTTGTACCCCCAGCCTACTGCCAGGCACTCCCGTTCCACCGGTAAACATACACAGAACCGGCATCAGTCCCGGCATTGTCATCGCAGGAAGCGCCAATAAGGACCGTGTTCCCGTCGGTAGACATGGAGACTGCGTCACCATAGTTGTCCCCGGCGGCACCGTCGGCGGCTACGAGCTTTTCTTCGTCCCAGGCACTGCCGTTCAGGGTAAAGACATAGGCGGAGCCCTGATTAGCTGCTAAACCCGGGTCGTCGGATTCCTCATTATCGTCCTTGTACGCGCCAACAATAACCCTGGTACCGTCATAAGAGATAGAAACTCTCAAGCCGAAATAATCATCACCCGCACCATCGAAAGCCGTGAGCGTAGTCTCAATCCAGGAGCTGCCGTCCCATTTAAAGATATAGGCGGCGCCGGTGTAATTGCTAAGGCCATCACCCACACCGGGAGCCCCGGCAATCACGGTATTACCGTCGCCCGATATTGCAACGCTGTTACCCAGGATATCGCTCTCAGCTCTATCGTCAACGATGAGTTTTTTCTCACTCCAGGTATCCCCTTCCAGGGTATAGACATAAATCGAACCGCAATCGACCGTACTTTCGCTATCTTCGTTATCATAAACGGCACCCACAACAACTCTTTTACCGTCGGAAGAAACGTCAACAGCGCACCCGTACCAGTCGTTTGTTGTACCATCGGAAGCAGTCAAAATCTTTTCAACCCAGGTCCAACCGTTCCACCGGAATACAGAAACCGAACCGGAGTTGCTGCCCTTATCATCATCGTAAATGGAAGAAATAACAATGGTATTCCCGTCGTCGGACATAGCAAGATCCTTGCCAAAAGAATCACCGCCCGCACCATCGAAAGCGGTCAGCTTGATAGCGTACCAGGAATTATCGATGAGTTCATATACGTATGCCGAACCGGAAGAGTCTCCTTTATCGTCGTCAGCCCAAGCACCAATGAGAACTCTGGACCCATCGGATGAAATATCAACGGCGTAACCATAATGATCACCGCCGGAGCTGTCGAACGCGATAAATATTGTTTCGTCCCAGGTACTCCCGTTCCAGGAGTAGAAAAAACTCGAACCATAGTTGCCACCAGCTTCAGTATGATTATGGGCTCCCGACAGTATGTAATTCCCGTCGGCAGAAAGAGCGGCAGCGTAGCCATAACGGTCATTGGCTTCACCGTTAGAGGCCGTTACATAATCCCCCTGGTAAACGATAAAATCAAAACTAACGGTCTCGACAGCACTTCCTTTGCTGATAGTCGCCGTAAGGGTTACCGGCGCGTTACCGGAACCATAAGCGGGCCGGAAGACTTTCCCGTTTGAATCTATAACCGTGGACGCGTCCGCGCCGTCCGAGCTAAACGCTGCAGCCCAGGCTATAGAGGTACCATTGTCACCCGAAGCGGGAAGAGAGAGGTTTTCCGTAACTACGCTTGCGAATTTGTCCCTGCCGGATAAAAAATTGACTTGCGGAGTACCTGCCAGGGCAGCCCGGTCTTCGGCAACTGCCGCAGAATCGCTAACCGAGTCCTCGCCAAAACCGCTTCCGCATCCCGTAAGGGCTAAAAACGCTGCAAGAAAGAGGCTTAATCCATAGAAAAATTTCGTAAAAGTTTTACTTTTTGTCATAGTGCATATTGCTCCATATAATTAAATTTGTAGTTTTTGTTTGAATAACGACAGTATGATATAGGGGGCGGTGTTACTGGCGGTTAATTTTTTGAGTTTATATTCTTTATAATATACTAAAAAAAGTCTACGGAGTCAATACAGAGCGGGTATTTTTTTGATTATTCTACACCAACCCTCCATCCTCGGGCAGCACAATCTTAAACCGGGTAAACACCCCTTCCTCACTCTCCACCTCAATCCGGCCCCCGTGGCAATCCTCCACGATCCACCGGCACAGGTGCAGCCCCAATCCAAGTCCTTTCCTGCTGCGTTCTTCTTTTTCTTTGGTGCTGTAAAACATACCAAAAACATTTTCCATGATCTCATCGGGAATACCGGGTCCGGAGTCTTCAATGGTGATAATAAAATCCCCTGCCACACTGCCGGCTCCCACAATAATTTTTTTATCCCGGGAGCCGGAATTAAGGGCCTGGACGGAATTGTTAATGAGGTTTCCCAGGACAATCTCAATCTGCTCGGCATTGATAATAATCTCTTTGTCGGCATCAAAATCATACACTTTTTCCAGGATAATATTATTCACGGGAAAGACCTCTTCATAACCGAGCAGCACCTCGTCGAGAATATAGCGGATCTTGTTAGCGGCTTTTTCGGCCCGCTTACCAAAGTTCTTTTTGATCTTGTCCTTCATCCCTTCGATCTTTTCAAGCCCTTGCTCGCATTTCAGCAGCGTCTCATTGGCAAAGACCAGGCTTTCCCGGTCCTGAACAGAGCCGTTTTCTTCCAGCTCTTCGAAGATAGTTTTTCCAATCATGATCAACTGGGCAAAGGGCCACAACTCATGATAGAGTTTATGCCCGATGTCCGAAACAAGGATAGAAGAATCGTTCAGGGTCTGTTTCAATTTTTCATTGGCCAGGAGAATACGGTCACGCAAGGATTTCAGCTGCATCTGGGACTGGATCCGCGCCAGCAGTTCTTTGGAATTAAATGGTTTAACGATATAGTCATTTGCTCCTTTTAACAGCCCCTCCACCTTCATGGAGGTTTCCGCTTTGGCCGTAAGCAGCAAAACCGGGATACCGTCAAAGCGGGAATCGGACTTGATGGCTTCAGTAAGTTCATACCCGTCCATTACGGGCATCATCACATCGGCCAGGACCAGGTCCGGTTTTGTGCCGCTCGCAAGAAGCATTTCAAATGCCTCCCTGCCGTTAAAGGCATTAAGGGTGATATACTCCTTCCCGAGGATTGTATTTAAAAACCGGACCATGTCGGGATTATCATCAACAACCAGAATAGTTCCGGATTTTCCGGCCGTGTCGGCCTTCTGAGGAAGCTGTTGGGCACCATTGTTATTCCCAATACTTTCCCAGAGATAGGGATCAATTTCCTCTTTGGAAACGGTCGCAGCAGCCGGGTTGTTCTCGAGTAAAGACTTTTCCTCACCTTCGGGAGTATAAAAAGGAATTTCAATACTAAACGTAGACCCAACACCGGGTTTGCTGGTAACGGAGATTGTTCCGTCATGGAGTTCCGTAAACTCTTTTGCCAGGGAAAGGCCAATCCCCGTACCTTCGTACTTACGCGTGGAAGAAGAATCAAGCTGGGTAAAGCGGTCAAAAATAACTTCAAGGTTTTCTTCGGCAATGCCAATCCCCGTATCGAGGACAGAGACCGTAAAACTCTCTTCCCCCCTGTCCACGCTAACGGAAATCCTTCCCCCCTGGGGAGTAAATTTAAGGGCGTTGGAGATAAGATTATAAATGGCTTTCTCCGCCAGGTCCCGGTCGACCCAGACGAGCAGTTCACCCGCGTTGTTATGGAATTCAAAAGAAAGCCCCCGGCTCCGGGCGCTGGGCTGCACGCCGGCGCAATAATCTTGTAATAAGCGCGACAGATTAGTCTGTCTTCTTTTTACCGCCATTTTCCCTGCTTCAATTTTTGAAAAATCGAGCAGGTTATTAATCAGCTTAAGAAGCTGGATCCCGTTTTTATGCATAGCACGAAGATTTTCATCATCATTGTTAACGGTTATACCAAAATCTCCCTGGATCATCGATTCCAGGGGAGAAAGAATAAGGGAGAGCGGGGTCCGCAATTCATGAGACACATTGGCGAAAAATAAGGTTTTAGCCCTGTCCAGGTCTCTCAGCCTGGCATAGGCATCGGCCAGTTCAGCGGTCCGTTCGAAAACTTTCTCTTCCAGGTTAGCGTATAACCGCGCATTGTCGATAGAAACGGCAAGCTGGGCGGAAAGGACTTCCAGGATTTCCAGGCGTTCCGGGGTAAAGGCCCCGCTCACCAGGTTATTTTCAAAATATAATATCCCCGACACCCTGGCACGGTTTAAAATGGGAACACAGAGGATAGACCGGGGTTTAACCCGGACCACGTAGGGATCATCGGTAAAATTCCCCTCAACCGAAGCGTTTTCCAGAATAAGGGTCTTCCGGGTCCGGGACGCGTAATTAACAACAGCCGGAGAAAGCCCGGTATGCTTTTTAACGGGGATGGATTCAAGAAGAACAATATCTTCACCGCCAACGTTCCCTTCGGCTTCAACAAAAAAGGCTCCTTTTTCTTCAAGAATAAGGACACCTTTTTCGGCACCGGCGTTCTCCATGGCTATTTTCATAATCCGAACCAGCAGCCTGGAAAGCACGATTTCACCGGAAATAGCCCGGGCCGCTTTCACCACTGTTGATATATCAAGAATCTCCGACCTGCTGGTCATGGTGGTGGAACCGGACCTGGAGGGAAGGTCACGGCTTTCGAGAAGCAGTAAGCGGGGAAAAAGCTCGCGAAGCTGTTTAAGCTTGGCACCGGCTCCCCAGCGGGAATAACAATTATATGCTTCCTCCAGGTAGAGCTGCCCTACCTTTTCTTTTCCCCGGGAAAAATAATAAAAAGCAGCCCGTTCATAGGACAATGCCTCTTCAACGGTATAGTGGTTTTTCTTAGCCAGGCGCATGGCACGGTCATAAGAGTCTTCCGCCAAAACCCGGTCATCCAGAACGTTCGCCAGTTCCGCCTCTATCAAATAACAGCGGTGCAGAATATTCTCCGGCGAATAGGAAGCCCATTTTTTCAGTTTTTTCAGGTTCTTTTTAACCTGTTTGAGATACTTCTTTTTCTTGGCCCTTACGGCATCGGGATATAGGGCCAGCATAGTAAGGGATTCATTAGAAAGCAAATCCCGTATCATGGGCAAACTTTCTACCTCTTCCCGGTAGGACCGTAATAATTCAAAGTGGTAGAGAGCCCGTGGATAATCATGAAGCAGGTAACAGAACGCCCCCTGGTAACTATGCATGGAGGCGAGTCCTCCCTTGAAGTCCACCTTGATCCATTCGGATTCTATGTCGTGCTCATCAAATTTTCCCCCCGGTTCCATGAGGTTCGTAATGAAGCGGCAATGGAGGGAATGCACCTGGTAAATATGCCGTTGATTCATTCGCTTTATTATTGCCGAATGCTTGCGCATATCCTGATCCAGTTCACTCAAACTCTTATTGCAATAAAAATTAAAACCGTCATGGAACAGTAAAGAACTGGCCGCGCTTTCCAGGTCACCGGTTTCCAGGCCAATGTGATACGCTTCCAGCAGGGGCTTAATTGTCTCCCTGATATGTTCTTTCCAGTGACGAATACTCACGTTATAGCCCATTATGGACCGTGACGCATGCTCCCGGGAATTCAGTTTTTCAATAAGCTGTAAGTCCAGGCTGCCAAAGGAATACCCGGCATTAATATTATCAAACGCGACTATTTGAACGATGCTAAAACCGAGATACCCCAGGGAGTTATGCGGAGAATTCCCATAGCGCAGCGCCAGCTCAATTGTTTTAAAAGAGACCAATGCCAGGATGTTCCGGTTGGTAAGAAACATGGCAGCAAGCATGCTTGAAAAGATCCGCAATATGGCAATTGCATCGGCATTGGTCATTACGGGCAGGTTAAAAAAATCACTCTCTTTTTTTCCAAACGTAATAAAGCATAAGCTGAGAAATTCCCGGGCAAGCCGGAACCGGGACGGGTTTTCCGGAATAGCGATTCCCAGCCGCTTCAAAATATCAAGACCATGAAGAATGGCATTTGAAAAATCTTCCCGCGCGCTGCAGGCTTTTATTTTAGTAATATATACCGGGACCGTATCGGGAACGGAAAGGGCGTTCCCCAGTAAAGATTCCGCAAGCCGGTCCATGGTGCCGTACTCCCCGTTAAGATAGGCGGTTTCAATCGCTTCGGTATAGAGCGCCCGGGTCAACTCGTACTGCCGCTTCCAGGAGTCTTCTTCCAGCAGGCTTATGCCGGTGGTAAAATACCGGGAAGCGGGGGAATATGCCGCGGATGCTTTGGCTTTTTTCCCGGCTTCCAGGTTCAGGCGGGCCTGGGTTTCCCGCTCTTCAGGAGCCGTTACCAATTCAATGCCCAGGTTTAACTGGTCCACATCGAGCATGGTTTTTCCAACCCCGTAATGAAGTTCCGGCCGTTCTTTAGGCGGTATTAACGAATAGGCGGCTTCCTGGATACGGTCATGATGAAAGATATACTTATTTCCGGACCCGTCAATAAGACCTTCATGAAGAGCTTCCATAATATTCCGGAGAGCTTCATCAATTGAAACGGACTGCACAAGCGCCAGGGTTTCAAGGTCAAACCGGTTGGCAATGGCCGCGCATATTTTCAAGGCTTCCCTGGTTGTTTTCGATAATTTATTGATTTTTCCCGCCAGCAGTTCCACCACATTGTCCGTGACCTGCATATACTGTATCCTGCTTAAATCCCATTGCCATTCCTGCGTATCCAGGACCAGGAGTTTTTCAGTATAGAGAGTATACAAAAACTGGTTTATAAAAAACGGGTTCCCCCCTGTTTTTTGATAGACTTCATTCGCAAGGGGAGCTGCCTTTTCAACAGGACAACGCAGGCAGCTGCTAACAAGATCCTGAGTATTTTGTTCCGCAAGGGGAGAAAGAACCAGTTTCTCAACAGGAATTTCGTCTTTTTCTATTTCCTGCGCCATACGCATCAATGGATCTATCGCAGAAACATCATTATCACGATAGGCGCAAATAACAAGAAAAAAACGGATAGTGGAACTGCGTAATAGAATATTCAATAATTCCAGGCTGGGATAATCGGCCCATTGCAGGTCGTCCAGAAACAGAACAAGGGGGTGCTCTTCACGCGCGAATAAGGAGGCAAACTTTTCAAAAACAAGATTAAACCGGTTCCTGGACTCCATGGAAGCAAGAGAGACCGGCTCCGGCTGCTTGCCGATAATCAATTCCACATCAGGAATAATATTCGTAACCACACCGCCATTCGAGCCCAGTGTAGAGAGCAGAATCTCTTTCCAGGCCAGGATCTTCTCTTCACTTTCCGAAAGGATCTGGCTCACCAAACCCTGGAAGGCCCGGATTATGGCACTATAGGGAACATCCCTGTTAAATTGTTCGTATTTTCCTGAAATAAAATAACCGCGTTTCGCGGTAATTGGTTTCCGGATCTCATTTACCAGGACCGATTTACCAATCCCCGGTCTCCCTCCCACAAGCAGGAGTTTCGCCCTCCCCTGTTTTTCTACAGCCCGAAGCAGGACTGCTATTTCCTTTTCCCGCCCGAATAATTTTCCCGGCATAATAAACCGGTTTGAGATATCATTCCTGCCCGGAACAAAATTTTCTATTTCCCCTTTTTGAGTAAACTGCTCACGGCACTCTTTTAGATCCGCAAGAAGACCAAAAGCATTCTGATATCGTTCTTCAGGGATCTTTGCCAGCAGCTTCATAACGATTATTGAAATAATACCGGGAACGGCAGGATTCTGTTCATGGGGAGCCGCGGGGTTAACGGCAATATGAGAATGAATTATCTCCAGGGGATCTCTTGATTTAAAAGGGACCGTACCCGTAAGCATTTCGTAAAACGCGGCTCCAAGAGAGTAAAGATCAGTACGATAGTCCACAGCCCGGTTCATTCGGCCGGTCTGTTCCGGAGACATATAGGGTAATGTCCCGTTTATTACCTCAGGATTATAGATCTCTTCATTCTCATGGGTCATAATAGAAGAGATCCCAAAGTCGGTGATTTTAATAATTCCGGAGGAAATGTTGATAAGAATATTCCGGGGTTTTATATCCTTGTGAACAATCTCCAGCTTATGAAGCGCTCCCAGGGTTTTTGCCAGCTGCACAGCAGCAGAAAGAAAAAAACCAATATCATTTTTTTTTCCCGCCAGGACTTCTTTAAGAGAAACACCTTCAAAATCCTCAAGGATAAGAGCGAATCCCTTTTCATACTCTATTATATCATAGGTTTTAATAACCCCGGGCAGATCGATTGTTTTTATTATCTCATATTCCTGTTTAAACCGCGCGATCTCCGTAAGTGTGGGATATTTCGCTTTTAGAATTTTAACAATGACCCGGGAATTTGTAGTATCTTCCGAGCAGCGGTATACTATTGACCGCTTTGTCTCGCCCACCTTTTCAAGGAGAGAATACCCTGCAATTTTTTTCATAGTCATGAGTCGCTTTCGCGTAAAAACCTGTCCAGAGTCTCTACGGACCTATTGATTATGAGTTGGGGCGGGAAATCAATTTTTTCAAGAAGCGAGGTCGCGCTGTCGAACAGTCCAACTTCATGAGGGGTGTGGGCATCGCTGCCTACGGAGAGGCAGCATCCCTGTTCCGCAGCCAGTTCAAGCATTTCCCGGGTAGATTCTACGGGAGCTTTATTATATGCTAAAGAAGCATTATTCAGCTCAACGGCAATATTCCGTTCCTTGCACGCGCTAATCACTGTTTTCATATCCAGGGGAACTGAGGGCATAACAGGGTGAGTCATAATGTGAAACTGCCGCCGGTCCCCGGCATGGATCGCTTTTAGCACGGAATCGGTGTTCCGGACTGTATCGGCACTTTTTTGAAACAGGTGCCGGAAGGAATGTATCCCTGCCAGTTTCAGATCAAAAAGGTGAGAATAGACCGGAGAAAGCGGAGAGACCCAGGGTTCCCTGTGGAGGATATTCATTTCTATCCCTTTGTAGAGCCGGACCGCGGCATTGGTGTTAACAAAACGGTTGCAA
Organism: bacterium; assembly: GCA_024224995.1. The sequence goes on along the minus strand of JAAENB010001309.1, from coordinate 3,918 downwards.
AAAACATTAAAATAATTATCATCGGGAGCCAGAACAAAATCATGTTCATTCCTGCACCCAAGAGAGGGGTCATGATCCGAAACAGTTACGCCATAAAGACCTTTCTGTTCCGCCAGTGAAATAATTTCACTCACGGTACAAAAGGCATGAAAACTGGCTACGGAATGGCAATGAGTATCTACCAATATACGATATGTTGTATCCCGGGACACCGTGCTATTCTTCGCTCCCTTTGTTCTTTTTTATCGTTATAAAAAAGATAATATTTGTTTCTTCTTCCCGTTCTATTGACATGGTATAATCGGCAATACCGCTTTCTTTTATCAAGCCAACCACCTCTTCTTCATCCCTGAGATGGAAAGACCAGTGGGCCCACCAATCGGGAGTCAGGGGATGATAATTTCTTGAATCTTTATGAGCGATAATGAGCTGTCCGCCGGGCTTTAAAATATCAAAAAAGAATTTGGCCTGTTCCTGAAAGGCCTGTGCAGGGATATAATCGGCCAGGCCGATTGAATATACCAGGTCCATGCCGTTTAATTCAGCCGTATATTTTTCCCGGTCTTTTAAATAGTCATACACACTATGTTCTTTGTAGATAAATTCAAAATGCGATGTGGCGTCCCGTAACTGTTCTTCAGAGAAAGCAAGGGCATTGGGATCTTTGTCGATCATTACAAACTGCACAGAGTTCTCTTTTGGGAAACTGTTCATATTAGCAGCATCGGCAAAGAGTTCTCTCAAGTCCCGGGACGCGCCGCAGGCGATATTCAGGATTGTTACGGGTTCCGGGTGGCGGCTGCTTAAATAGTCCTTTAATAGTTCCTTCATCCGGTCTTTCCTGCTTCGCACGGCTTTCGCGTAATCATCAGCAAGAAACACCCTGTCTGCACAGGCTCCAAAACCTTCGGAAACAGGTACATTATTATAAATAAATTCAAGGAGTTCATAATCCCCGGGATATCCGCCGGGTTTATCCAGGGCGTGTTTAACGGCTTTTGACTGAAGAGCATACCGCGCTCCGGCGATCCTGAAAAAACCTTTAAACTGCGCCATAATATCGTCATTATTGACCAGCTCTTCCAGTTTATCTCCAAGAGTAAGGGCTTTTTCCGTGGCAGCGATTATAGCCGGGGCTGCCTCATGAGGGCAGATATCACCATTATTAATCCTGGAAGAACAGTCTTCCATTTCTAAAAAATAATCCATCATAGTTGAATTCCAGAATTCAACCAGGGCTTCTTTTGTTTCCCTTACAGAGATGGTTTCAATAAATTCTTCAAATTTCTGCTGTACTGCTTCGGGAATAAGTTTTTTTGTCATTTTTGAGCTCCTAATAGTATAAATATTTTATTCAGGCAGCTCTCTCCATTTACCTATTCTAATTAAACCATTCTTTTTGTCAAGCGACTATACGCTCGGGAATTAGTCCTCCTCTATCAAAAAAAAACTTTACCATTTTTACTCATATTATAATAATTGTAAAATATACTAGGAGATGCAGGCATGAACGTTAACAACAGTATTGAGTTTTCAACATTGGTCGATAATCTTTCAACGGCTCTTAACAAATGGGAGGAGTCCGTAAAAAATCTCAGTTCCAACAGGGATCTTGATGCTATTATGCCCCAATTAATAGACAAAATCTACTCAATCCATAATCTCATGGAAACGCTGGCACAGCATGCCGACGCGAAAGAGCTGGCCTGCTACACAAAATTATACCGGGATCAATTGAACCATTTCTGGCTCCAGGGCGGCATTACCAGGAGAGTGATTGAAAAACCGCAGGGCTATCATGGTGATTATATGACCATGAAAATGATGTATGATAACAGGTATGAAGGCGCCACAATGCTGGGAAAATGCCTTCATAAATTCGTTACGAATGACCCCTCCGGCAGTTCCGTGAGGAAACGGAAGGAGCACCTGGAAAAAAGGCTTTTGGAGGTTGGTTCTAAAAAGGAGTCTGCGATTTTATCTGTTGCCTGCGGTCCTGCTGCCGAACTCTGTTCCGCTATTAAACAGGGTGCCCGGTTTTCCAGAATAGTATTACTGGACCAGGATCTCCACGCCCTTGATTTCGCGCTTTCTTCCATTCGAAAAGCCATTGCCGAAACCGGCTCGAATATTGAGCTTATTTCTATAAATCACTCAATTTATGACCTTGTTAAAGGAAAAGACAATACCCTGGAAAAAAACGGGCCATTTGATTATGTTTATAGTGCGGGATTATACGATTATCTTCCTAAAAAATACGCAGTTCAATTAACAAAATCTCTTCTAAACCTGCTTACGGACAAGGGATGTCTTGAAATTGGTAATTTCACCCGTTTCCCCATTGCGTTTTTCGCCCATATTGCCGGAGGATGGGAAATCATTGCGAGAGAGGCTGAAGAACTTCTGGCCCTTTTCCCTGAAGACTGCGCCGTTCAATACCAGACCGTCGGTGACCAGACCTTCGCCTTTTTTAAATAACCGCGGGGCTTCAGCCCCCTGGCGGGTTCTTCTCCCACTTCTCATAACGTGGGGTTTTAACCCCTGGCAGCAGACTGAGGGGGATTCTTATGATTCAATAAACAAAATAACAATAACGTTTAAAACTACCGCGATTGAAAGGCTCACAGCAAAAACCTTAATAAAATAACTATTTAATGTATCCTGACGTTCTTTCATTGATTTAATCTCCTAATCTTCTTCTAATTCTTCTTTGTAGCTCACAGCTCATGTTTACAGCGTTTTTATATATTTTTAATATAATAGTTTGTTTTTTACCTGACAATGTCAAGCTAAAAATTACCCCCGGTGTGTATAAAAAATTTTTTAATTGACCTGAACCGGTTTTTTTTTGTTTAATGCGGTATGAGAGAAGAAAGAACCATTCGCCGCGCGGCTCAAACCGATGCTCCAGCCATTAACAGGATCTACAACGAGGCTATTGATCTTGGGATGGCAACTGCCGATACAAAGCATGTACCTCTTTCATTCCATGAAAAATGGTTAGCAGAGCATTCCGGCGACTCGTGCCCGGTTCTTGTTGCCCTGTCGGAAAAAACAGTTATTGGGTGGAATTCCCTGAGTTATTACCGTTCCGGCAGGCCGGCTGTTCTTGGCGTGAGGGAAACCAGTTATTATGTTGATAAAAACCATCAGAGGGCCGGTGTTGCCGCGGAATTAATGAACTCCATTCTGGAACTGTGCCCCGCTATTGGAGTTTCCGTATTAATTACGTATATAATAGAAGAAAACACTGCCAGTATTAACTTTATGGAGAAATTTTCTTTTAAATTATGGGGTCGGCTGCCGGAAGTTATCTCTTTAAGCCACGGCACCTTCGATCACCTGCTCTTTGGAAAAAAAATAGGCGATAATAAACAATGAATTTAAAAAAAGAACTGCGCAAAATGAAAAAACACCGGAAGAAGTATTTTCCTGTAGTAATACGTCTTCTGGAACTGCATAGCGGCCTGCCCCCTGAAGATCTTCCCCTGGAGATAGACAATTTTAATGAAATGGTCATTATTCTTGAACTGCTCGATATTGGGTATCTTGACGAAGAGGTGGTCATCGCACAGAAACAATTCGGCAATATTACAGGCCTCTTTTACGCAGGGGGCAATCCCCTGACAGAACAGGGGAGAGCCTATTTTAATGAAGCAAAGAAAGAACAGAAGAAGAAAAACATTATTATTTTTATCTTTGCTGTGTTAATCCTGGGATTGGCTGCTGTGTTGGCTATAATTTCTATAGATCTTACTCTATAACCAACAACTACTCCCTCTCAAGAAACTAAATTGTGCAAGTGAGCGGGCCTGGAAGCATCCCTCTTCTAAATGCTGCGGAACTCGCTCCGCTCAAACAGTCCTCACATTTAGAAGAGGGATACTTCCAGGCCAGATGCAGATCGCAATACTATTT
>JAAENB010001308.1 GCA_024224995.1 bacterium | reverse complement strand
ATGGTCAACCAATGCCCTGCGGGCGATTCGGTCCCATACCAGAAATACCCCGGAGGGGTATAGTCATGTAGCCCGGGGATTCACCCCCGGGTAGCCCCATGCTGAAACCGATCCATTTTTTAAAAACAGTTTCTTCCGTATTTTATCCCGGCCCTGCCGGGTCAACACTCTCAAGAAACTAAATTGTGCAAGTGAGCGGGCCTGGAAGCATCCCTCTTCTAAATGCTGCGGAACTCGCTCCGCTCAAACAGTCCTCACATTTAGAAGAGGGATACTTCCAGGCCAGATGCAGCTCGCAATACGATTTAGTTTCTGACGTATTTTTTCCCCTCGCAGGGGCCGCACCCCGCTTCTTGGTACTGTCTCAATATACCGAAAAACGTTATTCCGGCTTGATATACCTTATCTAATACACGACCGGGGTCAAGTGCTCTCTAGTCAATCTTCAGGATAGTAAGAAAAGCTTCCTGCGGAACCTCAACGGAACCGATCATTTTGAGCCGTTTTTTTCCTTCTTTCTGCTTCTCTAAGAGTTTTCGTTTCCGGGAAATATCACCGCCGTAGCATTTAGCCGTAACATCTTTTCTCCGTGCCGAAATGGTTTCCCTGGCAATAATCTGGACGCCAATAGCGGCCTGAAGCGGAACTTTGAACTGGTGCTGCGGAATAACCTCTTTCAGCTTTTTGATAATATCCTTGCCTCGAAGCCGGGCCTTATCTTCGTGAACAATGAATGAAAGTGCATCAACAGGCTCAGCGTTTACCAGGATATCAACCTTAACCATGTTCGATACCCGGTGATCCTTTAACTCGTAGTCAAAAGAAGCATAGCCGCGGGAACAGGATTTTAATTTGTCATAAAAATTGAACACAATTTCCGACAGGGGAAGCTCATACGTAAGCTGAACTCTTTTGGGATCGATATACTCCATATGCTTATGAACCCCTCTGCATTCGGTCACCAGGGCCATGATGTTGCCTATATAGTCTTTTGGCGTTACAATTGAGGCATCAACAAAGGGCTCGGCAATCTTCTCAATCGATCCGGGATCGGGCATATTAACGGGGTTGTCAATGTGCAGCACCTCTCCATTGACCTTATGGACCATATATTCAACACTGGGAGCGGTAGTAACAAGGGAGAGATCAAATTCCCGTTCCAGCCGTTCCTGTATAATCTCCATATGCAGGAGTCCCAGGTAACCGCACCTGAAACCAAAACCCAGGGCATAGGAATTGTCCGGTTCGTATAAAAGAGAAGCATCGTTCAGTTTCAGTTTCGAAAGCGCTTCTTTCAGGGTTTCATAGTCATCGCCGTACATGGGGTATAATCCGGAAAAAACCATGGATTTGGCTTCTTTGAAGCCCACAAGAGCTTCGGGAGCCGGATTATTTGCCAGGGTTACCGTATCCCCGATCCTGGTATCTGCCACGGTTTTAATACCGGCTACAATATAGCCCACATCACCCGGACCAAGTTCCTTCTTTTTTTCCAGAGCAAGCCTGAAGGTCCCAACTTCCGAAACAGAAAAGTCTTTTTCTGTGGCAATAAGCCGGATTGTATCATCTTTTTTTACACTGCCGTCAAAGACCCGTACTTTGATAATTGCGCCAAGATATTTATCGAAAAAGGAGTCAAAAATAAGAGCTTTCAGGGGCTTATTTATATCTCCCTTTGGAGGAGGGATCACTTCTATGATCTTTTCAAGGAGATCGACAATTCCCGTGCCGTCTTTCGCGGAAGTAAGTACCGCAGTTTCGGCATCAAGCCCCAGGCTTGTTTCAATGCTTTTTTTGGTTAATTCAATATCGGCGCTGGGCATATCGATTTTATTAATAACAGGAAGTATTTCAAGATCATTCTCCAGGGCCAGGTATAGATTGGCAATTGTCTGGGCTTCTACTCCCTGGCTGGCATCTACTATGAGTATAACCCCGTCACATGAGGTGAGGGCACGGGAAACTTCATAGGTAAAGTCAACATGGCCCGGAGTATCAATCAGGTTAAAGGTATATTCTTCCCCGTTTTTGGCTGTATAATTCAGAGTCACAGCATTCGATTTTATGGTAATTCCGCGTTCCCGCTCAAGGTCCATGGTATCGAGCATCTGTTCTACCTGGTCCCGCTCGCTTACCAGGCGGCATTCTTCAATAAGCCGGTCCGCAAGGGTCGATTTTCCATGGTCAATATGGGCAATTATAGAAAAGTTTCGTATGTGATTAAGGTCCATTGTCTATATAATCCTTTCAAAATGGTTATGCAATTCTTGTGGCATAAGATTGATCCTGTATAATAATAAGCAAGAACTTTTTTTTCTATTGTTTTTTCTCTTTTTTTATTTTTTCTCAAATCCTCCGGCAGGATATGGTTATGTTCTCTTTCGATATTTAAGAATGCCCAAAGTCCTTTAAGGGACTTTGACCCAAACAAAAGTTAATGTTATTAGACCTTTTTACGAGGATTGGGCGTGTCCCTCCGCGCGCCTCTCCGGAGAAGAATCCTTTCTCTATAAAAATCCAACCCCACTTTGGTGTCTTTTATCCCAAGCGCTCCGGGCCGGGCTTCTCCGGGCTCCGCTTCGCTCCGGTCCCAATAAGAATTGGGACTAAACCCTCCATATCCCTCACGCGTTCCATAGAGGGTTTT
>JAAENB010001307.1 GCA_024224995.1 bacterium | reverse complement strand
TGGACCAGCTTGAGGAGGACAGTGTTGCATACAATATGCCCGCTGCTTTCTATCTTGAAGGGGAGTTCAATAATAACGCCTTTAAAAAAGCATATTCTTTAATTGTTGAAAGGCATGAATCTCTCCGGACAGTACTAATTGTGGAAAATGGGGAGCCAAGACAGAAAATCCAGGAGAATCCATCTCTATCTTTCGATGTAATTGATTTAAGAAAAACAGCGGATAAAGAAGAAAAAGTACGGGAGTTGGTAGAGGGGGAAATTCTAACATCTTTCAATCTTGAGAAAGATTCCCTATTAAGGTTTACCATAATAAAGGTAGAAACAGGGAAGCATCTGCTTTTATTCAACATGCATCATATAATCTCGGACGGCTGGTCAATGGGTATTTTTACCCGGGAATTCCTCTCTGCATATAACTGCTTCAGAAAGGGTGAAATTCCTGGGTTAGAACCCTTAAGAATCCATTACAAGGATTATTCGGTTTGGCAGAATTCCCTACTTGAAAGCCCCGGGATGGAGAGGCAAAGGGATTTCTGGCTTGAAAAGCTTAACGGTGAGGTTCCGGTACTGGATCTTCCATCGGATAATCTTCGGCCTTTAGTACAGACCTTCAATGGTAGTAGTATAGGTTTTAACCTGTCAAAAGAGACAACATCTCTATTAAATAATTTTTGTATAGGAAATGAAGTGTCTTTGTTTATGATGCTTCAGGCTTTGGTTAAAACACTCCTTTATAGGTATACAGGACAGGATGATATTATTCTTGGTTCACCAATTGCAGGCCGGGTACATGAGGATCTTGAGAACCAGATAGGTTTCTATGTAAATACCCTGATCTATAGAGATTTAATCTCCAGTAGCCAGACATTCAATGAGCTTCTTGCATCTGTTCATAAAACATGTACAGAAGCTTTTGAAAATCAGGACTATCCACTTGATCGGCTTGTGGATGAGCTTGATATCAAACGGGATCTTTCCCGATCGCCACTGTTTGATGTAATGCTCGTGTTGCAGAACAACGAGACAACCGATATTGAATTTGATGGCTTGTCTGTCTCTCCCTATGAAACGGAGAACCTGATAAGCAAGTTTGACATGACCT
>JAAENB010001306.1 GCA_024224995.1 bacterium | reverse complement strand
CGGTGTTTATTTGGGGTTTAACCCCTCCGTGGTGTTGACCCCCGGGCAATATCTTCGGAAACAGGCCCGTAGAGGCGTTGCACTGCAACGTCTCTGAAACCACCCCGGGTAAGATCCCCCGAAAAAGGCTCTATTGAAAAAAAGTTTCTTGAGAGAGAGAGGGATTCTCCTCATTTCATTTCTTTCGCTGCGTTATCAACCAGTTCCAGGCAGGCTGCATCAAGATTTTCCGGGGAGTCTGTTTTTTTCTTCCCGGCAAAAATAATTGAGGAGCTTTTAATATCAACAAGTTTGATATACACCATTATGGAGTCTTCTGCTTTTTCCAGAGACCCTGTTAATCGGTACCTGGCATTTTCGCGGTCTTTGCTTCCCCGGGCAACAGTATAAGCGGCTCCTTTCCGGGAAGATAAACGGTTTATAAAAACACCGGTTGCCCTGTTTACCAATTCTCTGTTTACACTGCTGCTATAAAAAGGAACGATATCCAGGATATGAGTATCGGCACGGGAAATCTTTTTTACCGGTTCTGCCTTCCGGGCTTTATCTACGGGCTGTACAATGAGCGGCAATTCCGCCCTGTTTTCCGGTTCAGCCGGCTTTTCACGGGGATAATCCTTCAAAACCAGGTACACACACAGGGAAACAGCTCCCGCAATAATGAATACCATTATCCCTCTAAAAACAGAAACTCCAACCCCGATTTTTCTAAGCCAGAAATAAATACTCACTATGATACCGGAGAAAAAAGAATAGATTCCCAGGCTTTTTAAAACTCTTTTATATACTCTCTTTTTTGATACAAGTGAATACTCTTTTTCATCTTCAGGCAATGGGTTTGAAAATTTATATTTATCCAGAAGTGCTTCCAGGTTTTCCATGTCACCGGTCTTTTTCATAGCAGATCCTCAATAGAGGTAATTCCTTTTTTTCTAAGATATTCAATAAGCCTTTTTGTTACATTGCCATAGCTGTACTGAGCCTGTCTTTTGGTTAATCCCAGGTGTTCTCCGGCCAATTCGTATGAAAGTCCGTTAAATGCTATAAGTTCAAACAAAGCTCTCTCTGTTTCATTCTTGTAGTTGCTGTTACTATCAAGAGCCTCCTCAATAATTATCCGTATTTCCCTGGCTCCGTTCTCAAAAGCCAGACTTTCATCATTCAGAACATCATCAATATCAATAGTATTTAATCCTTTTGTCCTATTACTTCGATAAAAATTTAAAATTTCAATTTTCAGGGTTCCCATAAGCCAGGTGCGGTAATCCTCAACTTCTTCAAATTTATTATACAGGATAATAAAAATATTATGACAGAGGTCTTCGGCATCCTCCCTGCTTTTCATCTCTTTGAATGCCTTTAAATACAGGAGAGCATAATAGTCACCATATACTTTTCGTAATTTTCTCTTTTTTAGCCCTATGATCATCCCCTGCCTACTCCCGGAAGTCTGTCCTTTCTTGTAATTTCACCATGTATCCCATATTACTGTTTTTTTTTCTTTTGTAAAGCACAATTCTTTTATCACTTATAATAGCTTGACATTGTTTCTTGTGGTTTTTTTATTGTAGTATGAGTTCAAATACCATAATAATAGAAAAATCGATCACTTTTGCTCAAGGAATAATGCGCAAAATGCACTCATCTCACGGATGGGACCATATTGAACGGGTGGTCGTTCTGGCGGAAAAGATCGCGTCACAGGAAAAAACAGCCAATCCCTTTATTGTAAAAACCGCGGCAATCCTTCACGATATTGCCCGCCTTGATGAAGACCGTTCCGGGGGACAAATCTGCCACGCGGAGCTTGGAAGTGAAAAGGCATATGATTTTCTCATTTCCGAAGGGCTGGATCATACAAGAGCGGAGCATATAAGAAATTGTATCGTGACCCACCGTTTCAGGAACAATAAAGCACCGGCGTCTCTCGAAGCAAAAATTCTGTATGATGCCGACAAACTTGACTCCATCGGCGCTGTTGGTATAGGCCGGGCTTTTCTTTTTTCCGGAGAGATTGGTGCCAGGCTCCATAACTCAAATTGTACCGATATAGGGTCTACTCATGCCTATACGGAAGAGGATACGGCGTACCGGGAATATATGGTTAAACTAAAATACGTAAGAGATAAGATGCTAACCACGCACGGGGTCCGTTTCGCGGAAGAACGCAGCTCATTTATGGAAGAATTCTTTTCCCGGCTTCATAATGAAGTGAAAGGGGTATGGTAAGGCTAATTTTTACTTGCAAAATAGCTAATAATCGGTCACTGTGGATGAATTCTGAACTTTTCCGGAAGGTATATGGACAATAACGATAAAACAAAAGAGCAGCTCCTGGAAGAATTAAAAGAGCTGCGCAGCCAGGTATCGAGATTAAATGAGATCATCGCGATCAATGAAGCAGTAGAGGAAAAACTGTTTGAAAGTGAAGAGCGATATAAAAACCTTCTCAAAGTTGTTCCCGACACCATTTACAACACCAATCCCGACGGCTATTTTACCTACGTTAGTGAATCGATTAAAAATCTCGGGTATACTCCTTCCGAACTGATCGGCAAGCATTTCAGTGAAATAATTCATCCCGATGATCTCCCCCTGGTAAGCAGGTCAAAGGTCCTGGAAAAATATAGAGGAAGCGTTACCGGTGATGACCACTCGCCTAAAATTTTTGACGAGAGAAGAACAGGAAAACGGATCACCAGGTCTCTCGAAATACGGTTTATCCCTAAAAACTGGAAGCGGGATTCCGCTAAAGTTAACTACATTATAGGATCTATTTTTTCGTGCGGAGAAATTGAAAGCGGGTATTATCTCGATCCGGAGAATAAAGAGAAAAACCGGGTATTTATGGGTACTGTGGGCGTTATCAGGGATATCACGGAAAGCAAAAAATTGAGTGAAGAGCTTCAAAAGATACAGAAACTGGAATCCCTTGGAGTTCTCGCAGGCGGCATTGCCCATGACTTTAACAATATCCTTACGGCAATTATCGGCAATATTATTCTTGCCAAGATGGATGTTGCCCCGGGTATGCCGGTTTACGAAGCGCTTGGTGACGCGGAAAAGGCCTCATTACGGGCAAAAGATCTTACCAATCAACTGCTTACCTTTTCCAAAGGAGGAGCTCCCATAAAAAACGCCGCCTCAATCGCGGAACTCCTGCGGGATACGGCAAAATTTATTCTCCGGGGATCTAATATTAAATGCAGGTATACCCTGCCCGGTGACCTCTGGACTGTTGAGATTGATGAAGGCCAGATCAGCCAGGTGATCAATAATCTTATTCTAAACGCGTCCCAATCAATGCCCGAAGGGGGGACCATTGATATTAAAACAGAGAATATCAATTACCGCGAAGATATCAAATCGTTAAAACCGGACAAATACGTAAAGATCACCATCCGGGATGAGGGCGTGGGTATTCCCCGGGAAGATATAAACAAAGTATTTGATCCCTATTATACGACTAAAAAAAACGGCACCGGTCTTGGCCTTACTACCAGTTATTCCATTATTAAAAGCCATGAAGGGTATATCACTGTTGACTCGGAGCCGGGAAAGGGCACCTCTTTTTATATTTACCTGCAAGTTTCGGATAAATCCGTCACCAAAACAGTTCCAACTGCCCGGCTTCCTTTTTCCGGCAGCAACAGGATCATGGTAATGGATGATGAGGAGGATATTTTGCAGGTTACGGGGAAGCTGCTTACCAACCTGGGTTTCAAGGTTTCCCTGGTAAAAGAGGGGCAGGAAGCCATTGATCTTTACCTGGAAGCCAAAGAAATGAATGATCCCTTTGATTTGATTATTATGGACCTTACCATACCGGGCGGTATGGGCGGAAAGGACACGATCAGAAAGATACGGAAAACGGATAAGGAGATAAAGGCCATCGTATCCAGCGGCTACTCCAATGACCCGGTTATGGCCCATTACACTGAATACGGTTTTAACGGGGTTGTTGCCAAGCCATATAAGCTTGAAGACCTGGCCAAAGCAATACAGGATCTGCTAAAATAATATGTTGATATCAATCGAAAAAGATTCCGCCGCCTGGATACTGCTGTATGACGCGGAGTGTTCCCTGTGCACCCGTTTTGCCCGTTTCATTGAAGAATTCGACCGGGCAAAGCAGATTGAGATAGTAAGCCTCCAGGAGCATTTTTTACTCAATGAATCCATTCCCCTGGAAGAACTCATGAAAGAAGTCCATCTCCTGGGAGAGAACAACCTGATTTTCCGCGGCGAAGAAGCTGTAGGAAAAATCATTTCCCTTGTCCCCCAGGCCAAACCCCTCCGCTGGATGGTTGAATCACGGTGGGGACAAAAAAGCGCCTCTCTCGCGTACCGGACCGCGAAACGCTTGAGACGGAAGTCGTGTTGTGGGTGAAACAGGTTTGAGGTTCGAGGTTCGAAGATTTTGCAACGGGTTGGGTTGCAGAGACGCTGCGTGCAGCGTCTCTACGGGCTTTCTCTTAACCCGATCACCGATCACCCGGCCCAAGGGGCCACCGATTACCTTACCTCCGCAGCCAGGCTTTCCGGATAAAAATCAAAGCCAGTGGGAAGAGCATCATAAACAGGGTGCTGAGGAGGCCCGGTAATATACCGGCAGCGCTGTTGTAAGAGCCTGTTGCGGCATTTGCGGCAGAACCGCACCCACCGCTACTACTTGCGGAAAAACTGACGTTCTCACCGCTTTCAGTGTCACTTCCCGCAATAACCGTACTGTCCGGAGCGTTCGGGTCATCTTTGTGCTCCAGGAGATAGGAGTTAAATGCCTCATAAGAATGCCCCGAAGGACCGATCCATTTCCACGTAGCGCCTTCATTCGCCGTATTGGTAACGGTAAAATCGAGGCGTGCTTCATGATTTTCATCGATCACGATCTCGTTCCACGAAGGGGTCAGGACCGGCAGCAGGTGGGGCCAGTCCGATCCGGAAAGAGAGATCCGGACACGGTGACCGGCCTTAAAGACATTGCATGTGGGCCAGATCTCAATAACATACTCATAGAGCTCGTTTTCGTTAATATTTTCGGGATTAGTATCGGGCTCAAAGTAAAAGGGATCAAAAGGAGTATAGTCCGGGTCAATGGCATGCGCGGCAGCGCCGGATAATTCATTGGGATCACGCTGACGATGAGAGGCCCTGAGCCACCCGGAGCTGATATTCTTTGCCCTGCCGTTGGGAAATACATCGTTCAGTTCAGCAACAAACTGAACATCCCTGCCATATAAATTGCGGTAAATAAGACCCGAATCAGTATCAATATCAAAAACATCTCCCACTATGTCCAGAATGGAATCCTGGTAAACAGTTTCAAGCCAGGTCCGTTCTTTGAATTCCGTCTTAGCCCAGAACCGTAAGGATATGGGACCAATGATCTCCATGTCTTCTTCCAGGGGAGCAGTGGAAAAGGTGGGCACTGCTTCTTCATCATCCCGCTCATCTTCCCAGGGCATATCGTCCTCGATATCTATTCCCATATACATCCGGGGAATCGATGAAACCAGGGCCGGAATTCCCATGCACCAGCGAACAACTGATTTTGATTTTTCGCCGTGAAGATTTTCAGCGGAAGCGGAATGCTTGAGAACAGGGTTTTCCGCGTAAAAATCGCAGTCTTGTTTGGCATCCACCAGGGAATAGAGCAGGTTTTCCCCTGCGCCTGTGGTACCCCAGAAGTTCTTGTTCTCGGTAAAGGGGTCTCCGTTTATGGGATCGGCGATACGCTTGGAAAGATAAAAAGTCTTTTTATTCACCCTGCTTTCCGGAAGGGGCCATGACTTTTCCGCCCGCCACCGGTTTTCTCCCATAACACGAAGCATCACCGGAAACTCCTTCATAAAGCAGTCATCGGCACCCCGGATCTTCCAGTCGAACCAGCGGGCGTGAAATGACATATCGATCATGGAGTTCAGCCCCATGCCGAATGCCCCTTCGAGATGGTACCAGTCCCCGATAATAAGGGCTTTATCGGAATTGGAATGACGGGAGAGGCCGTAGGTATACTGGTTAAGGGTACCCCTGGTAAAAATATCATACCATCCGGCAACAATAACCACGGGTAGTTTGGCAGGGAAAACCCGGCTGCCTTCGTTTTGCGTGCCCACAGACCAGCCGTTTGCGGGTTTATCCGGCCAGAACACAATAGGGGATTTTTGCCACATATCTTCGTTCCGCATGTCATTGTTGGTATTAAAAATTACATCGTATAATGGCTCGGGAAACTGCCGGATTGATGCCATCCATTCTTCCACAGCCTCTTCAAAATCTTCCCTGCTGGTAATAAAAGAAAAATCGGGAATTGTGTTATCCTCACCAAGGAACAGGGTACCGGGCATACTATTAAGCGTTTCCGTAAGAATAATCCAGAAAGACATAAACTCCAGGTTAAAATTCCCCCCGTGTACCCCAATATCGGCATACACATCACTATAAGGGACATTTGCCACACAGGCTTTCAAGTGGATGGGCTCACCATTGGCGTCGGTATCAATGAGACCGCCTGCCAGCATCTGGAGGATAGCCATATATGAGCCTCCTACCATCCCGATCCTGCCGTCGGACCAGTCCTGTGCCGGGATCCACCGGTCAATAATATATTTTACATCATAGGATTCAATATAGCTCATGGAATGCCAGTGCCCTTCGGAAGAACCCGAGCCTCTCATATCGACCATGACCACATTGTAGCCAAAGCGGACCATTGGAGCGACAGTTATCGCCACAATTTCTTTTTTGTAAGCTGTAGTAAGCAGGATCGTAGGCTGCGGGCCGTCTGTCTTTACCCTGTTTGGTGTGATAGTCACTGCCCAGAGATCGGCATCACCTTCATCATCATATTGTGATTGGTCAATATAGGGATTTTCCGACTCCGGGACCGGGATACGAACGTTGATAGTCACTGTACAATCCATTATCCCGGCTTTTTTCAGCTCCTCTTCGATTGATTCCTTGCTTGCCGTATCTCCGGCAGCGAGAGCTGTTCCGTTAACCAGTATAACACTAAAAAGAATAATTGTGATAATAACAAAATAAAAACAATATTTTTTTAAGAAATCCATAACCACCCTCCAATAAAAATGTATCTGCTCCGGCAATATACTCAAAAAAGTACCAATTTGGGGGGAGGTACTACTCTTTGTATAGAGCTGAAGCAGATACCACAATACATTTGGAAATCCATCGAACTGACGTGTCAGTTCTTTGGCAGACCGAATAAATCTCCTTTTAAAATAGATTCCATCCATTGAAAAAGAACGTCTGGACGGTTTTTATTATAAAGATTAACAATATCCTGTCTACAAAAAAAAACATATGACTACTTTTTTTTGATTATTTAATGCAAATTATGCGTCATAAATAAGGTATATTAAGACACGACCGACCCTGTGTAGCGGGGAAAAAATACGTCAGAAACTAGATAGTATTGCAAGCTGCATCCGGCCTGGAAGTAGTATGGGCTCTTTGGGTTGTGAGGACTGTTTGAGCAACGCGAGTTCCGCAGCAATCCAAAGAGCCCATACTACTTCCAGGCCCGCGCACAAGCAAAATCAAGTTCTTTGAGTACTTAGCCCTCAACAGCTGTTTATTTCAAAATGTTATTGATTAATATCACCCTGTTTCTATCGTTACTCCAAAATAAAATCATGAAAAAATAACAAACAGATCCGGAGGTAATAATGGACATTCAAAATATTACGGCAATCGTAAGCGGCGGCGCGTCAGGACTTGGCGAGGCATCAGTGAGACAGCTCGTCGCAGGCGGCGCAAAAGTAGGAATTCTCGATATGGACGCGGAAAAAGGCGAAAAACTGGCTGCCGAACTGGGCGACAGTGTTCTCTTTTTTCAAACAAATATAACCGAAGAAGAGCCGGTTACTACGGCAATAGACAAAACCTGTGAAAAATTCGGCACCATTCACGCCGTAATAAATTGCGCGGGAATTTCGGACCCCGTAAAAGTCATTGGCAAAAAAGGCATTATGCCAATGGAAAAATTCAACCGTGTTGTGAATGTCAACCTCATGGGCACCATGAATGTTATCCGGCTGGCAGCTGCCAAATTATTCGAAAATGCCCCGAATGATCAGGGAGAACGGGGAGTTATAATAAATACCGCCTCCATTGCGGCCTTTGAAGGCCAGCTGGGCCAGGCAGCCTATGCCGCATCAAAAGCCGCCATAGTGGGACTCACCCTCCCCCTTGCCCGTGAATTCGCCGATATCGGCATCAGGGTTGTTACCATAGCTCCGGGACTCTTTAAGACTCCCATGATGGAAGGACTGCCGGAAAAAGTCCAGACCGCTCTTGGCGAGATGGTCCCCTTCCCAAGAAGACTTGGCCATCCCGTCGAGTTCGCAAACATGGCTATGGAAATAGTTCGAAATCCCATGATCAACGGTGAGACCATTCGTCTCGATGCCGCTCTTCGGATGTCGGGGAAGTAGGCCCTCACCCCGGGTCTTCGGCTCCGCTCAGACACCGGATGGCCGGGAAAAAATAGATCAGAAACTAAATAGTACTACGGGCTGCATCTGGCCTGAAAGTATCCCCTCTTCTAAATGTGAGGACTGTTTGACCGAAGGGAGTTCCGCAGCATTTAGAAGAGGGGATACTTTCAGGCCCGCTTACAAGCACAATTTAGTTTCTTGAGAGCAGGTGACCCCGTCGAACGGGAAAAAATACGGAAGAAACTTGATAGAGATAGGTCTTTTTCTGTCCGGGGATATTAACCGGAGCCTTTTCTGCTCCCGGGGTTAAAAACCCCGGGCTACATGACTACACCCCTCCGGGGTGTTTCCGGTATGGGACCG
>JAAENB010001305.1 GCA_024224995.1 bacterium | reverse complement strand
CCCGTTGACAGAGTCTTGAAAACCCAACCCGTTCCACGGCAGGGCCTCCGGGGCCAGCCCCGCAAAGACGTTGCACGCCACGCCTCCAAACCGAACCCGTTGACAGAGTCTTGAAAAACCAGCCCGTTCCTCGGCAGCGCCTCCGGGAAAAAATCTCCCCCATTCACCTTTTCCCTGCCTCCTATATAACCGTAAACGAAGTTTTAACAGCAACCTTCTTTTTCTTAACGGAAACAGCGGCTTCAACCTTATACTCGCCTTTAGCCTTCATGGAAACACCGGCGGCAAAATGATGCATGCCGTCGCCGGACATAACATGAGTCGAAGTCTTAATGGCTTTATTGTCGGGCCCGGTAACGGAAATTTCCACGGACGCGTCTTTAATGAGAACGTTCTCGGGTTTTTCCATAAGGGTGATAAGAATAAAATGATCCGAAGCATCGGCTTTCTTTTCAGCCACGCCCATTTTCTTCATCATGTCCGCGTGCTCGACTTTAGTCATAAGGTCGAAAGCAGCCTGAACACCATCAACAATAACCACTTTGGTTTTAACCATCTGCTTGGCATGCTTGCTGTGATCATGTCCGCTATGATCATGCCCACTGTGATCATGCCCTTTGTGCGGGTCTTTATCACCTTTACAGCCAAAAGCAGCCAGACCAATAACAAGAACCGCGATAATAAACAATTGTTTTTTCATATTTGAACTCCTTCGTAAAAATTAAAATTTATTTAACACAACTCCGCGAAAGCTGCGGAGCAGTAAAAAGCAAAACAAAAACTCTCTTCAACCAAAGTCTTCCCACCGTCCCGATGGAATCGGGAGCGCACCCCCTGCGAGGGGTGCGACCCCTGCGAGGGGTGCGACCCCTGCGAGGGGTTCGGCCCCTGCGCTAGAAAACCTCGAACCCCTGTGCTGAGCGGAGCCGAAGCATCGAACCTCTTTTAAACCCGCCCTCTCTTAACCTGAATATCATACCACCATTCAAAAATCACGGGAATAAGGATCAGGGTAACAATGGTGGAAGTAATAAGACCGCCAACCATGGGAGACGCGATTCTTCTCATGGCGGTATTGCCGGCTTCCGAACCCCAGAAGATAGGAAGCAGGCCCATGATAGTAGTCATAACAGTCATCATTTTAGGACGAACCCGAAGCACGGCGCCGTGAATAACCGCGTCCCTGAGATTTTTAAAAACACCATCTTTAAGCTGCTTAAGCGCGTCATCGAGATAAACCAGCATAATAACCCCGGTTTCGGCAGCAAGACCAATGAGGGCAATGAAGCCCACTTTGGAAGCGACCGAGCCGTTGTAGTTGGCAAGGAACATAAACCAGAACCCTCCCAGGGGAGCGAAAAATATGGCCGTACCCATAACCCACAAGGGGTGGGAAATATTTTTAAAATGGATAAAGAGGATCACGAAAACCAGGATAAGAACAATGGGAAGGAGGATTTTAACCCTGTCATTAGCAAGCTTCATTTGTTCGTACTGGCCGCTGATAATATACGTATACCCGGAAAACCAGGGAATCTTTTTTTCTTTAATAAGAGAATCAATACGCGATTTGATATCATCCGCCAGGCTGCCGATATCCGATTGACGGGT
>JAAENB010001304.1 GCA_024224995.1 bacterium | reverse complement strand
GCAATAATTAGCAAGAAATTTTTTTAAATTCACTCATTATCACTGAAGAAACCCAAACTAATTAGAATCTCAGTGTCGAGGGGCATCACACAACGCAGTAATGTAATTGTATTGACAAATAATACATATCTCGCATATTCAGGCAGAGAAAACAGGAAAGATCGCAGGAATAAATTTTTTAATATGAACAATAAACCTTTAACACCCCAATCTCTATTGGCTTTTAATGAATATTTCAATAAAAGCAATGCAGAAATTGATATTTTAGATGAATTTTTCTTTAATAGTCTATCATTAGTTGATGAGGGGCATTCTTATATTTCAGAGAACATTGAGGAACTGGTTTCGGATATGGATTTCCAGTCATTGGAAGAAGCAAATATTTTTATTGGTCATTATATAGATTTTACGAACGCAACGATCAGCTTTATTGAATTGCTCGAAAAAAATGATTCAACCAATAAAGAAGAAAACGAAGATCTTATTTCAAAACTATATTATACGTTTTTGGAAATCTATAAAAACAACCTTGCCGAAATCACTTCTATCATCCTTAGTAATAGTACTGATTTAGTCATTACGATATTAGAGAAATACGAAATAGACCTGCATGAGGAAGAGAATGAAGATTTAGATATTTTTGCATCGGAAATTGACGATAAAATTGGTAAAGGTTATTCAGCAATAATATTCGCAATATTATCAATGGTTGATGAAATTGAAATGGAACCGGGAACCAATGATGAAGAAAGAATAGATTCATTGTTTTTGTTGACTATGATATTTATTATGAAAATGAATATTATAAGAAAGGAAGAATTTAAAAAAAACATGGGATCAGGAAAATCTACAAAAGATCCCGGCAGAAATGATCCCTGTCCATGCGGAAGCGGACTAAAATTTAAAAAATGCTGCTTATCAAAGCTTCATTAGCCCCTCTGTGCCAACATAGTTGTCGCCACTTAAATAGCTACTGTTACAGCAGCCATCATCACAACAAACGGTAAAAGTTCTAACCTTACCATGAAACTGCCTAAAAAAGTTGTCTTTAGCGTTTAGTTTCTTAAGAGTGCTGACCCGGCAGGGCCGGGAAAAAACAGGTCAGAAACTGTGGTGATACCGGAGTCTGTTTCTGTACAGGTTCCGGAGAGAATCAGCCGAAGATTCTTTCTGAAAGCGACGTGACGTCACGTCGCTTTCAAGGAGCAGGCTCCGGGTAAGATCCCCGGAAACCACCCCAGCCAAAAATCCCCAAAACCCAACCCGTAAAGACGTTGCACGCCACGTCTCTCTTTCACAGAACCCACCCCCGATGGGGTGACGTAACGGAGCCCGGGGTTTCAACTCCGGGTGGCCCTGATAAAACGGCCCACATGTGAGAAGCCGGCAAACTTATTCTTGACATCTTATTGTACTTCTATATGATTACCGGCAGGCAGGCAGTTAGGAGGAAACCAGGTGAAAAAACAGAACGTATTCTTTGGTATGGCTATCGTCGTGGCGCTGTGGAGCGTGAGCTGTACCACCGTGACACATCGGACGCGGGTGCGGGAGGGGCAGCACCCACACTCATTCCGGAAAGATGCAATGACAACGGTCCGTACTGATTACCTGCTGTACCTTCCCGAGGGATACGAAACAGCGCGGAAAAACTGGCCGCTCATTCTGTTTCTTCATGGCAAAGGAGAACGAGGCAGCAAACTGAGGAAGGTCGCAAAACACGGTCCACCAAAGCTCATAGCAAAAGAAGCGAAGCAATTCCCATTTGTCATAGTGTCACCTCAGTGCCCTGGTAATGACAGCTGGGCTGGCGAACAGCAGGTTGACACACTCAACGCCTTGTTGGATAACATTGTCTCACAGTATAGAATTGACAGGGAGAGGATCTATCTTACCGGCCTCAGCATGGGCGGCTTTGGCACCTGGCGCCTGGCCGCGGCGTATCCCGACAGGTTCGCGGCAATAGCCCCGGTCTGCGGAGGAGGGAATCCGGAAGATGCGGCAAGCATAGCCCATTTACCGGTATGGGTTTTTCATGGAGAAAAAGACAGTACTGTCCCGGTCAAGAGGTCAAAGGAAATGGTAGCAGCCCTAAAAAAGGCCGGCTGTAGAGTCAAGTTCACCGCCTATCCAAACGTCTGGCACGATTCCTGGACAGCAACATATAAGAATTCAGAGCTCTACGATTGGTTTCTCAACCATACACGTTCAGGCAATGAAAAGTATAAGACAAGATATGCTGGCCCCGGAATAAACGATCATAAGTAATAATTTATGCGCTCCGCTCTGCAGAGGGAAATTGATCTGTCTTTATTAAAAGAAAAAGGGGCCAAAGGAGCAGTTATTTCGTCAATAAAAATTTTAGCCTGATAGTTGCCTTACCGGATCTTTCCCAAAACAGGATCCCTGAGCGAAGCCGAAGGAGGTCCCTGAGCGGAGCCGGAGGAGGTCCCTGAGCGGAGCCGAAGGGGTTGACTTCGCCCCAAAATCTCCTTATCTTAATAACATACACCCATTACAGGGACAGGATGCCGCAAACATGGAAACATACGACCACATCAACTTTCTCCTCACCCATCCCATGTTCCAGCGCGTCAGCGGCAGACTGGGCGCCATAGTCTTTGTCAACCGAAACGGCGCCAGCTTTATTCGCAAATGGGTCAAGCCCAAAGACCCAAAAACATATAAACAGCGGAGGCAGCGAAACAACTTCGCCCGCCTGGTGGCAGCCTGGCAGCAGCTCCCCCGGGGAACCCGTCACACCTGGAACCTCCACGTCCGGAGAAACCGCAATCAAATGAGCGGGTACAACGCTTTTATCGGGTATAATATGAAACGCCTGGCAGCGGGAAAAACCATAGTATTATATAGAAGAAAAGAAAACACAGCCTTCAGGAAATACCTCACAGCCAAACCCAGCAGCAGAAGAGAGGCAGAGAACTATATGTATATATTCTCGCAGGAACTACTCAAAAAAGCGGAAACCTATAGCCTCGTTTCAAGTAAACCTCTGGTAGTAACCAAAGAGTGATTAAAGAGCAACTAACTTCTGAACCGGAAACCAGGTCCGTAAAAGACGTTGCGCTCCACGTCTCTCCTCGTAGAACCCACGGACCCAACACAAAACCACCCCGGATGGGGTGACGTAACGTAGCCCGGGGTTTCAACCCCGGGTGGCCCATTCAATACAGGATCATTTTTCAAGGATCGTTT
>JAAENB010001303.1 GCA_024224995.1 bacterium | reverse complement strand
TTGGATTGCAGGGAACTTCCATAAAATTGATTCTTCCCTCTGCCGACCATTTCGCCATAGCGCTTCGGATCGTAGCCATGTTAATTGGACCAACTGAAGGATCAAAAGTAAACATGATATGGCCCATGGTCCATGTTTTGGTAGTCCTTCTCATTGTTCCTTTACTGCCGGCTTCTTCATTGACGAAAATCATATCGCCGCCAACAACTTCGGCCTGCTCCATTAATTCCGAAGTAATGCTGCCTGTGTTGGACTGCTCCTGGTACTGGCACGAAGATATAAATATCAACAGGGCAATTGCTGCCAGGGTAAATAATTTTTTAACGTGTTTAGACATAGTGTATACCTCTTATCTATATTATTTTTTATTTATGTTACTAATTAGTATGCACGTTTTGTGCCAACTCCCCATTTTTTTCTCCAAAAACCAGGAGTTGGCACAAAACATGCATATATATAAGGTACGCAGTGCAGCTCAGTCTTGCCTGTCTTATTGCAATTTATTAAAATTTTACTATATAAGGAGACGAAAAGTATGAAAAAAGGAATATCTATAGCATTTATGGGGCTGGCAGCAGCCATGATACTGGCTTTTTCCGGGTGTGAGGCAGGGCTCTCACAGGGAAACAGCAGCGACGATACAGGTGATCATTTCAGTTTTTCAGATATGTACACAAAAATGAAGGCCATGCAGGAAGAGATCAACAGCTTAAAAAATACGAATGGCGGCCTTACAACCAGGATAGCAGAGCTGGAGGACACCCTGTCCGGAGTATCCAGGGCCGGAGACTCCATCGTTTTTAGCGGGGTGAATGTACAGATTGTTAGCGGTACCGGTTCCACGGAAGGGGCGGTTAACGGACTGGGGAATTTGATTGTGGGATACAATGAAGCGCGTACCGGAGATTTTAATGCTACAATCGATCAGGAGAAGAATACAATAAACATTCCTCTGGATAATACCCGTACCGGTTCACATAATATCATTGTGGGTATGATGAATAATTATTCTTCTTATGGCGGAATTGTCGCGGGGAAATGGAATAGCAGCAGCAATATTTATGCCAGTGTTACGGGAGGGTCAGTTAATAGAGCCGTTGGAGAATATGCCAGTATATCCGGGGGATATATTAATACAGCAGATGGGCCGTTCTCCAGTGTCAGTGGTGGATGTGTAAACAAAGCCGGTAGTGATTATGCAAGTGTAAGCGGCGGTTGGAAGAATACTGCCTCCAACCATTATGCCAGTGTTACCGGTGGATATTATAATACTGCCAGTGCCGGACTTTCCAGTATCTCGGGAGGAGCATTTAATAGTGCCCTGAGCAATTGCTCAAGTATAAGCGGCGGGAGTTACAACTCAACCCATGAAGATTACTCCAGTGTGAGCGGCGGTTATAGTAACAAAGCGTATGGACACTGGAGTAGTGTAAGCGGAGGTGCGAATAATGGAGCTTCCGGCGACTATTCCACTATAACCGGTGGACAGGCAAATGATACAACCGGTGATCATTCAATTGTGCTTGGCGGGTATAATAAACTGGCGAATACTCAATACCAGGTTGCCTGGTAAATCTTATTATTCCCACACCCTTATTGAAACTTTCGCAACAGCGCCGGGACCGGCAGCGACCTCTTCGGCAACCAGTTCATTGTTTTCATAAATTCGAACCGCTAAAATACCATTATATTCAGGTGGATTTTTAGCGGAAAGAGTAAGAACATAATCGGATTCTTCACTATAAACGAACGTGTCAATATACCTGGTAGTGGAATATTCCCAGGGAATTGCGGACCGGGTCTCAATACCATTGCAGGTAATAATGGCCTCAGGAGAGGTGCCCATAACCTCGTAGGTAATATTATATTCCTGTGAACAGGCAGCCAGGCTTATTATAAAAGATATAAGAATCAGAAATAATGCTCTTTTCATTGTAATGCTCCTTGAATTTGTATCAAACTGTTTATCAATACTATCAACATACAGTTTTTTTATACCTTCGTAAATCATACGGATGGTTGATTTTAACGCAAAAGAGCTCATCCTTAAGTATGAGCAGGGGAAAAGTAAGCCTGATATCACCATATCAACAGAAATCAACCCAAAGTATGAGTCCAATTTGGCTGAATTCAACCCTTTGCACGATAGTCAAAGGGGTTTTATCTCACTATATTTCCAATATACAATGAATCAAATAAAGAGGTATGTGAGTTATGAAAAAGATAATACTATCTGTGGGAATTTTACTACTGCTGGTCAATTCAGCGGTACTTGCCGGGGAAAAAGCAGCAGAGAAAAAAGCCGTAGTCCCGGAGTTTCGTCTCCGGTTCCTGGGCAGCTATGTTGCAGCCTATCCCGATGCGGAAATGAGCAGGGAACTCACGGGGCAAAGAGAGCTAAAGGTGGGACATGGGTATTCATTCGGCAGTGAAATTGAAATAAATTCTAACGAGCCCCATTTATTTATGAGTTCATTCAGCGGTGTTTTTGGAGTCCGGAATTCTTATCAACCCATCTCTACTGAAAGAACATACAGCGAACCCTATTCAGCAATTAATTATTCCGAAATACTGAACGCTTCATATATTGATATTAACCTTGGCGCCAGGGCTTATATTCTTGATTTTTTGTATGCCGAATGCGGATTTGTTTATTCCCTTATCCGGGGAAACTGGGAAAAGGAGCAGTATGATTCTTCCGGAAAAACCATCGGGACAAAGCGTTTAAGCGATGAAGAAATGGAATATTATGATAACTCATGGGGATTGTATGCCGGGCTGGGAGCTTCAATTCCCGTAAATGATACAGTGAATATTGATGTGGGAGTTCGAGCCCAATATTCCCTTGGATCGGCTCTTGAAGGACAATTTTTTGAGTATACCAACCGGTCGATTTCTGCCACGGGCGGGGTGACGTTTAAGTTTTAATGGGTTCGCTGCTCTTAAGAAACTAAATTTTGCTTGTGCGCGGGCCTTGAAGTAGTATGGGCTCTTTGGATTGCT
>JAAENB010001302.1 GCA_024224995.1 bacterium | reverse complement strand
GCTCAAACAGTCCTCACAACCCAAAGAGCCCTTACTACTTCAAGGCCCGATGCAGCTCGCAATGCTATCAAGTTTCTGCCCTGTTTTTTCCCTGCTAAATCGGGTCGGTCGTGTCTTAATATACCGGAAAACGTAATTCGGAATGTAAATTATGCCTGCCTGGAGTAATGCCTCGGCAGGTTGTGAGGCTGTTTGAGCGAAGCAAGTTCCGAACGTTCTGCAGAGGTATTACTCCAGGCAGGCATAATTTACATTCCGGCTCGATATACCTTATATATGACCCGCTCTGAGTGATAACCGGCTCTTAACCGATTACCGATTACCGATTACCGATTACCCGGCCCACAGGGCCACCGATTACCTTCCCCCTCCCTACTGTTTGATCCACGCAAGCCTGTCCAGGTAGCGGCTTAAGATGGGCGAGCTTTCGAGCTGTCCCGGAGGAATTGAGATATCACTGCCATAGTTGACGGATTTGTTACGCGGGAATGCCTTTGATGCCTGCTCCTGCCGCATGGAACGGTTCCCGCTGTATTTTTGCAGAATAAGGCTGAATATCTCCAGGAGATCTTTCCTGGTCTCGTCATCAAACTCCATCATATCGCGGAAAAATCCAACATACTCCTCAGGAATACTAAGCTCCTTTGCCATAGTCTTTTTATCAACAAAAAATTCCCAGAGATCTATTCCAAGAGCCGAGCATACTTTAAATATCGCTTCAAGCGGCGGAAAAGCAGACTTTTCCCAGAATGAGATATTCGGCCGGGAAACTCCGGTTTTCTCAGCAAGGTCGGCCTGGTTTAACCCCGCCTCCTTTCTTAACTGCCGAATTCGTTCTCCGTATATAATCATGATAATATCTCCATTTCTATAAAGGCGCAGCTAACGCTGCGCAAAGGCCGGGGGTGAAGGGGGCGCTGCCCCCTTCACCCCCGGCCTTTGCGGCGCGTTAGCGCCGCATCTCTGCATTTAATCTGTTACAAATATACTCATCTTGCTCAAAAAAAGCAACAAAAACACAATAAAATGTAAAAAATATTAGATTTTCGGTTGACTTATGTCAATATTATTAACATATTATATTTATAATGTTAATAATCTTAACATTGCAGACAAAAATTGTTATATAAATCCTATGGGAGGACATTATGGCTTTAAATCCATTAGTAGATTCAAGAGATGTGCGGTTTGTATTATTTGAAATGCTGGAGGTCGATAAAATGGGGCAGCAGTTTCCCCAATACGCGGACTACGACAGGGATACCTATGAGGAATTCTTAAACCTGGCCGAACGGATCGCGGTTGAACAAATTTACCCCGCCAACAGCGAAGGCGATAGTGAAGGGTGTACATACGATCCCCAAACCGCTGAAGTGCGAATTCCCGAATGCTACAAAAAACCCCTTGATGCCTATTACGAGGCCGGGTTTTTAGGAATGACCGAAGACCCGGAATTCGGCGGACTGGGCATGCCCAACCCCCTTGGCATGGGATGCAGCGAATATCTAAGCGCTGCAAGTGTTCCTTTTTTAATGTACCCCATGCTTACTCACGGTGCCATGCTGCTCATTAAAAATTTCGGCACCGATGAAATAAAAGACCTCTACATCGATAAAATGATGTCCGGAGAGTGGGGCGGTACCATGTGCCTTACGGAAGCCGACGCCGGCTCCGATGTTGGCCTGGGCAAAAGTAAAGCGGTAAAACAGGAAGACGGCACATACCGTATTTACGGGCAGAATATTTTCATCTCCTCAGGAGACAATGATTATTATAAAAACATGATCCACCTGAAGCTTGCCCGCATTGAAGGAGATCCGCAGGGAACCAAAGGACTCTCTATTTTTGTTGTGCCCAAGTACCGGGCCAACCCCGATGGTTCTGTTGGTGAATTCAATGATGTTGTATGCGCCGGGATTGAACATAAAATGGGCATAAAAGCTTCATCAACCTGCACACTCTCCTTTGGTGACAATGGGGACTGCACCGGGTATCTCCTGGGAGAAGAACGCAAGGGCATGAAGATCATGTTCCAGATGATGAACGAAGCCAGGCTGGGAGTGAGTGTTCAGGGGCTGTCCCTTGGCAGCACTGCGTATATGCACGCGGTTACCTATGCCAAAAACCGCATTCAGGGCACAGACGTTACCCGCATGCTGGACCCTGAAGCCGGGGCAGTAAACATCATCCGCCATCCCGATGTTAAAAGAATGCTGCTTTCAATGAAGTCCTATGTGGAAGGGATGCGGTTTTTGTCGTACTTTGTTTGCAAACACGTCAATATCGAAGAAATTGCCGACGGCAAAGCTCACCTGGAATCAAAAGCCTTAAGCGATCTTTTGCTTTCCGTTGCCAAGGCCGGAAACACGGATACGGGATTTGCCGTTACCTCCGAAGCTGTCCAGGTATACGGCGGCTACGGCTATTGCTCCGATTACCCGGTTGAACAATTAATGCGTGACGCAAGGATCTTTCCCATTTACGAAGGCACCAATGGTATTCAATCCGCGAACCTTGCCATCCGGCAAATTCTCATGAACAAAGAGCAAAAAAACTATTCCGTCTTTAAGAAAAAAGTTGAAGAAACAATGGCCGGTTCCCGGGGAATCGTTGACGACCGGTACATTGCTATTATAGACCGGGGCTTAAAAAAATTCAATGAAGTTATTGAAATGATGAAACGGCAAATGAACGAAGGGAAATTTCTTTATCTTTTTAGTGAAGCAACTCCGCTTCAGCAGGCCATGTTTATGCTCTGCCTTGCCTGGGGCCACTTATGGTCACTGCAAATAGCGCTTCCCCGAATGAAAGAGCTCCTGGGCTCCGCGAAAGGAGAAGAACGGGAAAAACTGCTGCAGGAAAACTCTGAGGCTGCTTATTATTACGGCCGTGTTCTTTCTGCCAGGTTCTTTATTGGTTCGGAATTCTTAAAATTCTTCGGTACCATAGAATATCTTCTAAATGAAGAGAGCGCGGTTATTTCGGCAAGTGAAACGGTTTTCACCGGAGCGCTGGAGGAGTAAACCAGCAGTAGTTTGTTTTAAAAAGAATTACCCGTTTCCGGCAAGGAGGACTCGATGCCGGAAACGGGAAAAAAATGGGAGTACACGGTGTGGTGTGTCACACCCCAGGGGGGATTTGCTCCCCTCAAGAGCAAATCCGGCCCGGGGTACTACACACCTGCTATATTCTATCCGGCCGGGGTAAAAATTGTTTTCCCGGGAATTAAAAAATTTGATTCTTCACTGGTCTTCACATACCCGATTTCACAGGTTGAATCATTATACAGCAGGTCAAAAACATGAGCCTTTCCCTCATTCCGGTCAACGGCCCGTATTGTATAGCCAAAAGATTTTCCCTCCTCCGAATATTCCTTTTTGTCAAAAAAAATCTCACTGTACTGCAGCCGGTTTACTGCGAGCCATTTCATAACATGCCGGCAGGCCCTGCTGCACGCGAATGTATGATTCGATTGAAATGAAGCTTCTTGCGCTATCATCATAATTTTTCTCCTCTCTATTTAGTTGTTTTTAGTTGTTTATTAGTTATTTACTATTAAGAACCGTTCCATCCCGCGAGCCGTGCCATCATCCAGGCAAATCCTTTTGCCTTTTGCACGGAACGTATCTTCCGGGGGAAACCTTCTTTTTGCTGAATCGCTCTGGGCGTGCAAAACTTCACGCACTCATCCGGGTTTAACGCGCACCATTCCTCTGCCAGGTTTCCCGGTATTCCGTCTTTTACGTAATCTCCGTCCCTGTTAACATTGTACGTTAGAAAATTATTCCCCGAAGGATCATGGGCGTCAAAGTCGGCTACATCAAATAATATTCTGCCCCGTTTCGCGCAGTGTTCCCGGATAACGGTATTGGCTGCCGAAACATCTCCTTCCGGTCCCTTTCCTGCCAGGTGACGGGTGGTAAAAATAAACTTAACCCCGGGATACGCGGCAATAAGATATTCCATTTTTTCGATATACTGAAGCACTATGTCGGAATTATTGCCGGTTGTTTCTCCCCAGAACCACAGAACCACATTTGCTTCGGGATGACATTCGAGATAGGCCCTGGTCTTTTCCGCCCAGGCCGGATCTCCCAGGTCTCCCCTGAGACGGGCTCCAAAACGCCATGAGTATAAATTATTATATCGAGACAAACCGCTGAGGCCGGTGCGGAGTTCCGCGTCACTGGGACTGTGCCCGTAAACCAGTTTAAATTTTGACTTTGCCAGGGTGTAATAATCTTTATTTACCCGCGGTAAATCACTATGCCGGGATGTTATTATCATTCCTTCATTTTTTGTATATGCTATCTTAAAAGACCGTGATGCCGAAACTCCTTTTGATCCGTCTATAGTAAAAATACTCACATCAAGCCGGTGGGGTCCGGGAGAGAGGGACGTTTCCGTTATAAAGGAAAACCCGTTATGTTTATAAACCCCATCCAGGTACCAGGCAGCCACAACATCTTCCCCAAGAGCATGATGGGCTGCCAGGGTCATTGACTGCCCAAGGGCAAGTTTGGAATGCCCGCCCTTAACAATAATGGTTGCCGGAGATTGCCGGTAGGGATTTGTCGTTACGGCCAGCACCAGGGAACTGCCTGCCTCTGTCTTTTTAATAGCCATGGTTACGGAAGTTATCCCCCCATCAATTATTCGTATTGTTTTCATTGCTCCGCATACAGTCTGCTTATTCTCTTTTACGGTTATTACCAGGTCGTAATACCCGGTTTTAATTCTTTTCCCGAAATACAAGGCCCGTCCCGGTGAACTGTCCATATATATCTTCAACCCGAGATGCTTCGGTTTTTTTCCCATCTGCCGCAATTCTCCGGTAATTACCGGTGCTGCCGTCATTCCGGAAATATTAAAGTCTCCCTTTAGCCTGAGAGCTCCTTTGCGGGTTAAGCGTTTTACCGGGATCAGGGTTTCGGCAGCGGTTCCAATTGCAACATCAGCCTCTCCAAGACCCCGGGCAATTACTTTTCCCATGCCGTTATTTCCGGATACGGAAAGCAGCCATCTGCCCGGCTCAAGGTTCTTTATCGTTGAAAGTCCGTTCATGGCACTTGCCCGGAATTCGCTTCCCGCGGGACCGGTTCCTTCAATCGTATAATCTACTATATTTTTAATATCTTCCGAAGATATCCGGATTGTCACGGACCCGGTTACTACGGGCTCCGGTTCTTTTAAACCGGTACACATCAATATTCCGGCTGCCAGCAATACGCATACCGCGGAACCAACACTGCTTTTTTTTGCCCTTGAGAGTAACGGGCGGCCTCTATACTTTAATCTCATAATCAACCCCTCTATTTCTTTTAACAGGTTTTACGTTCTTTTTTTTGCGTTCTCTTTTTTGGACCCAATTATCCCGTAAATTTATATTTTTTTTACGAAAACCGGCCTAACAGCATTAAATTAGAGGGTTTTGATTTGACATTCGTGTATGCATTGAGTATATTAGAATGTGTATTTTATTGCATACATTGACCGTGTATGTCATATCGGGGGAAACCCCACCTCCTTGTCCCCGGGTGGCAGCCCGGGGACAAACTGTTTTATTGCTATAAAAAAATAATTAGACTTTGATTAAGCAAATCTTATTAATATATTGAAATAAACACCTATCGTCAACTGTGAACGTGTGTTTTTTTGGTAAACCTTGTTTTTTTGAGGTTTTTTTGATTTTTGAGAAGAGGATTAGTGGTTATTATTATCTGAAAAGATTTTTTTGATATTTTTCTTGTTATAATCCATTATTTCACCATCAACAAGGACAAAATCGCCCTGTTTTATCAGTTCTATTACTGAATTACAAAACCGGACCGGCAGCAGGCGGTATACTGCTTCGCCCCTGGTAAAAAAATCCTTTACTTCTACAACCTGTACTGGCGGTAATGAATCAAACCCGTATAATTCGTAAATATATCCGGGTAAATGATAGTCGGAGCGGTGTACTTTATAATAGAGGTACTCCATTCCGTTGATTACATGGATCAGGGTTGGCTGAAAGAGTGCCATTAATATATAATCTTTGTGTTTATAATATTCAAGCACCTTATAACGGTCTGCTTCTCTGGCATATTTTGGAGAATCGCTTACCAGGCTTAAAAACCGGTACTTTTTTGCTTTCCGGTATACTGCGGGATTTTTATCTTTCCAGTTTTTTGCCCGTTTATTCAGGGAATAGATCACTGTCGCGATCATTTCCGTAGTCAAAATTTTACTATTGACCATTTTTTTGTATTCTTCAGGAGTTTTCATATATATTTTTTGTGTACTCTTTTTATATGTAGATATTATACTTATCGTAAAAAAAGACAAATTGCAAGTAAAAAAAATATGTATATTTTAAATCTTTTTGTTTAGTGAGATTTTGAGGAGCAGGGTAGGATTTCGTGGATATTAACCGGTAAACCAGGGGAAAATAATGCTTAATAAAATCAAAACCTATTTACTCACCACCAGCCGTGGAAAAAAAATACTCATTATTCTCTTCGCCGCGCTCACCGCAGCAGGAATTTATTTCTTTTATAATTACGAGCTCACCTCATCAGATATCATCGAAATATGGCCTGTGGATCAAAACCGCTTTATCAGTTTTGAGGCCCGGTACAAAAATGCCGATAGAAAAAAATCCAATCCCCGGGTAGATTGTTACCTTGTATTGCAGGATAAAAAATTTAACCGGGTATGGGAAAGTAAGGTGCTTGATGATATGAATCTGGAGACGTTCACCCTGGATATGTCCCAAATAAGTAACTATTCACTTGTCAAACAGTATGATATTTACGGGTCCATTCTTTCTGCACGGATCAAGAACGATACGGTCTTTTCACTAGACATGGAAACCGGGAAGATTCTATGGAAAAAGAACATCCCCCGAGAAATCAATCGCGGAGTATATTTCCATGGAGACAAAAACCGGGTCTATGCTTTTTACCGGAAAAAAAAGAATGATGCTCCATGGACCATCGTATCATACGACAGGAAAACGGGAAAAAAATTCTGGCAGCAGACTCTTGAAGGGGGGACTCCGGAAAATTTTCAACAATCAAACAAATCCCTGGTACTGCGCAGTAACTCCGACAGCCTGCTTGTGTTAAACAAGGAAACTGGCGAAAAACGGTTAATCCCCTATCATGGGAAATATTTTATTTATAAGAATAGCTTACTATTTATTGAATATGACAGTTCAATAGTTCAGATGGATATGGAAACCTTTAGCAGGAAAAAATTATTCAGTCTTGTCATGGCTGAATCATATGGAAAAAGAGCGGCATTGTATAATGATAATTTAATATATATACATAGAGATCAATCAGTCCGGTCAGTAACGATTCCCACGGGAAAGGAAATATGGAAAAACCATACTCTAAAACCAGCACAAGCAGAATGGATGCAGGAGCAGATTGATTCGCAGTGGAATCATTTTTATTATTTAAAAAACCGCTACCTGCCCTTTTTTATCAGTACTATAAAAAATATCAAAAAATCCCGGAAAGGATCAGTTTTAGATGATCCCCCCAAACTAAACGAACTGGCAGTACTGGATCTGGAGACCGGGAAAACAACGCTTCAGGGAAAAAAGGTGTTTACGGACAAATGCGGCCCCAATCCCTTTGTGTTTCAAAAAGACGGGTATTTTTATATGTCCGTACCCATGAAAAAATTACGATCAAGAAATTGTGAAACCGCGGCACTTCTTTTTAACCCAAAAACCGGAAAATTTGGCCCTGCCTTTCAAATAAAATACAGAACAATGCTCACCAACTTTATGAGAACGGTAGAGCGCATGGGAGTATTGCAGATGTACCCGAGAAATACCATGGAGCCCAAGGATCTCTATAAAAATATGGTTTATTACAAATATTCTAATATTATTATCAGTGTCGATATTTTCAAAAAAGAGGTCTCTAATTCGCTCAATGATGAAATGGAATTCAGGGATGTTACAGACCAGGTGCATGAGATGTATGGTTTGCGAGAAAAGCCGTAAATTTCGAATGGACACTCCACCTCTGGGGATTGATAAAAAATTAATTCCCTCCCAAAAAAACCTGTCAATTTTTCCCCGGAGAATCATCTTTAGCTATTATTAATTAAAAATTTGATGAAAGGAGTGTGTTTATGAAAAAAATGTTTTTTACAGGATTGTTGATTGTCTCAATCTTTTCCGGGTGCGAGGCTGGTTTAACGAGTAATGACAATACAGGAACGTCAGGGGAAGATGATATGTTTAGCTTTTCAGAAATGTATTCGGATATTAAGAAATTAAAGGAAGAGATTATCCGTTTAAAACAGGTTAATGAAGAGCAGGAAACGGCTCTCAAAAGTGTAACGGAAATCAATGAAAACCAGGTTGGGATGATAATACCCTTTGCCGGTTCAAAGGATGCGATCCCCCATGGATGGCTTATCTGTGATGGAAGTGAGGTTTCTCGAAAAACATATCAAAAACTATTTGCCGTTATCAACGGGAATTGGGGTAACGGCAACCAGGTTGATACCTTTAATCTCCCCGATCTCAGGGGCAGATTCCTCCGCGGTGTTGACTTTGAAAAACAAGGTGAAACTAAACCCCTACTTGACCCGGGTAGAGAGATTGGCTCTTACCAGAAGGATGCTTTTCAAGGGCATAAACACAATTATTCATACTCTCGTCATCCTACCGGTGGAGGTCCGAATGGTGTCGAATTTGGTGGCGGCAAATGGGGAGATTACACGCAATTTAAAATTCTTGATCCTTCTAATGATGGTACTAACGGAAATCCAAGAACAGCAAAGGAAACAAGACCGGTAAATGCTGCAGTTAATTATATAATTAAGTATTGAAATAAAATTTTATCAAAAAAAAGGGGAGACACCGTCTCCCCTTTTTGCATTTAATACCACACCATAAAAAGGGCATTATTAAAAACATGCAAAGCAACCGGCGCTGCCAGCCTTCCTGTTTTATAATAGAGCCATCCCAGGACAATACCCAGCCATAGATGTACTATGGCGAAATAACCATTGCCGGGTATATGAATAAGCGCGAAGGCAAGAGCCGTTATTCCTATGGCTCTCTCCGGTTTCATCCGGGAAAGAAACCCGGGAAGGAGAATTCCCCGAAAAAGGACCTCTTCCCCCAGGGGTGCCAGCAACAGGGCTGTCCCCATATGGAAAAGACTCTCGGTGTACACAATCGTTTGCGCTTCCGGTGATACCGCGTTAAGAGGAAGAACCAGCTTCAGTACCGCAAGAACCAGGGATATTCGAATCAAGATTGTGTATACATACAAAAGGCCCAGGCCAAGTGCCGGGAAAAAAGAAAGTTCTTTTTCCCGGAACATAACTTCCGGATACTGCTTTCCCATACGGCGCATGGCCGGGATGGACAGGAGAAGCAGTATCACATGAAAAATGCTTATGGACAAAACTGAAAAAGAAAAATCTCCCATTCCGAAAATTTCCCTGCCGGCGCGGGTTGCGCAAAATGAAAAAACATCTCCGCCATAATAAATAAAAACCGCCCACAGGCACGCGGAAAAAGCAGCGCTGTGCTTTTTAAACGCAATAAGCGCGGTAAGGCAAAACAATAGAAGAATAAGAAGATTACTGATCCAGTACGAAAGGGGGATTTTTTTTAGATCCCTTTCCGGAAGATTCTGTTTCCGGATTATTCCTCCTTTGTCTGCCGGAGAATCCGGATCTACCGCAACCACCCGGGCTCCCGGATTGTTGTCTTCATAAAAAAGCATCACTCCCATCGTTTCTACGCGGAGAAACGAAGCAGTTTCTTCACGCGAGCCGGGAACAAAGAGGATCGCAAAAATGACACAACACAGGAGATCAACGAAAAACAGGCCCAAAAACCGCCGGGTCCATTTTTTATGTTCCGGTGTTTCGTTTCCGCTTATAGAATTTCGCCTCAGTAAAAAAAGCTCTATACAGAGCCCGGCAAAGGGGACTAAGCCCAGGATTAATGAAGCATGAAAGTGAAGTTTCGCGGCGGTTTTTTTTCCTGTTTCCAATAGTTTTTCCCGGTTAGAAAAGATACCGTAATAGAAATAACGAATTATGAAAAATATGCAGGGCTATGGGCACTGCCAGTTTTCCTGTTTTATAATAAGCCCAGGCGAATACAATGCCCATCCAGAATTGAGTTGGTACGTAATACCCATATGGCAGATGAACAAAAGCAAAGGCCAGAGCCGAAACCGCAATAGCAGTCTTTGGGTTCATCCGGGAAAGAAGTCCCGGCAGCAGAAGCCCTCTGAAAAATAACTCCTCCGCAATAGGCCCCACAACAGCCACCATGGCGATATGAATAAGACTCGTGGAGGCAACCTGGCTGATAATTTCTGCGGTGAGATTCTGTAGACCAAAAATTTGTTCAATTATATAAATAATCCAGGAAAAGCGGATCAGGATTGTATAGGTATACATGAACCCCAGGCCAAGTGCCGGAAAAAAAGAAAGAGTTTTTTCCCGGGAAAAGATTTCAGGATGCCGTTTCTTAACGAGATACATTGCCAGGATAGAAAAAGAAAGCAGAACTACATGAAGTATGCTTATTTCTATCATTGAATAAACAGGATCTTCCAATGAAAATATTTTTTTCCCTTCCAGCTGGAATCCAATTGAGCACAACACTGCTGTTATAAAAATCAGCAGTGACCATATAAATACAGAGAGGGCTGCGCGATTCTTTTTTATTGATATAAGCGCGGCAAAAGCAATGAGGAGCAGAAGAAGTATCACTCCAGCCCATGAATTGAGC
Organism: bacterium; assembly: GCA_024224995.1. The sequence goes on along the minus strand of JAAENB010001302.1, from coordinate 5,749 downwards.
GGGTCATCTTCCAATTTTCTTTTGGAAAGGGGCTTGTTTCGCAGCAGAGACTTTCCGCTTACAAGAACAACTTTTTTACGTACGGTTCTTATTCCCCGCTTTGCAGTGACCGTTATTGTCTCTCCGGGATTAAACCGGTCAAGTTCCGAGAGCAGGTGCGGGAAATCCTTTATTAGTATGGTGTTAATCTTTATTATACGGTCTCGTGACCGGAGCCCTGCCTCTTCTGCCGGGGCACCGGGACTGACTTTCAGAATGACCACTCCCGGGTTTCGATCCCGGGCGTCAAGAGCAACACCCATAATCGCGCGCGGCGGTTTTGGGGAAACCCTGTTGGTCTTGACCGGTTCAGCCGGTTTTGACCGGTATACACTTTGCGTCATGAGGCCGGTTTCAGAAAAAACCGCGAAAAGAATAAGAAGTACAAACAGGACGATATCCAGGCTAAACAGGCCCAAAAGACGCCGGGTCCATTTTTTATGTTCGGGAGAGTCGTTCTTTTTTAAATAATTTATTATTAACCAGGGAAGCTCAACACACAATCCCACCAGGGGGATTAAACCCAGGAACAATGAGACATGAAAGTTAATCTTCGCGCTGGAATTTTGGGAATTGGCAGGTTCTTGCGTATTGTTTTGTTCGCTTGTCATCGCATGGCTCCGGGAAAATTAAGGCAGCGTAGCCTTTTTTGGGAAGCGTGTCAACAATAAAGTTTATCAATCCGGAATGCGACTTCTGCCAGGAGCAATGCCTCGGCAGAAGTCGCATTCCTAAGTACGTTTTTCGGTATAGCATCCCCCCTTGAGACTGTAAACAGGTACAGGGAGAGATTGTTCGGATACTAAAAGAGGCGGCTAAATAAAATTATGAGTGATCTCTGAAAGCCTGTAACGGTTCTCTTCGATGGGAAAATGTTTACATCCTTCGATGAACACCAGGGTACTTGTTTTTATGAGCGAATTAATTTTCTTGTTTTCTTTGAGAATTGCGCGGCGGCTCTTTTCTCCAACGACCTGGCATACCGGAACGTTTACTTCCCTGATCCGGTCAATATGGTCCTGTTTTGAATAGTCCCAGAGCAGGCGGATATAATCAAGAGACACATGGGGATTAATATTCAGAATGGTTTCAAAAAAATCTTCACGGTACGCAACGGAGTTCATAAGAAGATATTTTTTCATTATAAAAAAACCGACCCTGTTGTGAAGAAAAAACCTGAATAAAAAATAATTTATTTTTTTTATGAGTAAGGGATAAATAATTTTAGGATAATTAATGTAGGCCTCAACGAGCATTACTTTTGTAACTCGGGCCGGGTTCCGCACCGCGTAATCAAGAGAAAAAACCGCGCCCATGCAAAACCCCAGAAGATTCACCCGCGTAAGCTGTTCCAGGTCCAGAAGGGAATTTATCAAAGCGGCAATATTTTCAAAGGAAAGCTCAATTTCACCGGACTTACCGTAGCCCGGCAGGTCCAGGATAATAACCCGGTATTTGTCTTTAAGCAGATCCATAAGATTTTGCTTAAAGCTGGCAGACGATCCATGCCATCCGTGCAGAAAGAGCAAGGGATCTTCTTTTGAATGCTCATTCCCGGTTATTTCATAATATATATTTGAGTTGTTAAATATTAAATTTGCCATGTCAGCTCTTTTTCCCCTGCATAGCCGAATAAAAACCGGGAAACTCCTTCATGGTTCTACAGCTCCGGCAAACGGCTTTTGAATCGTTTTCATTCAAGGGAAGAGTCCCATTAGACTTTTTCGCGACACTTTTGTGAATCTCATGAATAAGACACACATCCCGGGGTATGCCAATAATGGCGTTCATCTCTTTCCAGAGTTCCCGCACCGGTTTTTCCAGAACATTGCCAAAGGCAAGGGGAACAAAATCACAGGGGTTAAGATTCCCTTTTGAATCAATATATGAGTGCTGAGAACCGGCGCCGCAGCCAAAGCGTTCAGGACTTTCGGTGTGGGCAAAGACCGAAACCTTTGGGCCCTTCCGCCGGAGATTCGCTTTTTTATGAATATCAATAAGATACTTCCGTTCGTCATTCGATAAAATATGTTTTGCCTCAACCTTGATGAGCCTGCCCGTAGGCATGGACTCCAGTATCCGAACCTCATGAACCCCCAGCGTATGAGCGAAATCGATAATATCCCGGACACTCTCTGTTTGAACCATTTCTTTAGTAGCCACTGTCTGGATCATGGTATAGAGGCCCGCATCAAGAGAAAACCGGATAGCATTCATGGCGTCTGTATACGCGGTGCTGCTTCCCCTGAGCTTGTTATGAACCGCCTCATCACGGCTGTCGAGACTAATACCGATAGTAAAAAGCCCGGCCTCTTTTAACTCCCGTGCTTTTTCCGGGGTCAGTCCCTGGCCCGTGGTATAGAGTATGCTGATAGACCTGTCATCGATACTTTTTATTATTTCAGGCAAATCGTCCCGTAAGAGCGGTTCCCCGCCCGTAAGACCAACAATAGCCACTCCCATATCCTGAAGATCGGCGATCAATTGTTTGATCTTCGCAAGAGGGATATCATCATGATTTTCCCGGTGAGCCTTACTGCAATGCCAGCAGTTATACTTACAACGGTTTGTAAGGGCGATAAACATAGAAATAGGAGCGGTTCTCACGGCATGAGAATGTTCGTAAAAGAGGGAATCATTCCCGGGAACCGCGGTAAAGAGCTGTTCATAGGCCCGTGACGGGAAGGGCGGTAAAAAAGACGAAACAAGATACGACTTATTAACTTTCACGATCTTTTCATCTTTAGAGACCAGGATCATGGACCGGATAAAATTAAACACGGAATAGTTTTTGTCTTTAGCCAGGGCTCTATGACATCGTATAAAAAAAAGAATATTTTTCAGGTTACAGGCCATTCTTATCCTGGCAAAAATATAGACCATACGATTAAGCATGTTTCCTCCCTACAAAAAGAAACTCAACTTTTTTAACGGGAATAGTCTCTCCGGAGATACCGTTCTCCGCGAAAATAGCACTTAATTCCTGAGGACTAAAAAACCTCGAATTGTCGATATAGACTTTTTCCAAAAACCAGACCAACGCGCCAGCCGGACCTTTTAAATCAAAATCAAGAATAACAACTTTACCATTGTCTTTCAGCAGCCTGGCCATTTCAGCCGCAGTTTCTTCAACGCGCTTTATATGATGCAGGGCATCAATGCAAATAATCGAATCAAAAGACTTATCGGGAAAGGGCGTATTATAAGCATCGGCATTACACAGCTCCAGCCCCGGATACTGTGAAGCTTTTTTAAGCATTTTCACCGAAGCATCCACAACAACCGTTTTCTTCACCAGGGGCGAAATAGTGCTGGCAATATACCCGGTACCGCCCGCCAGATCAAGTATAACCTGGTCACTCTTCGGCTCCAGGTGCTCAATAATCAACTCCGGTTTATACAAATGAAACCGTTTCATAAAAGAGTCATACACCGGCGCGTAAAAATTAAATCGATTCATCATTTTTCCTATTATTAAACATCAATTAAACACCCATCTATTTAATATATATAATTATATATTGAATGTCAAACTATAACAAAGTTACAAATAAAATGCTCTTTTTTCTTCCCATTCCCAGCAATCTCCAAAATCAAGAGGTTAAATACACTAAAAAACAAAATTATATACCGTCATTAAATAAAAATCCTCTATTTATGCGGCAAACTTCATACAGCAGCAAGGTAATAGCTCTTTTGAATGTGAGGACTGTTTGAGCAACGCGAGTTCCGCAGCATTCAAAAGAGCTATTACCTTGCTGCCTGCTGAATACCAATATTAAACTATGCTCACAAACCATCACAACATAGCTATCACATGAATCAAAACAGGAGCCCAAAACGCGCAAACAGCGCCTATCCACATGGCAAGGATTATATTATTCCTTCCAATAGAGTTTATTGTTGCAGGCAGTAATATATCCATTGTTGAAGACCCTCCCGGAGCCAATGCCAGGAGTTTCATTCCGCTATGACCAGCCAGGGGAATAACAATAAGTGAAAAAATATCTCTAAATGTATTGGTCATAAAGGCAAGACTACCCAGCCGCGGACCGGTCAATTCCATGATGAGCGGCCCCCCCATACTTTGCCATCCCAGGGGTGCTGCAACAAGCATCCCATCTTTCCATCCCATACCCAGAAAAGGAGCAAGAAGCGCAGCCCCTGCCAGGCTTCCCAGTATTACAGCCAGGGGCAGCGCCATAAATATAAGAACATTATTGACTGTAACCAGGGAACGAAGTCCCTTATGTCCCTTGCTGCTGTTCTTTACCTCTTTCCCGGCGAAAAGATATATCTTTAATTCGGCCCCGCACTGACCTCCCACAATTCCGATAAACAATATTAATACTATTTTCATGGCATCTGCTGCGGTCTGTTCTACAGAAGCATTGTTGATAAAAAGACCGGGCAGGGCACCTGCTGTAATGAGCGCGATATTTACCCCCACAAGTTTTAATGCCGGAAATAGTGATCTTTTTGAAAAAAGAGGATCTTTTTGTCTCTTCTCCGCGATCCCGGAGGAATTTTTCTTCAGAAAAAGCAGGGGGATAAAGGAAAACAAAAGACTTCCAAGAATAACAGCAGCGGCAAAAAAGACGGAATAAACAATATCCCATTTCATTGAAGCTCTTAATTCCCTGCTTATGGTCATAATAAGTCCCATAAGGAGAATCAAGAATCCTCCAAAGAGGAAAAAGATTTTATTGCACAGGCCTTTATATTTTTGCCCGATGATAAAATAGCCAGCAAGGCATCCAAACAGGAAAGAAAGAAGTAAAACCGGCATATTCTATGTCTCGCCAATAATAAAGGTATACCCAATGGAACGGTCTTCCAGGGCCAATTCATCCTGTAATTCCGGAAAAAACCGAATGGTTTCAGGGCAGCCGGGAGGAACAACGCGGTTGGTTAAAAAATCCCGGATACAAAAACGCCGGTCCTTTTTCTCAGCGAGCCTGCCAAAAAGGCTGCCATAGGACTCGGTGGTTAAGAATGAAGAAACATCGCTTAAAGAGAACTTGTTACAGAAGCTGCCGTGAACAGAATCAAGCAGTTCATCAAGGGTTTGCGTGTAAATGGAAACCCGGTGAACCCGCTCTTTAAGGAGCTCAAAATTCTTTTCCATAAGATAAGGCGGATAATGAGCGGAAGAAAACAATTTACCTTTAAAGATCAAGGCCAGCATAAAGCTTTCAACAGCAAGATGATTTTCCATATATTCATGAAGCCGCTGGTGAATATAGCGTCCCGGGGAAAAGAATCCCTTAACCTGGGAATAAAAACCGGGATCACCGAAGATCCATCTAAAAAAGAACTTATTAAAAGAGAGGATCAAAAAGAAACGCCAGGTACGGGTGTTCCATCGTTTGTTAACAAACTCCTTTTGTTTTCCGGGATCATTAAAGGAAAAGAGTTGCCGGATCTTTCTCCCTCTCCACAGTTTCATGGGAATGGCGGAAAAGCTGAAATATTGTTCCCATCGACCGGCATACAGGATACCCTTGCGGATTTTCCGCATATTACGCTTAAACCAGCGGGCAGCTTCATCAGACAGGTGAATTTTGAGGCGGTAATAAATACCGGTCCGGAACGCGGGTTCCGCATCAACGAGGCCAAGAAAGGCAATATAGTCCTCATAATCCAGTTCCTTGATGGCAGCGATCTTCAGTTCCAGGAGAAAATTCTGCACCCTGTTGGCGTCAAAGGC
>JAAENB010001301.1 GCA_024224995.1 bacterium | reverse complement strand
TGAATAACAGACAACAGCTCTTTCCGGTCCATATCACCCCACTTCTATAGAACAATAGGCTGTTTTTAATGGAAATAGGGGGAAAAGTCAAGGAATTACTCTTTATCTATATAGATAATTATTGACCAAATACCCTGAATTTAGTATATTTGATTATAAGAGATTTTGCCGGAACAAGAGGAGAAAAGTAAAATGACGCTCAAAGGTGCACAAATACTTGAAGAAGCCTTAACTCTTTCCCCTGAAGAAAGAGCGGAGTTAGCTGAACAACTTTTTTCAACTCTCGATCTGTCTTTTCAAAAGAAGAATGATGAATTATGGGCCCGGGAAGCTGAGAGCCGTATTGACGCGTATGAACGCGGCGAAATTGAAACCGTTTCCGCGAAAGATGTTTTTGACAGGATTAATGCAATGAAAAGATCATGAATGTCGAATTTCTTACTGCAGCAGATGTCGAATTCGATAACTCCATCATTTATTATAATTTTCAGCGAGAGGGGCTTGGTTTTGAGTTCGCGGAAGAAGTTGAAAAAACAATTGATAAAATTTTACAAAATCCGAAAGCCTGGACCCTCCTTTCGAAAAGAGCTCGCCGATGTTTAACCGATAGGTTTCCATATGGAATTATTTATCAAATCAGACCCGAAAAGATACTAATAATCGCAGTAATGCATCTTCACCGGGAGCCGGATTTGTGGCAATCAAGAATTCTTTGAACAGAATTAGTAACCGGTCTCAGGCGATTTTTGTGTTGATTTTTTATTATAAGAGCAGCATGTTTGTATTTGCATGTGTTAGCAAACGAATGTGTAGTGTAGGGGAGAGGCATGCCTCTCCCCTACACTACACATTCGCATATTCATTATTCTATTATTTAAAGACAAAGGTATATGTTATGACTATTGATGAACTATTTGCCATTCTTGCGGCAGCCGCGTCCAAACCGGGAACAACAGAAGATGACGTGTATGATTCACTTGAAGCAGCGGGCATTGATCCGGTGAAAATTGACCGGCTTATAAAATTTACTCAATTAGCCTGGGGAAGGATTTTTCTCAAAGATAAGGGGATTTTATTTATTGATCAATATTATGGATTTGGCGCGAACGGAGATATTATTGAATCGGGCAAGTTAAGTGAGGAAACCTATTTTGCTTACGCGACAAAAAATGTTGATACGTATATGGGCAGTGCGGCTTTTAAATTACTGGCACTAACATCAGCGGAAGTACACAGCGCGAATAAAGCCATGAATAAAGGGAAAAAGGCCAAAGACCTGCTCCCGGTAGAAGCTTTTATGTTTCTGGAAGATCCGGACACGAAAGGCATGAGAAAGGCGCGGGAGTTTATGAAAAAGCAGATGGAGCTGCTGCAGACACAAAAGGGTGGTGTGCACTAGAACAATAGGCTGTTTTTAACGGAAATAGGGGGAAAACTCAAGGAATTAGTATTAATCTATATAGATAATTATTGAGCAAATACCCTGAATTTAGTATATTTGATTATACGAAATGGAGAACTGGCTTATTTCAAAATATATCCGGTGAAGAAATCAGTAAAATGGCAATGAAAAATAGGAAAAAATAAACACTCCCTTTTTCCTTAGCCTTCTGAATAACAGACAACAACTCTTTCCGGTCCATATCACCCCACTTTTATAGAACAATAGGCTATTTTTAATTGCTCGGTCTCAGGCGATTTTTGTGTTGATTTTCTATTATAAAAGCAGCATGTTTGCATGTGTACGCGTTCCGAATACCCTGCCGGGTCCGTGCTCTCAAGAAACTAAAATTTGCTTGTGCGCGGCCTGGAAGTAGTATGGGCTCTTTGGATTGCTGCGGAACTCGCGTTGCTCAAACAGTCCTCACAACCCAAAGAGCCCATACTACTTCCTGGCCAGATGCAGCTCGCAAAACGATTTAGTTTCTGACGTATTTTTTCCCCGCTCAGTGGGGTCCGCTGCTCTCAAGAAACTTTTTCAAACAGGGGGTCTGTTTTGAGACGTTGCAGTGCAACGTCTTTACGGGCCTGTTTCCGAAGATATTGCCCGGGGGTCAACACCACGGAGGGGTTAAACCCCAAATAAACACCGTGTACGCGTACCGAATCCCCTCGCAGGGGTCGCATCCCTCCTCAGAGTCTCCATAGCCCTGGCCTGAAAC
>JAAENB010001300.1 GCA_024224995.1 bacterium | reverse complement strand
GCAGTGCAACGCCTTTACTGGCTGGTTTCTGGCCAGGGTTATGGAGATTCCGGGAAGGGTCGCGACCCTTGCGAGGGATTCGGTACGCGTACGGGCACGGCGCGCCGTGCCCGTACGCGGTGTTACCCCTCCGTGGTGTTGACCCGGGATAAAATCTTCGGGAAAGAGCCCGTAGAGGCGTTGCACTGCAACGTCTCCAAAACCAAACCCCGGGCAAAATCCCCGGAAACAGGCCCTATTTAAAATCTGGTTTCTTGAGAGAGAGCAGCTGGCCCTGCGAAGCAGGGAAAAAATACGAAAGAAACTGTGGGTATACCGGGGTCTATTTTACGAAGATACTCCGGGCAAGGTGTGCGACCCCTGCGAGGGGCTTGGTTCTGAGAGACGTTGCAGTGCAACGCCTTTACTGGCTGGTTTCTGGCCAGGGCTATGGAGATTCCGAGGAGAGGGGTGTGGGCTCTGCGAAAGGGTAAAATTCAAGTTCATTTCTTCCCGGAAAACCGGTCTTGCAAAAAAATCTCCGGGAAACCAACCCGTAAAGACGTTGCACGCAACGTCTCTCTTCCTGAAAAACAGGCCCTGTTTAAAACCCAGTTTCTTGAGAGCACCTGGCCCCGCAGAGCGGGCAATATAAGGTATATCAACCCGGAATGTAAACGATGCCTGCCTGGCGCAATACCTCTGCAGAACGTTCGGGAAAAGCACCTCAGAGCTCTTTAAAAGAGCTTCGGATGAAGGAGACTATCGTGTCCTTGTTTTATATAAAAAAACCAGGCATGGATTAAATGCCTGGTTTTCTGGTTATAATCTTCCGGCAGGTTTTAACAAGAGTTTACTCATAATTAGAATAGAAGGGGGTTCCTGCAGCCCAATCATATTTTCCGTCAGCGGCTATGGTTCTATTTGTTCCCCCACTTATGCTGGAACTCCATCCTCCCGCTGTGTTATTCTCCCCACCGCTTACACTGGCTCCATAATAACTGGCTTCATTAGTAGATCCTCCACTTACAACGGCATGCTGCCCGCTTGCTGTATTGGCATATCCGCCGCTCACTACCGCATAATTTCCACTGGATGTATTCTCCGTTCCCCCGGTAATACAGGAATATATTCCGGTCGCATAGTTGGTGTGTCCTCCGGTAATACTGGAATACTCTTCAGAGGTTGTGTTATTCATCCCTCCGCTTATACTGGAACTCCATCCTTCGGCTTTATTAAGATACCCGCCACTTACACTGGCTCCGTTAAGACTTGCTATATTAGTAGATCCTCCGCTCACGCTGGCATGCTGCCCACTGGCTGTGTTGGCATATCCTCCGCTCACAACTGAATAATTTCCACTGGCTGTATGGTTGGTCCCTCCGAGTACGCTGGCAAAGATCTCAATTATGCTATTATCTCTCCCTGCTACAAAACCGCCATATGATGTATAGTTCTGCCCGCTTCCTACAATTAGATTATGTGAACCTGATCGATCATTATCACTTACTCTTAATTCATTATATCCTATAATCAAGTTTCCAAGTCCGTTTACTGCGGAGGCTGTAGAACCTGCTCCACTGTTTATTTGTACATTTAGATTACTGAAAACGATCCGTTCTCCGTATGTATCTGATTCCCTGGTAACTCCGGTTAAAAGATTTTTGAGAGTTGTTACATCTGAATCGAGTGTGCTGATTATAACAGAATCTATATTTCCCTCTATCGCCGCAATCCGCTCACTAACTGTATTTGCCGGATTGGCAGAAATGCTGCCTACATAACTTTCTATATCATCAATCCTGGTATCCAGACCGCTTGAAGAAACCGAACCCACATTGCCCTCAACTGAAACAACCCTCTCGGTTATTGTTTTAGCAGGAGCTGCTTCCAGCGTTCCAATATTGTCTTCTATTTTAGTTACCCTGGCCGATATTGTGCTGGCCGGACTGGCTGCAATGTCTCCCACATAGCTTTCTATATCATCAATCCTGCTCACATTGTTCTCTAGTGACACGATTCTTGCTGTCAATGTACTGGCCGGATTCGCAGTAACATCTCCCGCGTAACTTTCCAGGTCGCCAATTCGGCTTACCAGGCTGCTTATGGAAGTCCCTGACCCGCCGGTTATTGCGTCTATTGTTTCTTGCTGGTCTTCATTGACTTTGCGCAATGTCTCAACTTCTGTTTTCAGAGTGTTTATTTGTGTATACAGATCGGAAAAACTGAATCCGCTATCCTGGCTATCATTGGTATCACTTGAGGAATTAAGCCCGGCCTCACATCCGGTTAATGCCATTACTGTTACCAGTAGTATGCTTATCAGGTTTCGATTTATAAATAGATTCATTTTAATCTCCTTTTTCTTTGAAAAGACCTATTTGATGAAATGAGTATTATCCTTTGATATTAGTAAATGTACTCAATTTTTATCCGGATGTCTATAGCATGGGAATGAGTGCTAGGTGGGGAGGAATGAACAACAGTATTGTTGATAAAAAAGTGTAAAAATGGTTATTTTTATGTTTTTTTGAGTTTTTCTAAAAAAGTTTGTTACTTTTTCCTCTTAAATGATGCTCTATAAGTAAGGGTGTGTGCTTTTAAAATCAAAAAAAAGTCATGCTGATAATAAACTTCCTTTAGACCGGAAAGATCCTGCCACACAGCACTATATACAATCCGCAGAAAATGGACCGGTGTTAACAGCTCTTTTAAAGAGCTCTGAGGTGCTCACCCCGGCAAAAAACCCGCTTTTTTTATTTGAAGCAAAACCCGGAATATGCTATACTTACGTATGACAAAAGGAGCATGGAAATACATCAGTTTCATCTTCAGTCGCCCTTTTCTGGCAGCAATTCTCGTGGGAAGCGGCATCCACCTGTTTTTGGGGCTCGCGGAATACCTGGCAAAGGGCATCAATCATGCTGAAGTTATTGCGGGAAATTTTTCCGGTAATATTATATACGGCCTCATTCATGTATTAATCCCCTATTTAATCCCCTGGATAGTAACAACAATCGGCAGCAATTTAACCATTCAAAAAGAACGGGCAAGCCTGTTAAAATTCCCCGGGTCGAACCCGGGTATTGTTATGAAACTGGACATTGAGGGGAATATTTCTTACATGAATCCCTCTGCGGAATTATTTCTTGATAATCTTAATATTGGCCGGGAAGATGGCGCGGAAATATTGCCCCCGGAGTATAGATCCAAAATTGGCATGATACTGGGAAAAAACAGAACCCTCTCTTTGATACACACGATAGAAGGCAAAACCATTGATTTTACCTTCAGGACCTTTCGTGACGAAGATTCTATTTTTGTCTCAGGCCATGACATTAGCGAAACCGTCAATTTAAAAGACCGCTTAAGCAGGTCCTATGATAATATCATGCGCCTCTATGATTTCATGGACAGAACATTTACGCGATACGATCCCCTCACATTCAAACTGGAAGAACATTACAAAGCCATTATGGAAAGGCTGTTAAAAAATAAAGGTGAAGATGATCCAAACAAAGCTTCATTCATCTTCCTGACGTTCAAAGCCGGGGATGGAACATTTTCGGGCCATATCCACAGCAAGATGAACAATATTGTGATTAAAGACCCCGAGCTGATTACTATTGTTCCGGAAAAAGAAAAGGTCGCCATTAACTTTGGTGGAGATGAAGTGGTCTGGTCGAACTGGGAAGAAGAAGGCAAAACCCTTTCGGAATATCAATCACACTTCCATGCTGTTGTGCGTGAGAAAACAGGCACCATAGAACGATACGCCACTTATATTAGCGGCCAGGTGGCTATTATCGCTTTTTATCACGGGAAATTAATAACCAGGTTCGATGCCTATCTTATTAAAGGGCTGGCTGTGTTTGCCAATTCCCTGAAAAAGATATCCGAAGAGACGAAACAAACGGAAGAAGCATTTATCTATACCATTGACACGCTCGCCAGGGCTTCGCAGGCAAACGACGAAGACAGGGGAGATCATGAAACCCGGATGAAGGAATACGCGAAACTGCTGGCCGAAGCGCTGGGTATGGATGATGATTTTATTCATAAGATATATCATTTTGCTCAAATGCACGATGTGGGTAAGATATATATCCACCCCGATGTTCTTAAAAAAGAAGGCCCCCTGTCGGAAAACGAATACGAAGCAATTAAGCTTCATACGTTCTACGGGGCTCATATCTTAGGAGACTCCCCTCGCCTTAAAATGGCTGCTGAGATTGCCCGGACGCATCACGAAAAATATAACGGCACCGGGTATCCGCAAGGACTCAAAGGTACGGAAATTCCACTCCCCGGAAGAATCGTAAAATTAGCTGATGTATACGATGCCCTGCGGCAAAAACGGAGTTTTAAATCAACACTGTCCCATGAACAGGCTGTGTCAATTATACTAAAGGGCGACGAAAAAACAGATCCTTCCGATTTTGATCCCCTTGTTCTGGACGCCTTCACCCGGGTCGCGGACCGTATGAACGAAATATTTGAACGCTTTGGGAAACGGTGACCGGCGCTGTCTTTTTTAAACTTTTTTTGCTTTTTAAAAAAAAGTTTGTTACGTTTTGCCCTAAAATGATGCTATATAAGTAAGGAGCAAGGTTCATGGTACAAGGTGAAAGTTGTTTTAAGTAGATTCTTTTCTTTTCCCTTGCTCCCTGCTCCTTGTACCTAATTTATATCATGCTGATACCAGGTTATAAGGATACTTTTATGATAATTCAAACTACTATTAACTTTCGAGTCTCCGTACTGGAAAAAGTCAATGATGCCGCTGAAACACTTGGCATTTCAAGGTCCGCTGTTATTATTAAACTGCTGAAAAAAGTTATGAACGAGAAGGACTTTTCCGCGCGCATGGCTATTGCTGTTCAATACCAGCGTCTCACCCCTGTTTTTGATCCGGATCTTGATCCCGATTCCCATGATGTTCCGGAAGAAGATAGCTGGCATAAGTTCCATATCTCGTTCCAGGAGGACGGGTATGAGATGTACCTGGATCTTCGAAAATTCCGCAAAATGTCCGTTTCTTTAATTGTGGCCTATGCTGTGGCGAAACACCTCGATTCTATCCTGGGCCTTCCCCAGGAAGATCCTGTTCTGACCGATAACTATCGGTTCAAACATTATGTGATAAGCTCATCGGAGATGCATGGAGTGATTTCATGGCAGATTTTTTGGGGATTACCGGAGAAAACGGTAGATTTGCTAGGATGCAGGCTCATGTAGCAGCACAACAAGGAATCTTCACCCAAATTATATAAATGGATCTGTTTCAGCCCGTACGCGGTGTTTATTTGGGGTTCACCCCTCTGTGTCGTTTTTGTGTAGGGGCGAGGCATGCCTCTCCCCCCCCTACACAAAAACGTCACGAAAACCGCTCCCTGGCAAAATCCCCGGAAACCGGCCCTATTTAAAAAGAATTTCTTGATAGCAGTT
>JAAENB010001299.1 GCA_024224995.1 bacterium | reverse complement strand
TATCGACTATCCTATCTATTCCCAGGATGAGTATTCTTCTCCGGAAGCGGTTTCTCTTTATACCCGGGATGAGAATTCCGTGCTCATGGGAACTCACTCTTTCTGGCAGGGTATTGACCTGCCTGGTGACCTTTTGCGCGGTGTTATTATGATGCGCCTCCCCTTCTCCGTTCCCGATTCTCCTCCGATCCAGGCCAGGATTGAACGCCTGAAAGAACAGGGGCTTAATCCATTTCCCGCGTTCCAGGTTCCTGAAGCCATTATTAAATTTAAACAGGGGTTTGGCAGGCTCATCAGGAGCCAGCAGGATAAAGGGATTGTTGCCATGCTCGATTCCCGGATATCTTCGAAGTCTTATGGTGTTCGTTTTATTAAGTCTATTCCGGAGTGTAAGGTCGTTTATATGATCAAAGACCTTAAGTATGAGTATTATAAATTAACTTCAGAGGATGAGGGGTCATAGCCAGGTAGATAAGGGGGCAATTTCTGTCGGCCCCCCAACCCCCAAAGGCTGACCTTTACCCACATTTTTAGAGGGAAAAGGAAAAAAAAGACTATTAATTTTACCCCCTTAATGAGTAATATGTAAAATTAATCTCATTAAGGGGATGCAATGGAAAAAAAGATAGGCTACTGGGAAAAGATTTTTCAGAATTCAGATTTTGGTGATGAGAGAAGAAATATACGGGCAATGAAAATAGCAAATACTATAGAAAATTCATTTGAGAGGAGCGCCAGTGCTGCTCTTCCGGATCATGCATCCTTGAAAGCAGCGAGTCTTTTTGTCAATAGCGCTTCAATTACGCCTCATAAAATTGCAGAACATTTTATTCGGGAAAATATGGAAGCTGTCACATGCAACCATGTCTTAATTGCCGAGGATACAACAGAAATGAATTTTTCATGGAGGAAGAAAAAGTTAGAAGGCCTTGGTCCCGTAGGGAATGATATTGACCAGGGATTTTTTCTTCATCCTGGAATTATGATAGACCCTAACCAGGAGGGTGTCTTGGGTTTAGCAGGTATCAAATTGTGGATTCGAGAGGAAGAGAGAGTTGCCAATAATTATAAAAGCAAACCTATAGAGGAAAAAGAATCATATAGATGGTTATCCTTGCCAGAAGAAGCAAGGGGGAAACTTCCTGAGAACATTCATATGACTGTTGTAACAGACAGAGAAGGAGATATTTTTGACTTTTTTCATCTTCATCATGCGGGAGGATTGGGAAAGAATACGGATCTTTTAATCAGAGCAAGCAGAGACCGAAAACTTGAAGGAGAAGAAGAACTGTTTTTTAAGACAGTAGACAAATTACCAGTAAAAGGGAGTTATGAGCTAAAAGTAAATGGCACCAAGAAGCGTACTGCCCGGACAGCGACCTTAGAGGTTCGCTATGATACTATTGCCATGTCTGTCCCTAAAACGCATTCAAAAAAGAAGTATAAGCCAGTACCGAATGTTTATGTGATTGATGTAAAAGAAATTGCTCACCCGGAAGAAGAGACCCCAATTCATTGGACTCTGTTGACAACCTGGAAAACTAAC